>JBKEBU010000139.1:0-12707 GCA_047973325.1 Propioniciclava sp. | reverse complement strand
CCCAGCATCGCCGCCCGCGGAATGTAGCGGCGGATAGCCGGACCGAAGACGGCGCCGATACACACGATCAGGCCGACGATGAATGCCCACGCCAGTCCGGCCCGCCAGGCCTTCAACGCATCGCCGGACGCTATCAGCGTGGGCAGCATCACCACGAAGACCACGAAGAACATGTGGGGTACCGACGGCCCATACGGCAACGCGGTGACGTCGGTGCGTCGCTGCCGCATCGCCAGCCGGCGCGCCAGGATCGCGTACCAGATATTGCCCAGCGGCAGCGCAATCCCGAGGGCGGGCAGGATGCGCCCGAATACTATCGATGGGTCGAGTTGGACGACGTAGAGCGACAGGCTGGTGATCACTAGCACATTGAGCAGCACGTTCGTGCCCAGGCCGAAGAAGCCGTTGAGATCGCCCTTGGTCCACCACGGGACCTTGAATTCGGTGGTCGGGGTAGCGGTAGTGGCAGTCATTGTCAGTTCTCCTGGTCGAGCGCGGACAGCAGCGCGGCGGAATCGGTGACCCAGCCGACGATCCCGCCCTGGGCGGCGAACATGGTCAGGGCGGAGGTATGGAACTCGGGGAAGTAGGAGGCGGTGCAGTCGCTGAGGATCAAGCAATCGAAGCCGCGGTCATTGGCCTCGCGGGCCGTGGACTGCACGCAGACCTCGGTGGTGACGCCGGTGATAACGAGCCGCTCGATCCCTTGGCTGCGCAGCAGGGTCTCCAGATCGGTGGCGTAGAAGGAACCCTTCCCCGGCTTGTCCAGAACCGCTTCCCCGGCGGCCGGAGCCAGCTCGGGGATGATGTCATGTCCGGCCGACCCCCGGGTGAGGAGGCGGCCCATCGGCCCTTCCTCCCCGATGCGGATTGTCGGATTGCCGCGGTCGCGTTTCGCCGGGAACAGGTCCATCAGGTCACCACGGTGGCCTTCGCGGGTGTGGATCACCGGCCAGCCACGTTCGCGCCACCGGGCCAGCACCCGCTGGGTCGGCTCGATGGTGGCCCGCAACGTCGATACGTCGTTGCCGAGCGATTCGCCGAAGCCGCCCGGCTCCATGAAGTCGCGCTGGAAGTCGATGCACAGCAGCGCGGTGCGGCCGGCCAGGTTGAATGGAGACGGGTCTGCGGGAACAGAGGTCATGTCAGTGCCTTCCGGTGGGTGTGATCCGGGTGCCAGCCCGGTTGTCGAGGCTCGCGATGAGATGGTCCAGGGAAGTGATGATGGCCCGACGGCCGCCTGCGTTGACGAAGCTCAGCGCGGCTGCCACTTTGGGGCCCATCGAGCCTGGCGGAAAGTGCCCTTCGGCCTGCCAGGTGGTCATCGCATCGGCGGTGACCTCGGCCAGGGATTGTTCCTGAGGAGTCCCGGCATTGATGAGGACTGCGGGCACACTGGTCACCAGAACCAGGGTGTCCAGGCCGAGAGCCGCCGCCAGCAACGCCGAGGTTCGATCCTTGTCGACCACAGCATCGACCGGGTCCCAGCCATCGGGGGTGCGGGTGACTGGAATTCCGCCGCCGCCACCGGCGATGACTACCGTCGTGGGATCGGCAGCCAGGGCGGTGATGGCTGCGGTCTCCAGGATGGTGATGGGCTCTGGGGAGGCCACCAGCCGCCGCCAGCTGTCGCTCCCGGTTTCCCCGTAGTGCCAGCCCTCGTGACGGGAAAGCTCGGCCGCGCGGGCAGCGGTCACCACCGGGCCGATGGGCTTGGTGGGTTCGGTGAAGGCCGGATCGGCAGGGTCGACCTCGACGTGGGTGAGTAAGGCACTGGCCCGATGCGGCAGGTCCGCGGCGGCGAGCGCGGAGTCGAGTGCCACCGTGAGCATGTGGCCGATCCCGCCTTGGGAATCGGCGACGGCGAGCCAGAGCGGTAGCGCCGGTAGTCCTTCCCGGGAACCCAGATCGGCCACGAGCTCACCGCGCCGCAGGATGTAGCCGACCTGTGGCCCATTGCCGTGGGTGATCACCGTCTGAACGCCCCGGCCGACGATCTCAGCCACCGTGGCGGCAAAGTCGACGGCCCGCTGATGCTGGAGCTCCAAGGTGCCTTTCTCGCCCTCGTGGACGAGTGCATTGCCGCCGATGGCGATCAGGGCTGAACCGGTCATCGCGCCACCTCGGTGAGCCCGCGGATCGCGGCCAGGAAGACCTCGGATGGTGCGGTCACGACGCCGGCGCCGATCTGGCCGATGCCCGCCTCACGGTGGGCGATCCCGGTGTTGATCACCGGCAGCACGCCGGTGCGCAGCACCTTGAGCACGTCGATGCCGCTCGGGGTTCCCTGGAACCCCAGTGCGGGGAGCGGGAAGGCGGGGTGCGGGGCGAGGGTGATCCGGCGCATGGAGCGGGATGCAGCCAGCGCGTCGGCCGGGGTGCCGCCGACGAATGCGGTGATGGCGGGTGACGCGGCCATGGCGAACCCGCCGAGGCCGAGGGTTTCAGTGATAGCAGAATCCCCCAGGTCGGGGTTGGCGTCGGCCGGGCCATAGCCGGGAAAGAACAGCCCGTCTGCTGGGCCGACCGTGGCGGTGAACCAGCGGCCCCCGGTTCCAGACACCCGGAGCCCGAACTCGACTCCATTGCGGGCCATGGCGGTCACCAGGGTGGAGCCGGGCACGCCTGCACCAGCATCCATGGCCAGTTTCGCCCCCGCCATGGAGAGATTCAGCGCGAAATGATCGTTGGCTGCCAGGAAGTGCAGGACGGACTGGGCGGCGGCGCGATCTGGGAGCGCGGCCAGGGAGGGCGCGAGCCGTCGCGCCAGCAGTGACGTCGCGGCTACATTGCGGTTGTGACCCTCATCGCCCATGGACAACGCCTGCGCAAACAGCGCTGAGGTATCGATGCCGTCCAGGTCGGTGATGGCCGCATCCAGCGTCGGGCCCGCGACATCGCGTAACCAGGCCAGCCGGTCCAGGACCGACTGGTCGTAGGCGCCGAAGCGGAGAACCTTGCCCAAGCCTTCGTTGAGGGTGGCGAATGCCCGGCGAGCCGGATCCTCAGCGTCGGTGACCACTAAGCCCGGCATGCTCGGGGAGATCACGCCCGCCATCGGTCCGACGGCTCCATGCTCGTGGCAGGGTGCCAGCGCAATCGCGCCTGAGGCCAGCAAGGTGCGGGCTTGTTCAGCGGTGGTCGCCCAGCCCTCGAAGAGGGTCGCCCCGATCAAGGCGCCCTGGACGGGGGCGCACATTCGTTCCCAAGCGATCGGGGGGCCGGCGTGCATCATGGCGCGTTGCCCGAGAAACTCGATAACGTCGCTGGCTGGCCGGACCCCTACCCAGCGCGGCTGTACAGCATGCACTCGGGCCAGGGCCGTCGTATTCGCCTGGTCGGTCGCCGCGGAGGTGAGCCGGCTCATCAGATCGGCGGCTTCGGCGTCCCCGAAGGCCGGCGGTCGCCAGTCCAGCTGCACCTTGTCTGCGGCGGGTACCGCGTCGGTGATCAGGGATGGACCGACATTGAGCACCTGGATGCCGTTGAAGATCATGCGTTGTCTCCGCTCAGGGCGAGTGCGGCCCGCGTCGCGGCGGCCGTGGACGGGTGGACGTCGATCCCGGCCTCAGTGAGCCGGGCGACCTGCGTGGGGAAATGCTGTGGATCACTGTCAGTGCCGGTGACCGTGGCGACCACCCGCCACGCATCCCCGGCGGGGCTGCCATCCCGGAGTGCCTGCACCGCAGCCACCAATTCCCCGGCGGGGTCAGTATGGGAGCCATGCCCGAGCACCACGTCGACGAGGAGAACTCCAGGAGCGTGGTCGGTCAGGGTGTGAATCCACTCGGCCCGCGCAGTCGGATCGATCATGGGATGCGGGCGCCCTTGGGTGTACTGATCGTCGCCGAGGTCGTGAATCTCGGCGGTCGCTCCGGCCGCTGCCAGCGTCAGAGTGGCTTCGTGGGCGAGGGTACCGCCGGTGAACAGGCCAACAATCTGTCGCTCTTGCCGGGCAGGTGCTACGGCGGCTGCGGTGGCCGCGACCGGCTCACAGCCAGCTGCGACAGCCGCCGCTGCGGCAGCGCGCTCCAATGATCCCCGGATTATCAACGGATCCTGTCCGGGAGCGCCGGAGTCGGGCACCCCGAGCAGACAGGCGATCACCGGGCGTTCCTGGGTCGCTCGCTCAGCCAGCCAGCCCAGGACCCGCTCGGCCACCTCCGGTGCTGGTGGTTTCGACACCAGCACCAGCACGGTGACATCGGGGTCATCGTCGAGCAGGTCGAGGGCCAGCCGGGTCATGCTGGCGCCGACTGCGGCGGAGAGATCGCGACCGCCCACGCCAAGGATCTGGCTGATCCCGACCCCGGTATGGTCGAGCAGGCAGGCGACCTCCTGGGCGCCGGTCCCCGAGGCCGACACGATGCCTACCGGGCCGGGGCGGACTTCGTTGACGAAACCGAGCCCGACGCCGTCCACCAAAGCGGTGCCACAGTCGGGGCCCATCAGCAGCAGCCGGTTCTCCACGGCGAGGGCCTTGAGCCGGATCTCGTCGTCCAAGGCCACATTGTCTGAGAAGCAGAACACGTGCAGTCCGGCGTGCAGGGCGTCGGCCACCACTGAGGCTGCATAGTCTCCAGGAACGGAGATGCAGGCGAGGTTGGCGAGCGCCCCCTGATCGAGAGCCTCGGTGATGGAGGTCGGCTGCGGCTCTCCGGTGCCGGAGCCGTCGGAGTCGGCCCCGTCGCCACTGAGGGCTGAGCGGGCGGTGTTTGCGGCGGCCTCCAGGGCGTCCTCGGTGGCGGCCCGGACGGCCACGACCAGATCGTCGGGCGCCCAGGCCGCGTCGGCTGTGACCAGGCCTGCCTCGACGAGTATCTCCAGGTTGGCCGGGGTGGCCATCATCACCCCCGCCCGTTCGACATCGTCGAGCTTCTCCAGCCTGGCGGCCAGCGCCATCAGCGTGACCGAATCGCGGTAGAGCCGGGGGAAGGTGGTAACCCCAATCATGCGGCATTCCTCTCAGGTAACAGATCAGGTCGGGCGGACCGAGACAGCCCCAAGCCGACGTGCCACCCGGAAGAGGCCCCCCAAGCGAGCAGCCGATCCACGGCGTGGTTGAATCCGGGGCCGCCGGTGAGCGCGGCGGCGGCATCTACCAGGACGTCGGGAAATTCGCCGCGCGTGGCCCAGTTGAGCAGGTGCCGTGAGGTGGCCGTGGTGGCAGGCAGCGCCTCAGCGACGGCAGCCGCAAGCCAGGGCCGTCGAGCGGCACCGGTCAAGGTATGGCCCAGGAGCACGCCGAGGATCAGGTCATCGCCAGCAGGGGTCTGGCCGTGCCCACGTCCGATAACCTCGCGCACCCGGTCTGGGTGATCGCCCAGGGCGGTGGCCAAGCTGGCGGCATCGGGCAGGGCTGGGTCTGGCCGCGGGTGGTGAGCGAGGCGGGTGTGTAGTTGGGCTAGCCGCTGTGGGTGCGGCGATTGCGGGGTGGGTCGGAGGCTTGTGGATGCCGTGGGCAGCGCGGCGGTGCTCAGTAATTCCATGGTGGTCTGGGCGAAGTCGTGGGCCATGGTGATCCCGCCGGGGGTGAGGCCCTGGCTGTCTGGGGTGAGGTGGCAGAGCTCGCCCGAGGCGGTGCGGAGCACCCAGACGCGTTGCCCACGGTGGACCACGCGGGTGTGCTGGAGCGTGCGGGGCGCTCCCCAGTGGCGGCGGGCCAGCTGGGAGGGTCCAGGCCGGGTGGCGACGGTCATGCAGGGATCGTAGGCGCAGAAGGAGCGTCCGAAACATACATGAAACCTGCGTTACAAGGGTGGAACATTGTGTAAATCAGACAATACGATGGTCTCGTGCATGGACTTTCTGTCCGCGAGGCGCTGCGGATTCCGGCCCTGCGTGGATCCCGATTGGTGGCCGGGGCCGCCGGCCTGGGGCGCCAGGTCACTGCTGCGAATATCATGGAGGTCCCCGATATCGAGGCCTTCATTCACCCCGGCGACCTGTTGTTGACAACCGCCTATCCGCTGCGTGATCGGGAGGGCGGGCTGGTTAGCCTGGTCGAGGAGCTGGTGGCACACCAGGTGGCTGGGCTGGCTATCAAACTGAATCGCTACATTGAGTCGCTCCCGGCAGCGGCATTGGCGGTGGCTGAGAGGGCCGCATTTCCGGTGGTGGTGATTCCGGACAGTGTGGTCTTCGGTGATGTGCTCACCGCGGTTTTCGCCCTCTTGCTGGATGAGACGCCGGATGTCGCCGAGGGGGATTCGGTGGCTGAGACGCTGACCAGAATCGCCTTCACCGGTGGTGGTCTGCAGGAGATCGCTGGGGCCTTGGCCCTGGCCCTCGATCGGGTGGTGCGGTTGTCGGCTGCCGGGGTGACGTGCGTGGCCCTCCGCGATGGTCGCGCTGGAGACTGGCCTGCCGGGCTCCCCGTGCAACAGGTGGCTCTCCCCGGAGATCGGGAGGGGATGCTCGAGGTCGGCGGCGTCGATCCGCTGACCCTGGAGGAGCATCGAGTGGTTCGCCAAGCGGGCTTCGCAGCCGGGCTCTATGCGGCTCAGCTGCATGCCACCGCCGAGTTGGATGAGCTGATGCGGCTGACCTACCTGGAGGAACTGGTGGCCGGTCCGCCCATCAACAAGATGCTTGTGGGTCAGCGGTCGCAGCACTACGGCTGGCGATTGGAGGACCTGCGGACAGTAGCCCTGGCCGCGCTACCCGAGGGCCTGGATGCCGCGTTGGCCCTGGCGAAGACGCGGGCCGACACCGATCTCCACGATCCTCTGGTCTGGTCGCGTGGTCGGGAGCTGGTGGCCTTCGTGCGGCCGGGCGCGCAGCGGTTGTCGGCCTGGGCGCACCGCTGGCATCAGGTGCTGGGGGAGATGGGCGACGCGGTGGTGGTGGCCGTCGGTTCGGAGGTGGCTGGCGTGGATGACCTGCCGCGGGCGCATGCTCAGGCCCGGGCGGTGCTGGAGTTGGGTTCGCGCACGGGCCGTTCGGTAGCGACCCACGGAGATCTGGGGTTGGAGCGGATTCTGCTGGCCGCCGACCCGGACCTGGCTGATGATTTCATCGCCACCCAACTCGGCCCTTTGCTGACGCATGATGAACGTCACCAGGGGCAATTGGCGGAGACGGTGGCGCATTTTCTCGGGCAGGGGAATGCGGCGCTGACCGCCCGCGAGCTAGGGGTCCACTACAACACCGTCAAGCATCGGCTGGCCCGGGTGCAGGAGTTGCTGGGGTGTGATCTCACTGATCCGGCGGTGCGGCTCGGCTTGGGGGTTGCTCTGATGGCACTGTCGGTGCGGCGGTGACCGAACCGAACGGTCGGTATGCCTGGCCAGCGCAGAGATGGCATTCCTGATCGGAGGGGCCTCCTACGCAGCTGAACTGGGTGGCCGGATGTCGAAGGCCAGATATTCGAGAGATTCCGCTGCTTCTGGTAGGGCCGCCTTCCATTCGTCCGCGAGAGCCTTGATGGAATCTGCGTGGGGGACCAGGTTTTCCCAGTTTTCATTTTCGTGGAGTCTTGTCCACGAAAACCCGGGTATCGAGTCGCTAGCCAGCGCGTGCCAGCGAAGGAAGTCAATGAGGGTGAAATCGCTGAAGTGTCGATCCGCTGGTCTGGCCAGAAATTGTATGACGAGGTCCAGGGATAGCGGTCGATGGAGTGAGTCGAAGAGCCACTGGATGTCATCCTTGCGCACGAAGTGACTGAGCTGGCTCTGGTCAGCTAGGAAGGAGGCTGCAGGCTCACGCATCTCATCGCGATCCGAGTCGGAGAAGTAGCGGAGGGCGTGAAGATGTGGGAAAAATGCGCATAGCTGACTCATGGGCACCTGCTGGTGGCTGCGGCGGGCGTAGTAGAGCATATGGAGAAACGCCGCAGGAATCTGCCACCCGCGTGTGAGTTCGAGGAGCTGGGAGATCTCCTCGGGTGCTTTGCTGCCCAGAGGAAGAAGCGTTGCGAATGCCACCTCCTGAATAGCCTCGCTATCACGGGTTGGGTGGGCGCTCAGCGTGTGGGCGGGGCGAGACTGCAGTGAAGTGAGGTAAGCGTGCAGGTCATGGGAAGAGCTGCCGCGATCCTCGCATGCGAGCGTGACGGCGGCACGGATCACCGTGCGGTGGACGAATGCCTGCGTGGGGCCATGAACGAGCCGATGGCTGGCTGCCAAGAGCTGCTGAGTCACCGTGGTTGCCCCCGGGGTAGCTCTCGTCAAGGGGCCGGGGGCGAGCAGCGTCTGGCTCAATCGATGAAACACGGTTCCGGTAATAGCGAGGATGTCAGGCGTCGATTGGTCCTGCCGTCCCCAGGGAGGAACGAGCCCTTTGGCCTGATGCAGAACTGCTTCGGGGTTCCGCATCGCTATCGACTGAGCGATGCTGCCACGGGTGGTGTCCTCCTCGGTGATCAACGTGGCGAACTCCTGGTCTGCTCGTAGTGCCTCGCCCAAGCCCGCTGCCACCAGCCACGCGCGCATGGTCGCGGAAATGTCGTCACGGTCCGCCCAGGACAGCAATGCGGTGATGATGCCCTGGTGACGCTCCTGATGGTTTTCCAGTCTCGAACGAAACTGTCCTTCGTTCCAGGCTGTGAAGAGGCCGGCAACTGGTGCTGGGAGGATGCCCCGTGCGGTCGCGAAACCGCGGCGTAGCGCGCGCCGGGCATGGTGCTTCCAACCGGTGGTTGGCGCGGGGAAGTGGGTGCGAAGGGGTTTTCCCAGAGTCAAGGCCAGGTATTCGGACTGTTCTCCTTCCGGAATCTCGTGCGCCTCCGCCAGGTGAGCTAACACCCAGCCTTCGTAGACCCGGTGCTGATCCCAACGGCGGGCCTGCTGGGGCAACTGCTTGAACTCCATCGCCGCCGTGCGCCCGACTTCAGACCTGATCTGGGCTCGCAACCACGTTGGGTACAGGATCGAGGTGGTTGCGGCTCTCAGTGCGCTCATCGCGTTCAACAGCAGCAACGCGCCGACGAGTCCGAAGCACGCGCACCACAGCGCTAGCGCGAACTGGAACGGGCTGAAAGTGGCCATCGGGCCCCAATCAGGTGTGGCCGGAAAGAGTGGATGTCGTGGCAGCCAGTGTAAGAAGATCGGGATGGCGAAGAGGAAACTTGCTGCTCCGACGAATGTGGGTGCGTCCAGCAGTCGGACCCAGGGGAGCGTGAGATGGGTATCGATATTCTGGCCCAGATATCTGGCCCCGACCACAGCATCTTGCTTGGTTTCACGCAGCCGGTTGACTGCGGAGAGCAGCAGGGTGAGCATGGCTGCTGCGGCTCCAAGCAAGATGAGCGGGCCGACCTCGTCGGTAGGGTGGCGGTTGGTCACCACCGCCCACGGGGGCTGGGCAGGGAAGTGCAGGATGAGAGCGGTTAAGCCGACCAGGGTGCCAGCGAGCAAAGCTCGTGGTGCCGCGTACCGCCAGGAAGGGACGTGACTCAGGATCCGGTCGATATGTCGCCGACCGCGCCAGGCGACATATCGGAAGCAGAAGCTTGCCGCCGCGAGGGCTATCCCACCCAAGATTGTTGCGAAAATCCACCAGATGATCGTCTCGACAGCATCCATGATCTGCACTCTAAGCAGGGGTACTGACAGATTCGTCAGTACCCGGGCTACCGCGACTCTGGGGCTGGATGTCCACCGCACAGGACAGCATTAATCAGCGCATCCCTAGGGATGTCTCACCTGTGACGTCAGAGAAGGGCGTGGTGCTCACCGATTCCTCGGATGGGACCAAAGCGGTCTCCCAGGTGGCCGAAGACTTGGAGGGTCAGATCGTCGTAAGAATCGAAGATCCCTCAATTTCCTATGTGGACTTTCAGTATACCCTGCCAGGAGGATATTTGCTGCAGAGCGCTGCCGATGGTGGATTCAATTTAGTCGATGCCCATGGAGAAATCCAAGGTTCTATTCGAGCGGCATGGGCGCGCGATGCCGTGGGGCAAGTTCTTGACACCCGATATGAAGTTCTGCCGGGGAATGTTATCCGGCAGCATGTACACACTCGGGGCTACTTTCCCTGTTGTTGCTGATCCTAGTTGGGCATGGTGGGTTGCGACGGCTGGAAAGTGCGCAGTGGAGATTGCACTCACCTTCACCGCGGTTAAGCTGGCAAGAATAGCTTCAGGTATTATTAAATCTCACGTAAATCCGCTAAGGTTGCTCGTGCAATCAAAAAGCCAGGTGGGGCCGAGAAGGCGATTGTTGCTGTTGTGAAACGGGCTGCAAATAGACTCAAGTCTTCACTAAAGAGGTACAGTTGGTCTAGCAAGCTGCCTAGTTTCAGGATGACTTCCAGAGATCGGAGATATGCGGATGGGGTCCTCGTTTTCTTGGGCGAAAACATTTGGGACTTTTTAGGTTACGGCTCTTGTGGAGCATTGGTAGCTGCCGTGCGAAGATAGTTTAGCGGTTATCCACTATGGATCTGGTGGGCCGGCTGGTCTGACTCCTTGAGGCGGGTGGCGGTCTCTGCGCAGCGGGTGCCGGATGATCTGGTGGGCGGGTCTGACTTACGGCTATCCTGCCGCCGCTCTTTGTTGGTGACTGTCCTGTACGCGACGTGTGGACCACGGCTCACTCCTTGAAATGCAACCCGGCGGGCCTGTCCTGTCCTGATAGCAGTCTGGCAAGTCCCCGGTAGTGCACTGACTGACGCCCATCCGGGTTGCGCAACCGACAACACTGATGGGTAGTTCCTTTGGTAAAGGACAAGCAGGTCGAGGTAGGCTGCCCGAGCCATCCTTGCCTGGACCCGTTCGTGAGCGTTGTTGCTCTTCGTGGCTCAGCTTTCGCCCGCTCGATCAGCGATCGGAGCACAAGGCAGGCGATCCGGCTATTCTGAACCCACGGAGCTATACACCCTAGGGGTGGCCATGACCCTTCCAACCACTTCGCTACCTCGCTCGCGTAGCACGTCTGAGAACCGGGCCCGCCCAAGAGTCCGGACTGGGAATAACAATCGAGAGGATTAGATGGCGATGACCAATGAAGCCCAATATGCTGTCGCTATTGGCCATATCGCTGGTGCTGATAGCCATCCTAGCTGCCGCTTTTCTTGGCGTATTTGGAAGATTCAGCCGCTACCTGGCAGGAATCCCATTTATGGTTGTAACCGGGATCGCCACCTTGACAGCATCAGGTATTTCCCGTGACGTAGCCCAAACTGCCCGGGTGATCGGAATAGTGGTGTTAGCGGTGGGCTCTCTGATCATCTACCTTATCTACAAGATCCTGGCTATCCTGGCCACACCGGATGACGAATAGCTACCAGCTCACGCCTCACGCCTCGGTGATCGTGACCCCGCCAGCGAGAATGCTCGACGCGGTCCTTGTCTTGTTCTCCACCGGAATCTGGGGTGATCTTCCTGTGTCGGGACACTCCATTCAGGACGCAACAAACAGCCATGCAGCAGGCTGGCCTCAATAGCAGTCTGGTGGTTTCGTGGCACGCGGGCCAACCGGAGATTCGCCGCGGATGCGCTGCACCATGCCGGAGCCGTCGAACTTGGGATGGTGAGCGGCATTCGCGAGAACGGCGAAGATCGCCTCGGGGGTGGCGCGGATGATACGGGAGGCGACCACGTAGTGCTGACGGATGTGCCGATCCTGGACTTGACTCTCCCCTTGAGGGAGCCTTGACGCTGGGCGGTGTCAGGAGGAATGCGACATGACCGTAGTACCCATCGGGCGGTTCTCGAAGATGACCAGGTTGTCAGTCAAGGCGTTGCGGTTGTACGCCGACATCGGACTGCTGGAGCCGGCCGAGGTTGATCCGTCATCGGGCTATCGGTACTACGACCTCACCCAGGCGGGCCGCGCCGAGGCAATCCGGACGTTGCGATCGGTGGAGATGCCGCTCGATGAGATCCGGATCGTCCTCAATGCCGATGAGCCCGCGCAGGTCCACGACCTGCTTCTCGCCCACCGGGAACGTCTGGCCCGGCGATTGGCCGACCAGGAGCGCATGCTCGCCTACCTCGAGAACCTCATCAGAAAAGGAGTTGTCCTCATGCCCTATGACATCCACATCCGCCGCGCTGAACCCGTCCGGGTGGCCGCAGTGAAGGTCACGACCAGCCTGCGTACCGTGAGCGAAGACATTGATCGAAGCTTCGCCACCCTGATCCCGGCCATCACGATGGCTGGGCTGACTCCAGCCGGTCCTCCGGTCCTGGTTTACCACGACGTGATCGACGAGGAGACCAGCGGTGGCATTGAGGTGTGCGTCCCGATCGCGGGGGACTTCGCCGGACGTGGGGAGAGCTACAGCCGAGAACTGGAGGGTGGCGCCATGGCTAGCACCGTCCATCGCGGCCCCTATCGTGAGATCGGCCCCGCCTACCATGCGGTCACTGAATGGGTGGCACACCACGGCCACGAAATCGCTGGGCCGCCCCGGGAGACCTATCTCAACCATCCGAACGAGGTCGCGGAACAGGATCTGCTCACCCGGGTCGATTTCCCCCTCCGTTCCGCTACCTAGCCGGTTTAGTCCCTGCTGGGCAGGGCTAGTAGCGTGTCGCAGCTGATCTTTTGTATTCGTGACCCCAGGTGAGTCCTGGGCCGCGCCGGTGATCCACATCGATACCGCGGCTACGAGTCCGGATCCCCCTCTTGCCCAGAACCCACCTCACGCCGCTCGGTACCACACATCTCAGCTGCGACAGACTACTAGTTGCGTGTCGCAGCTGATCTCTTGTATTCGTGACCCCAGGTGAGTCCTGGGCTGCGCCGTTGATCCTCATG
>JBKEBU010000111.1:0-9277 GCA_047973325.1 Propioniciclava sp. | reverse complement strand
CAGGTGTTCACCGAGCTGAAGAACCGGGGCGTCGACGACGTGCTCATCGCCGTCTGCGACGGGCTGAAGAGCCTCCCGGAAGCGATCAACACCACCTGGGAGCAGACGGTCGTGCAGCAGTGCATCGTCCACTTGATCCGCAACAGCTTCCGTTACGCCGGACCGCAACACCGCGACGCGATCGTGAAGGCGCTCAAGCCGGTCTATACGGCCCCGTCCGAGCAGGCCGCGAAGGACCGGTTCGAGGAGTTCGCCGCCGAGTGGGGCGAACGGTATCCGGCGATCATCCAGCTACTAGAGGGCGCCACTTGTCCTGACGTGTGTGGACGACGCTCGAAAACGGCGTCGACACGGTGAGTGCCACTATCAACGTCGGGCATCGCATCCGGGTGCGCATGCACGGCACGGCTGCGATCGGTATCTGCATTGGGCCCGGGGCCCATTGTGACGGAAGGCACTGTTCGGTCTTCAGCAGCTGCGCGACAGCATCGACGGTCGGGCTGCTCCCCGTCTGAGCTGACAAGGTGCGCCATACGCGACGCGCCCTGTCGGTTAGCGCTTCCGGGGCAAGAAGCGCACACCAGGAGGCGTGCGGCTCGACGACAGCAGGCGGCTGCAGTTGCTGGACGATCCCTTGGCATCACGAGCACACAGAACGATCCTCGAGGCGGCTCGGCGGTCTCAGCATCAGCGATGTACCGAAGGTGCGCACAGGTCTGACGAACGTCATCAACACCGATCTCGCCGGGCTTCTGCTCGCTCTTGGCTTCCCAGCCAACCCACAGCTGGTCATCAAACAGCCAAGTAGCGTCTGGGGCGGCAGTATCACCGTTGTCGCCGCGGGACATCGTGGCGCCGAGTAGGATGCCGAGTTGCGCGAGTCCTGTGCCGAACGCCGTGGCTTCCGTCCCCTTGAGGTTGGAGTGCACCTCCGTGGCGTGGGCATTTTCGCGCGCAGCTTGGGGCCTCCAAGCACGGCACGCAGTTGGCGCGCGGCAGTCAGGTCGATGTGGTCAAGGTCCAGATCTTTGAACGTCACCGCACGCGACGCGCTGATCTTGGCGTCAGCACTAGTCACAGCCGTATTCGCCGGGCCTTTTAATCCGCGGGTTCTGGGTTCGATTCCCAGTCGCCCACCAGCAGTTTCGGCGGGGCGGCCACCCCTCGCTAGCCGGTTCGTCCCACAGACGTTGTCAGGACCGTGTCTGCTTGGGTGGTTGATACTGACACCTGGATTCCGGCCGCCCGGTAGGCCGGATCGTCCAGGATAGAGCGGACGAAGTGGCCGTTGTCGTCCAGCACGAATAATCCTTGTGGTCCGCGCACGACAGCGCTGCAGGGCTGGGGGATGTGCAGCCGGTCAGGGTTGAAATCAGGGCTACGCTGAGGATTCCCCAAGGAGCAGCTAGCTTCACAGCGACTCCCGTCTGTGCTTAGTAGAGAGCGTTGATTCCGTTGGCTTCATCGGCTGTCGCCGGGTCAAGCGCCATTGACAATACCTCGCGCGGAGCGGGATGACTATGGCAAGGGATTGCGTGTATTCCGCGGGTTCTGGGTTCGATTCCCAGTGGGCCACGAGTGGCTTGAGAGTGGCGGCTAGGGTTTGCTCCAGCACCGAAGTCGTTGGCCCTCCTGGGCCCTGGGCGGTGAGGGCAGCGAAGGCTGCACCCGGTAGATCGCTTGCACCACATCGATCACCGCCGCCGCAATCGTGCGACCGGCATCGGTGAGGGCATAGTCCACGTGCTGGGCGCGCGAATCACGCTCGGTCCGGGTCACCAACCCACCACTCTGAAGGTGCTTGAGGGTCTGGGACAGCATCTTCTCGCTGATCGGGTCGATCCGGCGCCGCAGCTCACCGAACCGAGCCTGTTCGACTTCGGCTAGCGCGGCCAAGACCAAGCTGCCCCACCGTCCAGTGACCAGCTCCAGCAGCTCGCGTGAGGGGCATTGCGTGGCAAACACGTCGTAGTCCACGGTCATGCCGGCATCCCCTTTCTTCGCTGCTGAGACAGTACCGCCCGCGTAGCACTTTCCAGTAGCCAAGGCCCCATGAAGAACAACGCCATTCACCTCACCGACTGCAGCGAGACCACCACCCCGGGCCCAGACTCGGCGGTCAGAGCCGGAGCCTCGGTAGCATATAGTCCTTTCAGTTGGTTAGTACTCACGTGAGGAAGATGACACCCATGACCATTGCCGTCAGCGCCGCCACCGGACAACTCGGACAACGCATAGTCGCCCACCTGCTCACCCGGGTCCCCGCCACGGATCTGGTCGCCATCGTTCGCGATCCCGCGAAGGCCACCGGGCTGGCCGATCAGGGCATCGACGTGCGGGTGGCGGACTACACTGACCCGGCGGCCCTGACCCGGGCACTCACTGGGGTGGACGCGTTGATACTCATCTCCAGCAACGAGGTCGGGCAACGGGCAGCCCAGCACCGCAACGTCATCGACGCCGCCGTAACCGCCGGGGTGGGCTACATCGCCTACACCAGCCTGCTGGGCGCCGACAGCTCGCCACTGCAATTGGCGCCCGAACACGTGGCCACCGAGCAGCACCTAGCCGCCTCCGGGATTGCGCACAGCTTCCTGCGCAACGGCTGGTACCACGAGAATCAGGCTGCTAACTTCCCCGGCGCCCAGGCAACCGGCACCCTGCTCACCAGTGCTGGCGACGGCCGGATCGCCAGCGCAGCCCGCGATGATTTCGCCGAGGCTGCCGCCATCGTGGTCACCTCAGCGAACCCCGAGGAGATCTACGAACTCTCCGGCGATGTCGCCTGGACCCAAGAAGACCTCGCCGCAGCAATAGGCCAGGCGATCAACGCACCCGTTACCGTCACCCGAGTGGATAGCGAAACCCACCGAGCCGCGCTCACCGATGCTGGCCTCGACGCGGACACCATCGACTTCATCGTCACCCTCGACGAGCACGTCGCCCAGGGCGCCCTGGCCGCCACCCCCGGCACCCTCTCCCGCCTCCTGGGCCGGCCCACGGTCCCCCTCGCCGACACCCTCCGCACGCTGGGCTAAGACCTGACGTGCACACGTTTAGGGATGCGCTGATCAATCATGCTCTGGCTGTGGCGCACCGGATCGGGCGAACCACGTCCCCCACACCTGGCGATGGACATCCAGTACACCCACCAGATCTGGGGTCGCGGTTCATCCCGCCCGGCACGTCCTCGCACAGGACAGCATTAATCAGCGCATCCTTAGTGACCCATACGAGCGAGCACTTGGGTGATGTCGTTGGGGATTCGGGGTTCGGCTTGGAGTTGTTGGCCGCCGAGTTGGATGGTGACCTGCTGCAATGGGCGTAGTCCACGGACGATCTTCTTCAGCGATCAGCCGCTACGGGCTTGCAGGTCGCGGGCGATCGCGAGGACGGTGACGAAGATGGTGAGGGTGGGCCTCGATCGAGTCCTTCAGGTAGTGGTAGATGGGACGCGCAGCCAGGTCGCTTTCGGACATCCGGAACGATTGCTCGACGTGCCACAGGTCGTGGTGGCTGGCGATGATGAGCAGGCCGACCACAATCTGTGGGTCGACCCGACACTCCTTCGAAAACCCGACCTTGCGCAGGTTGTCCTCAAGGCCGGCCTCGAAGTACAACGTGGTCACGTCGTACAACAGCAGAGATACGTCATCACCCCGCTCGGTCCACACGTGTTAGAAGCACGCGTGCGCGATCTTGTCGCGGTAGTCCTTGTCAGCGCAGCGTCGCAGCGCCTTGGTGAACGTGTTACGGTGCGCGGCAACCAGCCCGAGCTCCTCGATCACCCGGACGCTGTCCAGCTTCGAGGTGGGTTCCACCAAGCAGGCGAGCACCAACGGGAAAACGCCTCATCATCGATGGTGTCGAACCCGAGCTGCTCATTCGGGCCTCCACGCAGATCTGAGCAACTATCAGGACCGCCACTGATGAAGTGGGGGTGAACGTGATGAAACGCCGGTTCCTCCGGGTGAGATTCTTCGCGAAGACGTGGAACGCACTGCTTTCCGCAGCTGTCCGCATCTGCACGGTAGGACCCGGGGAGGGATACCTGCTAGCGCTGCGGTGCGGACTAGCGCTGTGGTGCGAAGCTGGCCAGCACAGATGCGTGGAGCCGGGCCTGCAGCGGATCGCTGAGATCGAGCTTGGAGCACCTGGCCCAGGCCGCGTGGAGGCCGTGGTTCCGGATGACTGACTGCAGCTCGCAGGCGTAGGGATCCTCCGGGTTGGAGTAGCTGAGCCCAGCCCCGATGGCCTCGACGATGGCGCGGGGCTCGATGTCGGCCTGCAGGCACAGCAGCGCCGACCCCACCAGACGTTCGGCCTTGTGCAGCTTGCGGATCGGGTTGTAGGCCGCCCGATCCACCCGGTCGTGCAGGGCCGGGGTCACCACGTAGCGCCACATGGTCTGCTCGAAGGCTTCCATCTCGGCTGCGGGGATGTCGTAACACCGGGTGAGAGCAGCCTTGGATTCCGCGTAGGCGGCATCGGCGACCTTGCTGATCTCCGGATCGTCCTGGCACTGGGTCAGATAGGTGTAGCCTCGCTGATTCCCGAGGTAGGCGTAGGTCGCGTGCAGCAGGTTGTAGGTGAAGATCTTCAGGCGCTCGTCCCGGCGGATGTCCTGGCTGAACTCGAGACAGTCGAACTGCTCGTAGTGTCCCTTAATGGCCCGGGTGTCCACCAGGAGTCGGGGGAACGCATTGGTCACCACGCTGAGCGGGTCCTCGGCCAACAACTCTGCCCCGGGGGTGACACAGGTGCGTCGCACCAGCGTCTCCACGATGCCGACGTGATCGGTGAACCAGTCATGCATGTGTTCGGGCAGCGCGGCGATGAACAGGCCGCGCAGGGTCGGGCCGTAGTTGAGTGCGTTCGCGCAGATCACCACATCCAGCGGAGCCCGGTTCCCGTCGGCGAACCGCGCCTTCAGCCCGGGCACGATCGTTTCTACGGCCTCAGCCATGGACTCCAGATAGATGCACAGGAAGATCGCCGATGCCGCCGCGACGTGGGTAGATGTCGCCGGAGACTCGGTGTGGAGGGCCAGCCAGCCGGTGACCTGGGAGGTTTGGGGTGGGTGGCCGACACCTGGATGATGGTGCAGGGTGTAGCTCCCGCGCCGCGACAACTCCGCGACGAGGCCCGCATCAGAATCAACAAGGACGACGTCAGCGTCCCGGTGGAAGAGATCGGCAAGGAATCCCCGCCCCTCACGGCCAGCTCCCCAGACGATGAAAGTGGGCCTCACCGGGCAACCTCCGTCAGCATCTGCTCGATCTCGGCCCGGGAGGCCACCGCCGTCATGGAACCCGAACGGGTGGAGCACACGGCACCGGCTGCATTGGCCCTGGTGAAGATCTCGTCCATGTCCTCGCGCGAAGCCGCGGCCAGGTAGGCCAACCCGCCTCGGGACGTCAGTTCGTGGAGCAGGGTGCCCATGAAGGCGTCACCGCAGCCGGTGGTGTCGGTGGCATGAATCCGGGCAGTGGGGCATTCGGCCGAGCCGACGGCACCGGAGTAGAAACTTCCGCAGCTCCCCAGGCTCACGCAGACCAGGGCGACGCCGCTGTCGTGGAGTTGTTCGGCACACTGCTGGTTGCTGACCGGCCCGAAGAGGAAGTCCCGCTCCTCGGCCGACATCTTGACCACCTGGGCCCGGCGGCAGCAGTCGAGCATGATCGCGTGGGCCTCGCCGGGCTGTTCCCACAGTGCCGGCCGGTAGTTCACATCGAAGGAGACCGGCACCCCGGCGGTGAGGGCGGCGTCGACCGCCCTGATGGTGGCCGTGCGCTGGAGAGTCGATCCCAAGGTGACAGAGGTGGCGTGGAACCAGCCGGCCTGCTGCACCAGCGAAATGTCCTCCTCGGTGAACAGCCTGCCGCCCCGTCCGGTGTCCCGGTAGAACACGAAGCTCCGCTCACCGGAGCCGTCCAGATGGACGAAACCGGTGCCCGTGCGTTTGTCCGGAGCCATCCGGACATGGGCGACGTCGATCCCCATCCCGGACATGCGTTCGAGCAGATGTTGACCGAGGAAGTCGTCGCCCACCTCGCCGATCATGGCAGTGGCGCCACCGAGCCTGCTCACCTGGGCCAACATGTTGGCCGCGCCACCGCCCGGAAAGGCCTCGAAGGTCAGATTGTCCTGTGGGCTGGCAGGAGTGGTGACCAGATCGACGATGGGCTCGCCGATCGAGATGACCGTGTTGTCGCTCATGATGGTCCCCGATCCCGCTAGGAGGGCATGAATTCCGGGGTGAAGACCCTCGGAACCCACAGCGCGACCTCGGGGAAGAACAAGATCACCATGATGATCACCACTGCCGTCACGATGAACACCGAGATGACCGGAAGCACCCGTTGCAAGCTGGTCTTTCCGATCTGGCAGGCCAACAGCAGACACAATCCGTACGGTGGCGTGACCAGGCCCAGCCCCAGCGTCGTCACCACCACAACGGCCAGATGGATCGGATTAACCTCGAGCGCGACGCCGATGGGGGCGACGATCGGGGTCAACATGATGATTGACGGGGTGGCGTCCATGAAGGTTCCCGCCACCAGGAACAACACGAAGACCAGCAGCAGGAACACCTCCGGCCTGGCCGACACCGAGATGATCCAATCGCCCAGCATCTCGGGGACCCGGTAGATCGAGATGAGATAGCCGAACACCGTGGCGACCCCGATGCACAGCAGCGTCACCGAGGAGACCAGGCCGGCCCGCACCAGCACCGTCCACAGCCGCTCCAGCGTGATGGTGCGGTAGAACAGGGCCAGCGCCAACGAGTACATCACCGAGATCACCGCTGCCTCGGTGGGAGTGAAGAACCCGCCGATAATGCCGCCGATGATGATCACCGGGCTGAGCATCGGTGGAATAGCGCCGACGATCGCCCGGAACCGGTCACCCCACCGCATCTTCGGTTCGGAGGGGTAGTTGAACTTCTTGGCGAACATGTAGGAGATCACCATCTGCGACAGCCCGATGAGCACCCCCGGCATGATCCCGGCGATGAACAGCGCACCGACAGACACCCCGGCGGTCGCGGCGTAGATCACAGCGATGATGCTGGGCGGAATGATGACGCCCATGGTGGATGAGGCCGCGGTGACCGAGACCGCGAACTCGGAGCTGTACCCCTTCTTCTTCATCGCGGGGATGAGCACCGAGCCGACGCCGGCGGTATCGGCTGTCGAGGACCCGGAGATGCCGGCGAAGACCATGCTCACCACGATGTTGACGTGGGCCAGACCGCCCTTGATACGGCCCACGATCGATTGGGCCAGCTTGATGAGCTTGTCGGTGATCCCGCACTCGTTCATGATCTCGGCGGTCAGCAGGAACAGCGGAATGGCGAGGGTGAGGAAGCTGTTGAGCCCGCTGAAGGTCCGTTGGACCAGGGTGATGGGCTGCAGGCCCGGATCGGTGAGCAGGATGACAAGGCTTGATCCCGCGATCGCGAACGAGATCGGGACCCCGATCAGAATCAGCAGGAACAACAGGATGAGAAGGATGGCGACGAACATGCTCAGGCCGCCTCAGGGGTCGCCCGGAACCGGCCGAACTCATCGACGATCATCTCCACGAGAAAGATCGTCATGAGCAAGGCGCCAGCAGGGATGGCTGCATAGATCCAGCTCATCTGCATCGGTACGGTGCTCGCCATCTTGTCCAGACCCATGATTGTGTAGCGGATCCCCTGGACGAGCAGGGTGACCGCCGCGAAGAGCATGACCGCGTAGATGACAAGGTTGAGCGCCTTCTTGTTCCGGATCCGGTCCGAAACGAGGGTGACGGCGAAGTGGGCCCGTCGTTTGACCTGGACCGCGGAGGCGATCATCGCCATCCACAGGAACGCGAAGCGGGCGATCTCATCAGTCCAGGTCACCGGGGTCCGGAACACCTGACGGAACAGCACCTGCATGAGTACGTTCGCCACGAGCACCGCGATGAGCAGACCGACAGCCCGGCAGGACTGCTTCTCCAGAAAGTCAGAGATCTTGTGCATGGTTTCCCCTCCTCACCGTTGCTGGATTCCCCGGGATCTCGGCGGGGAATCCAGCAACATCGGATCTACTTGGTCGCGGCGATCTCCTGCATGATCTCCGGCATGCCGTCGTGCTCGGCGGCGAAGTTGTCCCGGATGGGGGCCGTGGCGTCGATCCACTCCTGCTTGTCGGTGAGGTCGACCAGGGTGATGCCGAGCTCCTGCAGTTCGGCGAACGCTGCCTCCTCGTCGGCACGCTCGTACTCGACCGCCTTGAGGGCAGCTTCCTGACCGGCCTCACGCAACAGCTGCTGATCGCTTTCGGACAGCTTGCTGAAGGTGGCTTCGCTAATCACCAGCGGCCGCATCCCGATCGAGTGCGCGGTCAGCATCAGGTAGTTGCTCGGCTCGTACCACTTCATGGTGGTGAAGGTGGAGAGTTCGTTCTCGGCCGCGTTCACGACACCTGTCTGCAGGGCGGTGTAGGTCTCGTTGTAGGCCACGGTCACCGGGAGGGTGCCCAGCGCGGTCCAGGTGTCCACCACGATCTGGGCCTCCTGCACCCGCATCTTGACTCCGTCGATGTCTGCCAGGTCGGGAGCCTCGGTATCGGTGGTGAGCAGGTAGCGGGCGCTGCCGCCCATCTGACCGAGGACGACGATGCCGGCCTCCTCGGTGAGGATGGCGTCGATCTTCTCGCCGACCGGGCTGTCGGCCACGGCGTCGCGGTGCGCGTAGTCGGTGAAGATGTAGGGGAGTTCGTAGACGAAGTACTCCGGAACGAAGTTGCTGATCCGCCCCGGTGAGGTGACCGACATGTCCAGGGTGCCGGCCTGCATGCTCTCCCACATCTCGAGTTCGTCACCCAGCACGCCGTCGGTGAAGACCTCGATCGTGATACGTCCGTCGCTGCGCTCGGCAACCATCTCGGCAAGGTCGTTGGCAGCCCGTCCGAACGACGTCTCGGCAGCCATCTGGACGCCGAGCCTCAGCTCGACGGTCTCGCCCTCGGGTGCTGTTGCTCCGGTGCCGTCGGGGCTCGGGGCGGTCGCCGCGCCTCCGCATCCGGTCAGCACAGCCAGAGGCAGCAGCCCAGCGGCGATGAGGGACCCAACCTTGCGTATGTGCTTCATTGCCCATCCTTCAATATGTTCGTTATGCGATCGATGTATGTTCGTTTCGTTCACTTGACGCCGAACCTACTGCAGCGCTCAAGGCCGTGTCAACCGGAAGGCGTGGGCCGTCACAACCCTGTTATCACCTTGATTCCGGGGTCGTTGTACGGCA
>JBKEBU010000019.1:0-6781 GCA_047973325.1 Propioniciclava sp. | reverse complement strand
CGTTCGGAGGGCTGACATGGCACCAGCAGTAATGAACGAGACCGGCCCCGACGCCGGGGTGCCGTGGCACTACGGGGATCCGCTGCGGGAGCAGCGGCTGCTGGAGGCCGGGACCGCGTTGGTCGATCTCTCCCACCGGCCGGTATTCACAGTGTCGGGCACGGATCGCTTGACCTGGCTGCACGCGCTGACCAGCCAGCACTTCGAGCAATTGTCGCCGGCGGCTCCCACGGAGGCGTTCATCCTGGATCCCAACGGTCGGATCGAGCATGCGTTCGCGGGTGTCGATGACGGTGAGATATTTTGGGCGTATACCGAGCCCGGTCACCTCGCAGCGTTGTTGGGCTGGCTGGATCGGATGCGGTTCGCGTCAGTGGTCGAGGTGGCCGACCGGTCCGACACCCACGCGGTGATCGGCGCAGCAACCGGGACCCGGATCGTCGAACGAGCCACATTGGCGGCCGCATTGGGGCAGCAACAGGCCGGGACCTGGGCAGCCGAGGCGCTCCGGATCGCCGCCGGGCGGCCCCGGGTATTCACCGATACCGATGACAGGACGATTCCCAACGAGATCGCTTCCCCGGACGGCGACCTGCTCGGCTCGGCCGTGCATCTGCGGAAGGGTTGCTACCGCGGGCAGGAAACGGTGGCCCGGGTGCACACGCTGGGCCGGCCACCCCGCCGGCTCACCCGGTTGCACCTGGACGGCTCGGCTGAGCGCCTGCCCGAGGTGGGTGCGCCAGTGCTCCTGGGTGAGCGGGCTATCGGGCGGATGGGGGCCTCGGCGATCCATCACGAACTCGGTCCGATCGGATTAGCGCTGATCAAGCGCAACACTGCCGTCGATGCCGCGCTCACCGTGGATGGTATCGCCGCCTCCCAGGAGGTCGTGGTCGACCCCGAGGTTGGTCTGCACGTGCGCCCCATGCGCTAGTGAGTTCACCGACGGTGTGTGACGAAAGGTGTGCCGTATTACACTGAGGGGAGTGGCGTCGAACGAACAAGATGACGGGGCGCGAGGGACTGGCCGTCGCTCCGTGCGGGTACAGTCGCGGGTGGTCCCCGTGCGCATGGAACCGACCTTGCTGGATCGGGTGGACCGGCGAGCTCAAGGTGACGGTGTGACCCGCTCTGCGGTGATAAGAACCGCGGTGGAGGCGCTGCTTCAGGCCCAGGCGACCGATGGGGACGCTGCCTTGGGCGTAGACGACACGCAGCTCCATGACATCTGTCAGCGCTACGGGGTAATCCGCCTGGAGATCTTCGGGTCCGGGG
The DNA here is from genome assembly GCA_047973325.1 of Propioniciclava sp. GTDB lineage: Bacteria > Actinomycetota > Actinomycetes > Propionibacteriales > Propionibacteriaceae > Propioniciclava. The sequence continues at coordinate 5,506 of JBKEBU010000019.1, read as the reverse complement.
CGCGCGGTGAGGCCACAACGACGAGTGATGTCGACCTGCTCTACACCTTGGGTCCTGGTGTCCGACTGGGGTGGGAAATTGAGGATCTTGCCGCTGAGCTAGGTGCGGCTTTCGGCAGGCGTATCGACTTGATCTCCCGTAGCGCCGTGAACCCGCGCCTTCGGGAAACGGTGCTCCGGGACGCCAGGGTGCTGTATGCGGCGTGAGCTGATTCTCATCCGCGAGATGATCGACGCTGCAGAGCAAGCCATAGCTCTCTGCTTCGGCCGGGATGCCGACAGCCTGTCCAGCGACCGGCTGCGCCGTGACGCTCTGCTGTGAAACTTCACTGTGCTGGGTGAGGCATCTGTGCAACTTCCGGACACCTTTACCGCGCTACACCGGGGGATTGCCTGGTCACGACCAGTGCAGCTCCGAAATCGGATTGTGATGGCTACTGGTCGGTGGACCTCGACGTCCTCCTCACCACCGCCCACAGAGATCTGCCCGGTTTCGTTGACCAGCTCCACGCGCTGCTGGACGAAGGGTCGTCCTGAGCTCACCTGTGGATGGATCCCGGCTCCACCGCTGCAGGTCAGGCGCACAGCGCGACCACGGCGTTGCCTGGGTTCACGGCGTAGCTTGAGGATGCAGTCTCGCTTCGCCGGGTAGGGCTCGCCAGGGTCGCCGAAGCCGGGGGTATTCCGATGACGCCCGCCCGTGCGGCGCATTGAAGTGCCCGCTGTGACAGCATGGTTCTCATGCAGACTCAGATTCGTCATAACCCAGCCTTTGCCGTTGCCCGCCTCTGGCTCGAGCCGAATGAACCGGTCCGGATCGAAGCCGGCTCCATGATGGCGCACAGCCCAGGGCTGCAACTCTCGGCGAATACCGGCGGCGGCATCATGAAAGGCCTCAAGCGGTCGGTGCTGTCGGGGGAGTCCTTCTTCGTCACCACCGCTACCGCATCCCCCCAAGGGGGCTGGATCGACGTGGCGGCGGTGCTGCCTGGGGACCTGATGACCCTCGATCTGCAGCCCGACCGCCCGTACTTCGTCACCCGCGGATGCTGGCTGGCCAACTCCCACGGAACCGAGATCGATGCCAAGTGGGGTGGCATGCAGAGTCTGTTCGGTGGGGAAGGTGGTTTCGGCCTGCACGCCACCGGTCAGGGACAGGTGCTGCTGGGGGTCTACGGCGCCCTCGACGTCATCGACCTGCAGCCGGGCGAGCCCGTGGTCGTGGACACCGGCCATGTGGTGGCCTACGACCTGGGCATTCAGTTCCAGTTACGGCGGGCGGTCGCGGGCCGCAGCATCCAGTCGGTCAAGACCGGCGAGGGCTTGGTGTTCGAGTTCGTCGGACCGGGGCGACTGTACCTGCAGACCCGCAACCCGGATGCCTTCCAGGCGTGGGTGGCCAGCAACGCCCCCCAGGAGAGCCCGCGCGGATCAACGCTGACCAATTTGTTCGGCTGAGTCGGCCATCTCTCCCTCCCTGACGCGCGATGCCACCCCGGTCACCGCTGCCGCCCCAGGGCGGTCTGCACGCGGTGTGGGTACGGACTGCGGATCGGGAACGGGGCAAGCCGGATCCCTACCGCACCTTTGACGACTTTTTGCGGGCGCGGCTGGGGCCAGCACCGGTTGCTGACATGCTGGCTGCCGGTCGTTTCGTCTTCGGCGACGGAACTGCACTGACGGGAGCCGAACCGTATCGCCCGCACACGTTCGTCTGGTTCCACCGAGATCTGCGCCCCGAGCCCGAACGGGACTGGGAGCTGCCGCTGCTGTACCGCGACGACCGGATCGTCGTGCTCGACAAGCCTGCACACTTGGCGACGATTCCACGGGGTCGCCACGTCACCCAGTCGGCGGTGGTGTTGCTGCGTCGCCAGTTGAGCCTGCCCGATCTCAGTCCGGCGCACCGGCTGGATCGGTTGACCTCCGGGGTCCTGCTGTTCACTGTCGAGCAGCGCTGGCGGCGTCCCTATCAGCAGGTCTTCGAGCAGGGTGCGGCGTACAAGCTCTATGAGGCATTGGCTCCGATTCGCCCTGACCTGGAGTTCCCCCGGACCGTGCGCAGCCACATCGCCAAGATTCGTGGTGAACTCCAGGCCCGCGAGCTGGCCGGGAAGCCTGCCAACGCCGAGACCTCCATCGATCTGGTGGAGGCCCGTGGCCGGTACGGGCGGTATCGACTGGTGCCCCGGACCGGCCGCACCCATCAGTTGCGGGTGCACCTCAGTGCCCTGGGGATGCCGATCCTCGGGGATCCGCTCTACCCGGCGATCGCCGACGGAGACGATGATCTGTCTGGTGATCTGCAACTGGTGGCCAGACAACTGCGTTTCAGTGATCCCGTGGACGGTACCCCGCGGGAGTTCATCAGCGAACGGCCGCTCATCTGGCCCTCCTGAGCTCAGCCGGTTCGGCCCAGTTGGGGCTGGTGAAGCGGGCGTGGCGGCGGGGTGTTGGTGGGGGTCGACCCGCCAGGATGGAATGACTTCGGGGCAGCCATGAAGTGTTTGTCTCAACCGAACAGGTGTTGTCCGAGGAACTCATCCCCAACGATCCTCGCGAAACGTCACCAGACGTACCGTGAGCGGGCCTGAGGCAGCCGGCGTGCCGAATGGGGTCGCGCCACCGGCGAAGATCGGTGGATCCGGCCTGGGGCGAGGTCGCTCAGGAGGCGCTGATCCCCAACGCCTGCCAAGCTGGACCCATGGCCCTCGACATACGTCTGCTGTTCCACGAGCCGCGGATCGCGGGCAACACCGGTGCCACCATCAGGCTGGCCGCGGTGACCGGAGCCGAACTGCACCTGTCCGGGCGGCTGGGATTCGATCTCGAGGACGCCAAGCTGCGCCGGGCGGGGCTCGACTATCACGACCTTGCGTACCTGAGGGTCCATGAAACCCTCGAAGACGCCTTTGCCCTGTTGCTGCCGGCGCGGATCTTCGCCTTCACTTCGCGGGGTTCGCTGCGGCACACCGACGTGGACTATCGGGCCACCGATGTGCTGCTCTTCGGCAGCGAACCCGACGGCCTGCCCCCCGAGGTGCTGGCTGATCCTCGGATCACCGCGCAGGTGCGGATCCCGATGCTTCCGGGTCGACGTTCCCTGAATCTAGCCAGTTCCGCCGGAATCGTCGCCTATGAGGCGTGGCGGCAACACGGCTTCAGTGGGGCTGGGTGAGCTCGCGGATTACAGCCGCGTAGGGCGTGAACCACCTCGGTGTCGATCACGGGGTTGCCCCGAGACGACGATCCATCAGCGCTCCTCGGGCCAGCTCATGACCCATGAGGGCTGCCTAGGACACGACAGGGTCAACGCTAGGCGATCCTGGGTAGGCACCTTGTAAATCCCACATGCTATGTTAGATTTTCAAGGTGAATCCGGAGTGGATTGCACGTCCCGCAGACGTGGCAGCGCTGCGCGCCGCACTTCGACGAGCGCCTGCGGTGCTGCTCACCGGACCCCGGCAGGTCGGCAAATCGAGCCTTGTCCGTCGCGAACTGGCGCCGGACGGGAGCCACTATTTCGACCTCGAGGATCCACGACACCTGGCACGCCTGGCGGATCCTGTACTGGCGCTGGAGCAGCTTGAGGGAACGGTGGTTATCGATGAGGCCCAACGGATGTCGGCGTTGTTCCCGGTTCTGCGTGTGCTCATTGACGCCGACCGCCGCCCCGGTCGTTTTCTGCTTCTGGGCAGCGCATCACCAGAACTTGTCGGACTCAGCGCTGAGTCTTTGGCCGGCCGCCTGGCGCTGCTGGAACTGGGACCGTTGTCACTGGCTGATGTCGGCCCGGATCGTCTCGACGACCTGTGGTTTCGCGGTGGTCTCCCCGAGTCGTTTCGCGCTGCCAGTGATCTCGAGGCTTCGGCGTGGTTGGGCGACTACATCCTCACTTTCCTGGAGCGCGACTTAGCCCAGCTCGGCACCCGGGTGCCGGCCACGACGATGCGACGATTCTGGGCCATGCTTGGGCATCGCCAGGGCGCGCTGTGGAATGGTGCAGAGTTCGCCCGGTCGCTCGGGTCTTCTGAGCCCACCGCCCGACGCTACGTTGACGCCCTGACTGATGCCCTCATGGTGCGTCAGCTACAGCCGTGGCACGCCAACATAGCCAAACGACAGGTGAAATCACCGAAGGTGTACCTGCGAGATGCCGGAACCCTGCATCGCCTCCTGGAGATACCCACCAGGGCGGCGCTACTGTCGCATCCGATCCTCGGGGCGAGCTGGGAGGGCTTCATCATCGAACACATCGCCGCCCTGGGGCTGCCGACCTACTTCTGGCGTACTCAGGCAGGGGCCGAGATCGACGTGGTGCTGGCTCGCGGATCCCGACTCACAGGGGTGGAGATCAAACGAACCGACTCCCCGTCGGTGACACCGTCGATGCGCCATGCGCTCCACGATCTGGGACTCGAACGCATCGTCGTGGTGCATGCGGGCCCTGATTGCTTCCCCCTGGCCGACCGGATCGACGCGGTGGGGGCGGTCGATTTTCTCACCGATCCCGGGGCCGCGCTGGAGTAGCGAGCGACAGCTCAGCTCTTCTTGGCGCGGCTACGGAGCTTGGCGCGCTCATGGGCCACCAGGACGGTTTTGCGCATCCGGACTGCAGCCGGGGTGACCTCAAGGCACTCGTCGGCGCGGCAGAATTCCAGGGCCTGCTCCAGGCTGTGCACCTTCGGCGGCACCAACCGCTCCAGCTCCTCACCGGTAGAGGAACGCACGTTGGTGAGCTTCTTCTCCTTGGTCGGATTGACGTCCATGTCCTCGGCACGCGGGTTTTCGCCGACGATCATGCCCTCGTAAACGTCCTCGCCCGGCGCGACGAAGATGATGCCCCGCTCCTGCAGATTGAACAGCGCGTAAGCGGTGACCTTGCCGGTCCGGTCGGCCACCAGCGAGCCGGTCATCCGGGTCTTGATCTCGCCCGCCCAGGGCTCGTAGCCCTCGAAGACGTGGTGCATGATGCCGGTGCCGCGGGTGTCGGTGAGGAACTCGGTTCGGAAGCCGATCAGGCCACGCGCGGGCACGGTGAACTCGAGCCGGACCCAGCCGGTGCCGTGATTGATCATCTGTTCCATGCGCCCCTTACGGGTGCCCATGAGCTGGGTCACCGTGCCCAGGTGTTCCTCGGGAACGTCGTGGGTGAGCCGTTCCACAGGCTCGTGCACCTTGCCGTCGATCATGCGGGTCAGCACCTCGGGCTTGCCGACGGTGAGCTCGAAACCTTCCCGGCGCATCATCTCCACTAGCACCGCCAGCTGCAGTTCGCCGCGGCCCTGGACCTCCCAGGTGTCGGGGCGTTCGGTGGGGAGCACCCGGATGGACACATTGCCGATGAGCTCGGCGTCGAGTCGGGCCTTGACCAGCCGAGCGGTGAGCTTCTTGCCCGACTTCCCGGCCACTGGGGAGGTGTTGATGCCGATGGTCAAGGAGATCGACGGCTCGTCGACATGGATGAGCGGCAGCGGCTTCGGTTCTGCCGGATCGGACAGGGTCTC
>JBKEBU010000170.1:0-5970 GCA_047973325.1 Propioniciclava sp. | reverse complement strand
TGATCTGGGTCCTTGATGGTCCAGTACATGACATAGTCGGCCAGGTCTCGCCAGGTGCGGTTCATGAGCAGCCGGGAGGTGAGTCGTTTGAAGTCGTCACGATGCCGATAGATGATGTGTCGATACCCGTCTTTCGGCTCTGGGTTGAAGCGGGGTCCGCCGCATTTGAGGACCATGCCTCTAGGGTACTCGCGGATGATTTTGTTCTCCTTGGTGAAGATGCCGCAGGCTCCCCAGGGTTCTGCGATGGGCATCCGATTGTCCCAGGAGGCGGCCGTTGCTGTGTTGATGCAGGTTGATGCTACGAGAATTGAAAGGATGAATGAGGTGAGAATTCTAGCGGGGGGGTCATGTTCCGAAAGTAGCTGGGTGAGATGGGGGTGTCAATCGATGCTGTCCCTTGGTTGTTAGGGATGCGCTGATCAATGCTGTCCTGTGCGAGGACGTGCCGGGCGGGATGAACCGCAACCCCACATCTGGTGGGTGTACTGGATGTCCATCGCCGGATGTGGGGGAAGCGGTTCGCCCGATCCGGTGGCCGCAGCCTGGGCATGATTGATCAGCGCATCCTTAGCGGAGGCGTTGGGGCTTCCGGCAGGCCCGGAGCAGGCTCGCCGAGCCCGGTACGGGGGGATCCTGGGCACGCCCGTGGTGGCCGTGGAGTTCCTGCTGCACGCGGCACCGGCACTGGTCCCAGAGCACCACCGCCCGGCCGGGCGACGTGGCGTCCATCACGCAGATCCTCGCAGCGCGCTGGGCAGGTGCGTTCCGCGATGCTGAGATCCAGTGCGCCCGTGGGCAACGTGCTGAGGCGTGTGGCTATTCAGGGATCAGGGCTGGTTGGGCTGACCGAGTGGCCGCAACGCCTGGCCAGCGACCGCTGTCGTTCTGATGCCGTTGTCGACTGTCAGTTGCCCGGCCACCAAGACGGCCCGGATGCCGCTGGGGGACATGCGCGGGTGCTCGAAAGTGGCGTTGTCTCTGATGCCCTCGGGGTCGAAGAGGACCAGGTCGGCGGCATACCCCTCCCGGACCAGGCCACGGTCGGTGAGTCTCAGCCGTCGGGCCGGGGTGCCGGTCAGGTGACGGATGGTCTCTTCCAGTGCCAGCACACCGGTCTCGCGGGAGTAGTGGCTCAGGTAGCGCGGAAAGGTACCCCAGGCGCGCGGATGCGGGCGGGCGCCGACGAGAATGCCATCGCTACCGCCGCAGTGCTGGGGGTGCTGCATGACCGCTCGCACATTGTGCTCGTGGCCGACGTGCATGAGAATGCCGGTGGCCAGGTGGTCGGTGAGGAGGATCCGCACCACCGTGTCGGTGGGATCTTCACCGGACTCCCGGGCAATCTGGGCGATGGTCTGGCCGACATAGGTGGCGAGTTCTGGTGCGGTGACCCCGGAGACTTCGATGGCGGACCAGTCTGCGATCTCGCCGTGGAAACCATCGCATCCGGTGACGTCGAAGGCATTGACCAGTTCTTCGCGGTGCTTCCCGGACTCCAACCGAGCCAGCAGCGCATCCGGGCCGCCGGCCGCCAGCTGGCTGGGGAGCAGCGCAGCCAGCGTGGTGGCTCCCGGGAGGTAGGGGTAACTGTCCAGGGTCAGGTCGACCCCGTCGGCGAGGGCTGCGTCGATCATGGCGAGGAAGGCTGGGGCTGAGTCAGCGTTGCTGGCGAAGTTGAGGGTCGCATGTGTCAGGTGGAGCCCGCAGCCACTTTCCCGGGCGATCCCGATTACCTCGGCATACGCGTCCAGCGCGCTCCGACCGTATGACCGGGTGTGGGGGGCGTAGAAGCCACCCATGTCGGCAACGACCCGGCAGAGGGCGGTGAGTTCGGCGGTGTCGGCATACATGCCGGGGGTGTAGGTGAGGCCGCTGGACAGGCCGACGGCCCCCGCAGCCAGGCTCTCGGCGAGGAGCGTACCCATGGTGTCGAGTTCGGCTGGCGTAGCCGGTCGATTCTCATGTCCGAGGGCCAGAATCCGAAGATTCCCCTGCGGTACCAGCACCGCGGTGTTGGTGGCCGTACCGCGGTCGAGCACGGCGAGATACTCCGCCATGGTCCGCCATTCGATCTCCAGCTCCGAATGCCCGTTCCAGCCGGCGATCTGTTTGCGGATACCCGGCACGGCGGCATCGGTCACCGGGGCATAGCCGATGCCGTCTTGTCCGAGAACCTCACAGGTGACCCCTTGGCCGACTTTGGCCAGATGGTGCTGATCGGCGACCACTGCCAGGTCGGAATGGGCATGCATGTCGATGAAGCCCGGGCATAGGACCAGACCGTCGGCCTCCAGGACAGCTGCCGATCCCGGATCGGCTGGGGTGCCGATCTTGTCGATCCGGCCATGGTGGATGGTGACGTCAGCGGGGTAGCCGGCGGCCCCGGTGCCGTCCACGACGGTGGCGCCCCGGATGAGCAGGGGTGTGTCGGGTACCGGTGTGACCATCGCTGCTCCTAGAAGATGGTTTCGATGGCGTCGGTCACGCGGGGATGGGGCTGATCAGCATCCTCGATCACCGGGATGAGCCGCCACTTGTCGAGTGCGGTACACGGATGGGACAGGCCCAGCCGGAGCACCGTCCCCACGGGCAGATCCTCCGCGGACGTGCCCGGGGCCAGCTCCAGAAAGGCATGCTGATCGTTGAGCGCTGTGATCCGACTGTCTGCCAGAATCCGCTGGCTCTCGACTGCGCTCCGGCCCGCGATCCGTTGGGGTGTGGGAAGCCCCTCATCGAAGGACAGATCACGCTTGCCGCCATCCAGCAGCGCCAGGCCGGGTTCCGGGCGAGAGATCACGCGGAGCCACGCGTGCATCGCCGACCGGAATGGTGTCTCACCGACGTGGCGACCCATCGGTGTGATGTCGGCATAAAAGCCATCGTCATGGATCTGGAAGGCACCAGACCGGAGCACCACGTCGGTGTCGCGTAGTCCGCTGAGCCGGGCGGCCACTCGGTCGAAGTAGGCGCTGCCGCCAGCGGTGACTATCGGCCGGGTGTCGGCTCGAACCAGTCCGCGAACGTTAAAGTGCAGCGCCCGGAGTTCGTCCAGGTAGGTATCGATCCGGGTCAGGGATGCATCCGAGCGGTCATGGGCGAGGGCGCCCTCGTAGCCGCCTACGCCGGCCAGTTCCAGGTGGTGGGAGCTGGCGATCATGGTCGCCAACCCAACGGCCTTCGTGAGCCCGCGGGCGCCGGTACGGCCCCCGTCCGCCCCGAGTTCAGCTAAGACCGGGACCCGCTGTTCCGCTCCGGCTGCGGCGAGAATGGTGTCCATCTCCATGACCGTGGCTGGACTGTCTGCCCAGCAGAGCAAGTCTACGTCCGGATGAGCCGCACGCTCGTGTGCGAGCCAGGTCAGCCCGACCGGATCGACGACGGTGTTGGCGATCAGAATCCGTCGACATCCCGCTGCCCGCGCCACCTGAGCCTGCCAGGGGGTGGCCAGCGTCAATCCCCAAGCGCCTGCGTCGAGGAGCTGTTGCCACAGTGCGGGGGCCATCGTGGTCTTGCCGTGGGGCGCGAGGCTGAGTCCGACCTGGCGAGCCCAGGTCATCATGGTGGCAGTGTTGTGCTCAAGTGCTGGGCGGTTGAGGGTGAGCACCGGGGTTTGGAACTGGGAGAGTTCCACTGCATTATCGAGGAACTTGCGCACCGGCTGGCCCCAGGAGGCTGGCGGAAAGGACTTGTGTTGCGGTCCCAGGATCGTTGTCGGCGTACCCAAGGCTCACTCCTATTGCTTATCATGCAACGCTAGTTGCAGTCCCTGTGTTAGCAGGCTAATCTCACGCTCATGACCGCGTCAATTGCGCCTGCTGACGCGCCACAAGCTCTGACCTTCGGGGAAGCTCTCGTCGTCTTGGTTCAGTCTGAACCAGGACCGATGGAGCTTTCTACCGCTTTTAGACGTGGGCTTGGTGGCGCTGAGGCCAATGTGGCCGTAGGCCTGGCCGCGCATGGGGTTACCACAGCCATGCTCACCCGCGTCGGCGACGATGGGTTCGGGCGATACCTCATCGGGAAGCTGGCTTCGCTCGGCGTCGATACCTCGGCGATCACCGTGGATCCGATCCGCCAGACCGGCGTCTACATCAAGGAGGTTGGGAGCTCGACCGGCGCTGCGACCGACCTAGGTGAGGGCTTGAGCGCGATGCACTACTACCGCTCGGGGTCTGCTGGTGCCCGGCTCAGCCGGCGGGTGCTGGCTGAGCGCAAGGTGCATGCCGCTTTGTCGGGAGCGGCGTTGATCCACACCAGTGGCATTACCCCAGCGCTATCCCGGTCGGCAGCGCGAGCACAGCATGCCTTACGTGATCTCGCCCGGCCAGGCGCGCAGATCGCCTTCGATCTCAACTGGCGTCCGGCGCTCTGGCGGGGTCGGGAAGCGAAGGCACCGCGGATCCTGGCGGAGTATCTGCGCGCCAGCGACATTGCGCTCACGGGTGTGGCCGAAGCTGCCACCGTCTTTGGGACGGCGACGCCTGAGGAGATCCGACGCCGGTTCCCCGAGCCGCGACGGCTCGTGGTCAAGGATGATGGTGGGGCAGTAGTTGCCTTCGATGGCGATGAGCGGGTGGTGGTGCCCGCCCACCGCATTGAGGTCGTCGAGGCAACGGGGGCAGGTGATGCCTTTGCGGCCGGCCTGCTTGCTGGGCTACTCGAAGGACTATCGCTGCGCGCTAGCGTGGTGAAGGGACACAACACCGCGGTCACCGTGCTCACCAGCACCCGTGATCACGTTATTCCGGAAAGGAGAGTGACCCAGTGACCCAAAGCGTCAAGCGTGCCCTGGAAATCCTGGTCTCTCTGCAAGAGGGGCCAAAGGGGCTCGAAGAGTGTTCGATCCGGCTCGGGGTGCACAAGTCCACCGTGCTCCGGTTGCTGCAGACCATGGAAGCCGAGCGCTTCGTGACCCACGATGCTCGGCATCGGTACATGCTCGGGAGCCGACTGTTCGAACTATCGAACTCGGCGCTCGCTCAGCGCAGTGTCCGCGAGGTTGCCCGTCCGCATCTGGAGGAACTCAACCGTCGCACCGGACAGACAGTGCACTTGGCTGCCTATGAGTCCGGAACGGTGGTCTATATCGACAAGCTGGAAGCCCAGAGCGGCATTCAGATGTACTCCCGGGTGGGGTTGCGGGCGGCGCTGCATGCGACCGCTGTGGGCAAGGTGCTGGTGGCCGATCTCCCGGAGACCGAACGCGAGCGAGTGGCCACCGAAATTGACTACGTGCCGATGACCGATAAGACCATCACCAACGCCGCAGACTACCTGGCTGAACTAGCTCGGGTCCGGATCGATGGCTTTGCCCGCGATCACCAGGAGCATGAGTCCTTTATCAACTGCATTGGTGCTCCCATCCGGGACGGCTCCGGCTCGGTGGTGGCGGCGGTGTCCGTCTCGGCGCCGACGGTGTCGCTCAGTGATCACGAGGTGATGGCGCTGCGCCCGCTCCTGCTCCGGGCGGCCACGGCCGCATCCGCTGACCTGGGCTGGGTTCCCCGGACGGGTCCGACCACACGAGGAACCAAATGACAGACAAGATCGCCATCTTCACCGAGGCGGCCCCGGCACCGGCACACACCTTTCATCAGGGAGTGGCCAAGGGGCCCATCATTCAGGTGTCCGGGCAGGGCCCGGTAGATCCGGCTACCAGTGAGTACCTATACCCGGGGGATGTGGCCGCTCAGACACTGCGTACCCTGGAGAACATCAAGGCCATCGTTGAAGCCGCCGGGGCCACCTTCGACGACGTGGTGATGCTGCGGGTTTACCTCACGACCCGGGAGCATTTCTCGATCATGAATGATGCCTATGGTGCGTTCGTGACCGAGCACACCACCGGCGGGGTACTCCCGGCCCGCACGACCGTGTTTACCGGGCTGCCGCGAGAGGAAATGCTCGTCGAGATTGACGCGCTAGCCGTCCGCTAGTCCGGTAGATCCTGCCGCTTGGCGGTGTCGA
>JBKEBU010000162.1:0-28560 GCA_047973325.1 Propioniciclava sp. | reverse complement strand
TCCAGAACCGCCCATCTCGTCGAACAACGCCTTGGCCACGGTGTAGGCCCCCAGTGTCGAATCGGGGGTGTAGTAGCCGACGTAAGCATCGCCGGTGTCGAAGGGCGAGGTCCACTCGGGCTGTTCCCAGGTGTTCACGAAACAGGCGTCGTTGTCTTGGGCAAGCTTGGCCATCGCGGGCACATTGGCCGGATCGGGCGCGGTGACGAAGAAGATCTTCACCCCTGCTTCTAGCTGCTGCTCCAACTGCGCCAGCTCGGTCGCGGGATCACCCTCGTTGGTGAGGGAGACGTAGGTGCCGTTGAAGGCCTCCACGGTGCGTTTGGCGCCGACTTCCCAGTTGGAGTAGTAGTCGTCGTTGAGGCTGGTGAATAGCGACACCACGGTCTCCCCGTTGAGGTTCACCGCCTCGGGGATGCTCGGGTCGCTGGTCCCAGCCGTGGTGGGGGTCTCGGTGGTGCCGGAGGCGCATGCCGTGAGAACGAGGGCGCCGAGGGCGGCGACCGTGAGGGATCGAAGAATATGGGCGCGCGGCATGGCGGTCCTCTTGCATGAGTGTTGTCGGTGGTGGGGACCGGACTGGTCCCCACCGGTGGGTAGAGCGGGGTGATCAGCCGGTGGTGTAGCCACCATCGATGACGAGTTCAGCGCCGGTCATGTAGCTGGACTCGTCGCTGGCCAGGAAGAGGGCGCCATAGGCGATCTCCCGGGCGGTCCCTAGGCGGGCCATCGGGGTCGCGTCGACCACCCCCTGGGTGATGTCTGCGTCTTGGGCGGCAATCAGCGGGGTGGCGATGATGCCTGGATGCAAGGAGTTGCAACGAATGCCGTCCCCGACGTAGCTCAGGGCGACATTCTTGCTGAGCAGCCGAACTGCGCCTTTACTGGCCGTGTAGGCGGCCACGCCCGCAGCACCCGCAACCCCCCAGATCGAGGAGGTGTTGATGATCGAGCCGCCTCCCTTGGCCTGCATGTGCGGGACCACCGTGCGGACCCCCCAGAAGACGCCGTTGAGGTTCACATCCACTACCTGCTTCCAGTCGTCCAGGGCGATGGCGTCGATAGGCTGATATGAGCCCACCAAGCCGGCATTGTTGAACAGCACATCGACCCGGCCGTGATCCCCGATCACCCCCTCGACCAGGTTGTTCCAGGAACGTTCCTGGGTCACGTCGTGCTGGACATAGTGGATCCTGGGGTCGGTGAACGGCTCGTCGAGGGAAAGGTCGGCCGCGATGACGGTCGCCCCCTCTTCTGCGAACAGTTCGGCGCTAGCCCGCCCGATACCCCGGGCGCCGCCGGTGACCAGCGCAATCTTATCGGCGAGTCTCATTGGTCCACGTGCTCCGACTCGCGCACATCGGTGCCCTCGGGTACCCAGCGTGGTCCTGAGCCATCGGCCGGATAGGCGGTGTAGCCCACCTTGTCGGCTGGCATATAGCTGACGGCGAAGGCTATCGCCCGGAAGCCCTCGTCATCGACGGTGCGGATCGAGTGAATCTCGTTGCGGGGAATGCGGACCATCTGGCCTGGCCGGAGAGGGGACTCTTCTTCGCCCACACGCACCATGGCCTCGCCGCGCAGCAGGTAGTAGAACTCATCTGAGTCGTGAGAATGCGGCTCCAAGGCGGCACCGCCGCGCAATTCGAACTCGTTGAAGAATTCAAGGTAGCCGCCCATGGTTTCCTTGCGGAGTTCCTCCTTCTCGAAGAAGAAGTAGCCCAGGCAGGTGCCGTCGTGCTCAACGATCGGCTCCACATTGGTGTCCTTGATAATCATTGGAAGTCTCCTGTGATGGGTGAGGTGGGGTCAGAGGAAGGAGGCGCGGATGGTACCGCCGTCGATCCCCAGGGTGGAGCCGGTGGTGTACCTGGTGAGGTCGGAGGAGAGGAACAAGATCGCATTCGCCACATCTTCGGGTCGGCCCATCCGTCCCAGCGGGATGCCGCGATCGTCGATGAGTGCCTGGACGGCGTCCTGACCCTTCTTGTCGTAGGCCGCCTCAATGTCCTTGAGCCAGCCGTTCTTCTCGTCGCTCCAGAACGGAGTCCAGATGGGTCCGGGGGCGACATTGTTGACCCGTACCTTCGGTGCGTAGGCGCGGGCGAGGGACTTGGCGACGCTGGTTACCGCAGCTTTGGAGGCGGCGTAGTCGACGATGCCGTCCTCGGCTTGCCGGGCCAGATCACTGGTGACGTTCACCACCGCGCCCTGGCCGGCGGCATACATGGCGGGGACGAAGGCGCGGGTGATGCGGACCATCGAGAAGAAGTTCAACTCGAAGGTGCGATGGAAGCCATCATCGCTGATGTCCTCGAAGCTGTTCAACCGGCCGACGCCCACATTGTTGACCAGGATGTCGGGGGCTCCGGATAGGGCGGCACGACCCGCCTCGATGGCACTGGCCACCCCATCAGCGGTAGCCAGGTCAGCGGGAACCGCGGTGACCGCATCGTCGAACCCGGCTTCGGAGATGTGCTCGCTCAGCACGTCGTGCTGAATGTCCACCGCCACCACGCGGGCACCTTCGCTGACGTAGGCGTCGAGGGTCGCCCTTCCGATGCCGGTGGCCGCGCCGGTGAGAAAGACTGACTTCCCGCTCAGACCAAAATCTGCCATGGATCTGCCTCCTTGCTAGATCGGATGTGCATGTCGCCACTGCCAGGATGCGTGGAGCCATACCCAGCAATTCACTGACAGTGAACGCTACTTGCAGTCTCTTTGTATCACAACGGCCACCAGAGCAACAGCCTTGGGGCTCTTGTGCAGTACGCCTCAACTTTGTATCGTGTGGTCGGACAGTGTGGTTGCACACTGGTGCCTAGCGTCCAGTGGGATGCGCACATCGGCTATTCACAAGGAAGTGGAAGAGATCATGAGGAAGAGTTTGAAGCGACTGGCCCCCCTCGGGGTAGCCGCCCTGGCCGCACTGGTCTTATCGGCGTGTACGGGCGGGGGCACCCCCGGCGGCGGCACGACAGCGGGCGGCGGAACCGAGCTGCCGGACTCGGTGAATCTGAACGGGGAGACGGTGGTCTCGCTGTTCACGAGCATGAACAACGACTACTACGCCAGCTGGAATGATGGCGCCGAGCGGGCGGTCGCCGCCTTCAACGGCACCTACGTGGCACTCACCAACGAAGGTGACCCCGCGACCCAGCTGTCGCAGTTCCAGCAGCAGGTGGAAGCCGGGGTGAAGATAATCTTCATCACAGCCCCCGATCCGGCGAATGTGCCCGCGATGGCGAAGCTCGCCCAGGACAACGACGTCTGCTTCGTCAATACCTGGGAGCAGCCGAACTGGACGTCACCCTTTGACACCGGGGATCAATACGTCGGCTACCTGACGCCGCCGTCGGCCGAGGTTGCCTACACCGTGGCGAAAGCGCTGTTCGAGGAAATGGGTGGTGAGGGCAATGTGGTGCATCTCACCGGTCATCCGGGCGCGACGCCGGACTTGCAGCGCAACTACGGCGTCGATCAAGCACTAGAAGAGTTCCCCAATATCAAGCTCATCGCGCGAGAACCTGGGGAGTGGAACCGTGACGATTCCCGGAATGCCATGTCCGGCATAATCTCCCGGGTCGGCGTGGGCGAGATCGATGGCGTCTTCGGACAGAATGACGACGTGGGCATCGGGGCGCTCAATGCGCTGACTGAGGCCGGAGTGGCCACCGAAGACCTGCCGCCGATAACTGGCATTGATGGCAACCTCTCCACCATGGAGCTGGTGCAGGCCGGCCAGATGTTCGGCAGCTATTCCGGCATCCCGCAGTGGCAGGCCGGCTTCAGCTTCGTGCAAGCCCTCGACTTCTGCCGCGGTGGGGAGATAAATCCGCTCAACCGGCAACTGTGGACCGGGGGCATCTTCGTCACCTCGGAGAATGCTGAGCACTACATCAACACCTACACCGGCGACAACGATCCCTATGACTGGGTGAAAATGAGCCGGGTGGCCAACCCTGAGGATTGGGATCCGCAGAACCAGGTGCGAGCGATGAACATCGACGAGATGTGGACGATGCTGGAGGAGAAGCCGTCGAGCTACACCTACCCCGAGCCCTATGAGGCGGAACTGCCCAACATGAAGGCCGTCAACGCTGAGTGGGATGAGCATTGGAAGCTCTTGCGCGACTGAACGACGAGCGCCTCACTTTCCCCGGGTGATCCTGTCGGGTCTCCGCCAACCTGACCCGACAGGATCCCCGACTCAGGTCGATCTGACCACGCAACCATCCCACCGCCGATCTGGCGGTGATTGACAACGGAGCCCACTGTGAGCACTACTGACGCACCCGTAACCGACCCAGCCCCCACCAAGGAACGGCCCAACCTCCTGCAAGCAGGGGGCGGCGTGGCGCTACCTATCGCCGCCATCATCGGGCTGGTGATTCTGTTCTCTATCCTCGCCCCGACGTTCTTCCAGTTTGGCACGCTGCTGTCTATTCTAAGGGAATCCTCAGTGCTGCTGGTGGTAGCACTCGGGGTCACTTTCGTCGTATTGATGGGCTCCATTGACCTTTCGGTAGGAGCCATCGTCACCTTGGCGGCGCTGGTCGCCGCCACGGTGGCCAAGAATGGAGACCCCTTCGTGGCTATCCTGGCCGGACTGGGGGTCGGTGTTGCCGCCGGAACTATCAACGGGGTGCTGTTTGCCTATGCGAAAGTCCCCAGCTTCCTGGCCACTCTTGGGATGAGCCTGGTGGTCGGCGGGGTTGGGCTCTGGTTTGTCGGCGGCCGCCCGGTGCAGGTATTCAACCCAGGGTTCACCTGGATCTCCCAAGGCAAGATCCTCGGCGAACTGCCCAATATCGCCATCTGGGCGCTCCTGCTGTGGGGATTGTTCTCCTTTGTCGGCCAGAAGACCCGATTTGGGCGGTATACCTATGCCATCGGCGGTGCCGAGGCGGTGTCCGGACTGGCGGGGATTCCCATCCGGCGGATGAAGCTGCTGGTGCTGATCCTCTCGGGAGCGTTGGCGGCCATCGCCGGGGTGCTGCTGGCCTCCCGGGTCGGCGCGGCCACACCGGGCATGGGTGAACGCCTCACCCTGGATGCGATTGCGGCGGTCGTGATGGGCGGGACCGCCCTGACCGGCGGCGTCGGTGGGGTGTATCGCACGATCCTGGGCGTCTTGGTGATAACCACACTCACGGTGGGGCTCAACACCCTCGGAGTGGTGCCCTACATGCAGGACATCGTCCAAGGTGCCGTCGTGGTGCTCGCCGTGGCCCTGACCCTCGACCGCAGCAAGCTCTCGGTCATCAAGTAAGGGGAGATCCATGCCTGAAGGAACCATGCCAGCCCGTGCCGCGGGTACTGACCCGGTGGCAACGCACAGTGCGTTGCTGGAAGCCCGTGAACTTGTCAAGAGCTTCGGCCCGGTCCGGGCCGTGCGTTCGGTGTCGCTGACGGCCCGGGTGGGGGAGGTCGGGGGACTTGTCGGTGAGAACGGTGCTGGGAAGTCGACCCTGCTCAACATGTTGAGCGGTACCCTCAATCCCGACTCCGGGTCGATCCTCTACGGGGGACGGGACGTCACGTTCTCGTCGTACAAGAATGCTACCGAGACCGGCGTCTTCCGCATCTTTCAGCACCAGGCCCTGGTACCGAACCTCTCGGTCGCTGCGAATATCTTCCTCGCCCAAGAGGACAAGTTCACTAGGTTCGGGGTGATCGACTCCAAGCGCATGGAGCGGTTGACCACGGAGATCTTTGATGAGCTATCGATTGATCTGCCGCCGGCAGCGGAGCTGGGAGACCTTACCTTTGCTGAACGGCAGGTGGTGGAGATCGTGCGCTCCCTGGCCCAAGCCCGGCTGCTGGGGATCGAGCACCCGGTAATTCTCTACGACGAGCCGACCAGCGCCTTGTCTCGGGAGCAAATCGAGTTCTTCTTCGGCTTCGTTCATTCCATCAAAGACCGTGCGGCGCAGATTTTCGTGTCCCACCGCCTCGAGGAGATCATCGAGCTCTGCGACACCATGGTCGTGCTCAAAGACGGAGCTGTCGTCAGCGTCCAGGATGATCCCCATGCGCTCACCGAGAAGCAGATCCACGAGCTCATGGTCGGGCGGGAGACCGAGGCGTACAACCGCACCAACTACGTGGATCGCAGCCAGGCGCCACGGCTGACGCTCCGAGACTTCTCCGGCCCTGGCTTTCACGACATCAACCTGGAGGTCATGCCCGGTGAGGTGGTGGGGATCGCCGGGGTCGTGGGCTCGGGCAAGTCTGACCTGGGCCGGGCCATCTTCGAACTCGGTGCGGAGGCCGAAGGAGAACTCGCCATCGACGGTGCTCCGCCAAGGAAGATGGGCAGTCGTCCTGGAATCCGGTCATCGGTGGGCTATGTACCTACCGAAAGGCACCTGGAGGGCGTCATCCTGGGCATGAGTGTGGCTCACAATCTCTCGCTTCCCGAAGTTGGTGCCGCACTCACCCCGCCGGTGCTGGATCGGCGCAAGGAGGTTGAAGAAACCAGGGTGGCGATCCGCGATCTCAACATAAAAACCCCTTCCCATGACACCCTGATCAGCGACCTCAGTGGCGGCAATCAGCAAAAGGTGCTCATTGCCCGGTGGACGACGCTGAAATCACGGCTCCTGGTGCTCGACAATCCCACCAACGGCGTCGATGTTGGCGCCAAGGCCGAGATCTATCGGATCATCGAGCAGCTGACCGAGGAGGGTGTTGCCGTCTTGCTGATCTCCGATGACCTGCCCGAGATTCTGGCCATGGCCGATAGGATCGTGGTGATGAAGGACGGCGGGGTCAAGTCGATGATCGAGGTGGATCCGAACAACCCGCCCACCGAGGTTGAAATCGTTGCTGCCATGGTGTGATCCGCCGACTGGGGGTCGTGATGGACCTAGTCCGGCTCGAAATGACAGGCGGATGGTTCATGATGCCACAGTGAGCGGGGCCAGAGTGAGCGCTGTCGGCTACCCCTCAGCCCTCGGCCGCGGCGAAGCAGGCGCGGGTGGCGGCCGCCACATCCGCCAGACCCTCGTCGATCGGCCGGGCCCGGTGGTCGGCGGAAATTATCTCCACCCCCCAGTAGCCGTCGTAGCCCGTCTGCCGGATAGCACCGATGAAGGCCGGTACGTCGAAGGCACCTTGTCCGGGATAGCGACGGCGGTCGATGGTGTCATCCCACAAACTGCCCACCGGTTCGGCGGCGCCATCATCGAGCTCCAGGACGAAGATCTCCTGCCCGGTGATCAGCTCTGGGATCTGCCGATAGTCGGTGCCGGCCCGGTAGACGTGCCAGGTATCCACCACGAGGCCGACGTTGGGGTTGCCGACTGCCTGGAGCAGTCGGCTCCCGTCGGCCAGCGTGCGAATATTCGTCGCGAAGGGCATGGGCTCGATGGCTACGCGCGTGCCGTGCTCGCGTGCCTCGTTCGCGATCTGGTCCAGTTCGGTCAGCAGCAGATCCTCCGGGGGAGGCTCATCCATTGCCGCCGCGATCTTCACGACCGGGACCTCCAGCAGCGCAGCCGCCTCGAAGAGATCCCGGCGTACGAGGTCGCTGGCTCTTCGCCGCTCGCCGGTTGTCCACCAGTCGCCGATGAACTCAAGTTCGATCCGCTCAATCCCGGCATCGGCGGCCACTGCCCGCAATGCGGGCAGCCCATGCTGCTCGCGAAACGCGACCAGGTCGGCGTGGACGAGGCCGAAACCCCGCCAGCCGGTGGCGACGGCGGCGCGCATCCGCTCGGCTAGATCATGGGGGCTACGTTCATCGCCCACCTGGGGTGCGGCATTGCCAGCCGATGTCCAGCAGGTGGCGAGCAGTGGTGGGGTCGTTGTCTGGTCCATAGATACGTCCATGGGGAACTCCTCGGGACAGTTTTGAATCGGGCTTGGGAGCTGGGGCCACTCCGTGCTGGCTGCCAGCAACAGGTCCGCAATGATCAATGCTGGTTAACAGAAATGCTAGCAAGGACCCCCATGTGAAGTGATCAGCAACATCTGGCTGCTCTGAAATGGCAAGTTTCGCAGAAATCTGGTGACAGGTGTGCGTTCATGCTGTACATTTTCGAGTAGGTGAACAGATCGCCGCGGCGGGTCATGGCGGACCGGCCGTTCAACCCCAAGGATCGGGACGTCGATGGAGACCAAGGACCTCGCGCAGCTGCAGATCGCGGTCGTGGGCACGGGTGCCAATGGCGCCGGAATCGCGGCCGATCTGGTTGAGGCCGGACTCCAGGTCACCCTCATTGACCAGTGGCCGGCCAATGTCCGAGCCATTCAAGAACGCGGGATAGTGGTGGAGCTACCCCAGGAATCCCGCACGACCACGGTGGCTGCGCTTCATCTGTGTGAGGCGGCTGAGCTCAAGGCCCGGTTTGATGCCGTGCTGTTGCTGGTCAAGGCCTATGACACTCGCTGGACAACCGAGCTGATCAAGCCGTATGTGGCACCGGATGGGTTCGTGGTGGGCGTCCAGAATGGCATGACGGGCGCCGACATCGTCGACATCATGGGTCCCGAACGGGCGCTGGCGGCCGTCATCGAGATCACCGCCGCCATGGAACAGCCAGGGGTTGTACAGCGCCACTCCGCCCATGACCGCTCCTGGTTTGCGGTTGGGGCACCCGATCCGGAAGCAGCCGCGCACATTCCCACCGCTGCGGCCCTGCTTCGCCACGCTGGGGTGGTGGAGGAGACCGACGACATCGGCGCGGCTAAGTGGATGAAGCTGGTGCTCAACGCGGCCGAACTGGTGCCTTCGGCCATCCTGGACCTTTCCATTGTCGAGTGCGCCCGCTACGAAGGTATGCGGGAGGTCATGCTGGCCGCTGGTGACGAGGCGGTGCTGGCAGCGCAGGTGCAAGGCCTGACCGTCCGGCCCCTCTTCGGGATGACCGGAAAGGCAGCCACCGAGCCGGCCACCTATGTAGCCACGATCCTGGATGAACTCATTGCCGAGTACATCCTGCCGCACTCCCGGGCGACAGTCCTCCAAGACTGGGAGAAGGGACGTCGCGCCGAGGTGGCTGACCTCAATGGCCTGGTGGTGGCAGCGTTGGAGCGGGCCGGACATCCGGCCCCGGTCAATCGGGCCATCGTCGAGCTGGCCCTGGAGATCGAGGCGGGCACCCAGGCCCGCGGAACCCACCAGTACCCCCACCTGCTGGCTCGGATCGCGCACCTGCGGGACGCGGCCACCGTGAGCTGACCCAAGGCGCCAAGCGGTGCCGTGACCTCACCGACTATGAGAAGGAGAACATCAGATGGCAACCAGTGATACCCGCGTAGTTTTCGTGACGGGCGTGGCCGGCGGAATCGGCCGGGTGACGGCCACCCGGTTTGCCCGCGAAGGGGATCGGGTGGTTCTCGCCGACCTGGACGCGAACGCCGTGGAGCACATCAAGACCGAGATCGAAACCGAGGTCCCGGGGGCCGACCTGCTGGCGCTGGCCGTCGACCAATCGTCGGTGGAATCGCTGACGGCAGCCGCAACCGCCATCAAGGACTGGGCGGGCAGGCTTGACGTTATCGCGCTGATCGCCGGAACCGTACAGGCTGAAGGTGCTCCGGTGCTGGACCTGAGCGTGGATGAGTGGGACCGGGTGCACAACACCAACCTGCGCGGGGTTTTCCTGGCGTCGAAGATCCTGGTGCCGCTGCTGCCTCACAACAGTGGGGCGTCGGTCATCACCGTGGCCTCCTACTGGGGCCGGGAAGCCCACCCGTTCTACGCCTCCTACTGCACCTCCAAGGCCGGTGTGATCAGCTTCACCCAGGTGCTGGCTTCCGAGATGGCCGATGCCGGGATCCGGGTCAACGCCGTGGCTCCCGGGAACATCGACACCGGGATGCACCGTAAGGCGCTCACCGACGAGGCGACCGAGCGGGGAATCAGCTTTGAGGACATGCGCGATATCGAGTACGCCAAGATCCCACTCAAGACCGCCGGACCGCCCAAGGCGATCTCAGATGCCATCTACTTCCTGTCCACCGACGAGGCCTCCTACATGACCGGTGCCACCATGGACGTCAACGGTGGCGTGGTCTTCGTATGACCGGGCGAGTTCAGGGCAAGACCGCGCTGGTAACCGGAGCCGGGAGCGGGATGGGGGAGGCCATCGCCTGCCTGTTCGCCGAGCACGGGGCCAAGGTGGCGGTCGTGGATCGCTCCGAGAGCGCCGACGCGGTGGCAGCCAGCATTCGGGATGCGGGTGGGCAGGCCCGCTTCTGGCAAGCCGATGTCACCGATGAGCAACGGGTGCAGCAGGTATTCGGGGAGGTGTTCCAGCACTTCGGTGCGTTGCATATTCTGGCCAACAATGCCGGGGTGTCTGGACCCACCCAGCCCACCGATGCGGTGAGTTGGCAGGATTGGGAGAGCGTCTTCCGGATCAACGTGGGTGGACCATTCCTGTGCACCAAACACGCCATCCCCTATCTGCGCCAGTCCGAGGGCGGTCGCAGCATCGTGAACATGGCATCCATCTACGGTCTGATAGGCAACTCCGACGTACCGGTCTATCACTCCACCAAAGCGGCGGTCCGGCTGATGTCGAAGACCGATGCGATCACCTACGCTGCCGAGGGAATCCGGGTCAACTCGGTACTCCCGGGCACGATCATGACCCCGATGAACCTGGAGAAGGCCCGACAGACTCCCGGTTATCTGGAGGACATGCAGGCCATGCATCCGCTGGGCATCGTCGGGGATCCCAACGATGTCGCCTACGCGTTTCTCTACCTCGCGTCCGATGAATCCCGATTCACCACGGGCAGCGAAATCGTCATCGATGGCGGATATACCGCCCAGTAGTACTCGATTGGTCTTCTGAGGAGGAGCTATGGATCTGCGAGACCTACGGATTGCCGTCGTCGGCACCGGTGCCAATGGTGCGTCCGTTGGTGCCGACCTGATTGCTGCCGGGCTTGATGTCACCTTCATCGAGCAATGGCCGGCCCATGTGGAGGCCATGTGTGCCGACGGGTTGACGGTCCACCTTCCGACTGAGACGACGGTGACGCCGGTACGCGCCTATCACCTGTGTGAGGTGGCCGAAATCCGCACCACCTTTGACCTGGTGTTCTTGTCGGTGAAGACCTATGACACCCGGTGGGCGTGCGAACTCGTCCGGCCGCTCTTGCACGCAGACTCGGTGGTGGTCGGTCTGCAGAATGGCATGACCTTGGACACCGTGGCCGATGTCGTCGGGCCGGAACGCTCGATTGGTGCCGTGCTCGGGATCGCCGCCAACATGTTCCAGCCCGGCATCGTGGTCCGGCAGGTACCCCAGGAGGGAACCTGGTTTGCCGTCGGCACTATGGATGGCAGCAGTAGTGAGCGGCTCGAGCAGGTGGCGGCCGTGCTACGGTCGGCAGCCGTCACCGAGATCAGTGACAACATCCGGGCCTCGAAGTGGATGAAATTGCTGGCAAATATTCCAGAGATGTTGCCCTCGGCGATCCTCAATGTGCCGCTGCTCACCGCGGTGGAGTTCCCGGGGGTCCGGGCTGTCATGGACGAATCCTCCCGGGAGGCGTATGCGCTGGCCCGAGACCTCGGAGTGCCGATGCTCCCGATTTTTGGTAAGACCGTCGCTGAGGTGCTGCCGACTGACCAGTACGCTCTCGACCTGCTCGATGCGGTGCTGGAGAAGTACTCCCTGCCCGATACCCGGGTGGCGGTCCTGCAGGACTGGGACAAGGGCCGCCGGGCTGAACTCGATGCCTTCAACGGCTACATCGTGGCCGCTCGCGCTCACCTGGGCGGGCGGGTGCCCGTCAATGAGGCCATCCTCCAGATCGCCGAAAGGATCGAGAGCGGAGCGTTGACTCCGTCCCCAGACAACGTGGGCCTGCTGCTGCGTGCCGGAACGGAGGTGGCTGCATGAGTACCGCAGATCTCACCCTGGTGGTCGGTGCCAGCGGAATCGCCGGGCAGGCGACCGTCCGTCACCTGGTGGACCAGGGTCGGCCGGTCATAGGTCTTTCCCGGGGTAACAATCCCCTGCCTCCGGGGGTGAGCGGAGTCCAGGCTGACCTGATGGATCCGGAGTCATTGCGGACCGCACTGGCCGAGGTCCGGCCTACGGGAGTGGTCTTCACCGCGTGGATGCGGCAGGACACCGAAGCCGAGAACATCGCCGTCAACAGCGCGACCGTGCGGAATCTCCTGGCTGCCCTATCGGACGCGGGCTCGGTGCGGCATGTGAGCCTGATGACTGGCCTGAAACACTACATGGGACCCTTCGAGGCTTACGGCACGGGGTTGGTGGCTGAGACCCCCTTCCGGGAGTCTGAGCCGCGGTTGCCGGGGCCGAATTTCTACTATGCGCAGGAGGATGAGGTCTTCGCCGCAGCGGCCCGGGATGGCTTTTCCTGGAGTGTGCACCGCTCCCATACGGTGTTCGGCTACGCGACCGGCAACGCCATGAATATGGCGCTGACCTTAGGCGCGTATGCCGCCATCTGCCGGCAGACCGGAGCGCCCTTCGTCTTTCCGGGTTCGGCGATGCAGTGGAACGGGCTCACCGATGTCACCGATGCCGACCTGTTGGCTGAACAGATGGTGTGGGCGCTCGATGCTGAACCGGCCCAGAATGAGGCGTTCAATATAGCCAACGGCGATGTCTTTCGGTGGCGTTGGATGTGGCCACGGATCGCCGAGCTCTTGGGTGTGGAGGCCGAGGGTTTCCAGGACCAGCCGCGACCGCTAGACCCGCGCCTGACCGGGCTGGATGCCCAGGTCTGGCCCACGATCGCACGGGAGCACCACCTGGTTCAGGGTGATATCGGCCGACTGGCCTCGTGGTGGCATACCGATGCCGATCTTGGCCGGGACCTCGAGTGCCTCACGGACATGACCAAGAGCCGGCAAGCCGGTTTCCTCGGATTCCGGGATTCGTTTGAGAGCTTCCGCGGCGCTATCGAGGCGTATCGGGCGGCGGGAGTGCTGCCCCGAGTGTGAGGGCGAGCCAGCTGTCAGTCAGATCTGGGCGATCTTCGCGCCCGTGAGCAGAGGAGGCAAGGGTGGACAACGGCGCCGGGCAGGCGAACACCATGCGGGCGGTGCGGTTCTATGGTGACCACGACGTGCGCGTCGAATCGGTCGCGGTGCCCCGCCCGCGACCGGGAGAAGCACTGATCCGAGTCTTGCGCTCGGCCGTGTGCGGTACCGACGCCTCGGAATGGAAGGCCGGACCGCGGATGTTCCCGATAACCCAGCCCCATCCGGTGACCCAGCACCACGGGCCGATGACCCTGGGCCACGAGTTCATCGGTGAGATCGTTGAGCTCTCGGGTTCGGGTTCGGGTGAGGTCGCGGTCGGGGATCTGGTGGCCTCCGGAGCCGGGGTGTCCTGTGGTGCCTGCCCGCGCTGCCAAGAAGGGCGCACCAATCTGTGTGCGCAGTACTGGACCCTGGGCCTCTCGATCGACGGCGGACTGGCGGAGTACGTGGCTGCCCCGGTGACAACCCTGGTGCGGATCCCCGATGGTCTCGAGCTTGACCACGCCGTGCTCGCCCAGCCGCTGGCGGTCGGCCTGCACGCGGCCCGGCGCTCCCGCGCACGGCCGGGGGACCGCGTTCTGCTTATCGGTGCTGGCGCCATCGGCACCTTCACCTTGGCCGGGTTGCGGGCCTTGGCGGAGGTTGAGGTCACGGTGGTGGATTTTCCCGGCGCCAAGCTCGACCGAGCGCGGCGTTTGGGGGCGCAGGCCACCGTGGCCGTTGAGGAGCTCGCGATGCTCCCGCCCGGGGCCGACCTGGTCATCGAGGCCACCGGCGCGCCCGGCCAGTTGGACCAGGCCATCAGCCTGGTCCGCGATGGGGGCACGATCCTGCAGGTGGGGCTGCCGGGTGCCCGCCAGGAGGTAGATGTTCATCAACTGGTCTTGCGCGAGATCGATCTCACCACAACATTGGCCCATGTCTGCGGCGAAGACCTGGCGGCTGCGCTGAAGATTCTGGCCACCACGAATCTGGGCGCCGAGCTGCTTGATTCGGTCCATCCGCTGGAGCAGGTAGCCACCGAGCTGGACCGGCTGGCGCGCGGGCAGGTGGACGGCAAGATCGTCTTCGATCCCACCGTCCAGCCGACTGCTCGCCCAAGTACGACCACACCCTGAGGAGAGGACCCATGAAAGCCCTTCGTTTCAACGAGCAGAATGTTCCAGCCGTCGAGGAGCTCCCCATTCCCGAGATCGGTGACGATGAGATCTTGGTGGCAGCCCGGTCGGTCGGGGTATGCCATTCCGATATCGATCTTCTGGAGGGTCGCTACATAATCCCGTTCACCTACCCGATAATCCCGGGTCATGAGTGGTCCGGTGAGGTGGTCCGGGTGGGGACCTCGGTGGCGGGCTTTGCGGAGGGGGATGCCGTGGTCGGGGAGTGCGTTATCAACGCCGACCACTTCGGGTTCTCGATCAGCGGAGCAGCTGCGGAGTTCTTTGTGGTGCGTCCAGAGTGGCTACACAAGCTACCTGCGGGCGTTGACTTCACCAACGGCGCCCTCGTGGAGCCGTTCTCGGTGGCGTACTACGCCCTGATGCGGACGGGCAATGTCAATGCGAGTGATGTCTTGGTGGTTCTCGGTGCCGGACCGGTCGGCCTGGCGGTGGTGGCCGGGGCGGTGAATCTCGGCGCCACGGTCATAGTCTCTGAACCCGCCGGCTACCGCCGGGAGGCCGCTCGCGCGCTGGGAGCGACTCAAGCGGTGGATCCGGCCGACCTGGATGCGGCCCTGGATGAGCTGACGGCTGGCCGGGGTGCGGATGCGGTGCTTGAGGTCACCGGAAATCCAGCGGCGATGGCTCGCGCTTTGGAGATCGCCGCTTTTCAAGGCCGGGTGACCTATGTGGGCATCGATGTGGGCCGGGATGCGCCCGCACGGCTGGGCCTGATTCAGTCCAAGGAGTTGCGGATCAATGGGGCTATCGGTTCACCGGGGGTGTGGCCGCAGACCCTGCGTTTCATGGCGCAGCGCGCCATTGATCTGAGCCCGCTGGTGACCGCTACCTATGGGGTCGAGGACGCACTCGATGCGCTGGCGGCCGCGCATGATCCGGGGGGCTCAACTATTAAGGCCCATATCACATTCGATGCCCAGCTTCCGCAGCACTGAACACGATCTGATAGCGTCGGGGCGCCGTGTTCATGGACAAGGAGGCGCAGATGCACCTCGACATCGGTCGCGAACTGCGCAAGGTGCGCGAGAGCAAGAAACTGAGCCTGCGCAGCGTCGCTTCGGCGGTGGGGGTATCCCCCAGCCTGCTCTCCCAGGTGGAGACTGGCAAGACGCAGCCCTCGGTCGGAACACTGTATGCCCTGGTTAACCACCTGGGGCTGTCGCTCGACGCGCTCCTGCACGGCGGTGACAGCGCCGGGGCTCCGGCGGTGCCTGCCGAGGTGGCCACGACAGTGGCTCCTGGTGGCAGTGCCTATGATGAGGCGCTCCGGCGAAATGTCATCCAGCGGGCCGCTGACAACCCCATTATCGAGATGCAGAATGGGGTGACCTGGGAACGGATGGCTGTGGCCGCGTTCACGCAGGTGGACCCGCTGATAGTGACCTATCAGGCCGGCGGTTCCAGTGGGGTGGATGGGCGCATGATGCGCCACGGCGGGATCGAGTTCGGCTGCATCCTCGAGGGCGAACTTACTCTGAGGCTGGACTTCGATACATTCGTGCTGCATACCGGCGACTCTTTTTGTTTCCAGAGCACGCGTCCTCACCTCTATCAGAACACCACGGACACCGCTGCCAAGGGCGTGTGGTTCGTGATCGGCCGTCGAGATCCGCACCTCCAGGAGACGCCGGGAGAGCCTGGCGGTGAGGTGCACATCAATTCGGCCATTGATGTGATGGAGATGATGGAGACCCTCCGGCCCGGGGGCACGAGCTAGCCGAGGGACCCCCGGTTTCGTGGTTGCGGGACGTTTCGTGACGCTCAGGGGCCGGATCGCCGCCGTGCTGCCTCGCTGCTCAGGCGGGGCGATTTTCTGCAGAATGGACGATTGTATCCAGGTCTAATGAACATTCTTGCCCCGTTGACCCCCGATAGTGTTAAGCTCTAACACACACGTAGTGCAGGGGTGCACACCTTCGGCGGGGAAGCCGTGCGGGGCAGCCTCTGCGGCAATGGAGGACGTTATGAGCACCGCCACCCTGGGCACCATGGCTGTCGATTGGGAACAACGCGTCGATTTCGATCGGCTGCGCAGCGAGCGCGTCGCCAGAATGCGCGCGGAACTTGAGCGATCCGAATGCGGCGCCTTGCTCGCCTTCGATTTTGCGAACATCCGCTACCTGACCGCGACCCATATCGGCACCTGGGCCATCGACAAACTGATCCGATTCAGCCTGATCACCAGGAACTCCGATCCCATCTCCTGGGACTTCGGGTCTGCCGCCAAACATCACCAACAGCGCAACCCATGGCTCAACGAGACCACCATGGAGATGGATGCCGATCCACATGCGCCCCATCACGGTGCGGTACGGCCGCGTGCTGAGGGGGGTGCCCGAGCCGGGATTTCCACCTTGCGGGGGGCGGTCCACCCGGGAGCGCAGATCGCCGAGGATGTTGCCAAGAAGATCAAGCGGGAGCTGGAGAAATTCGGAGTGGCCCACGAACCGCTCGGCGTTGACGTGATCGAGCTGCCGATACTGTTCGCCCTCCAGGCTGAGGGCATCACGGTGGTGGATGGACAGCAGGCCTTCATGAATGCGCGCCGGATCAAGACCGGTGATGAGATCTCCTTGCTGACCCAAGCCGCGTCGATGGTGGACGCCGCCTATGACGACTTGTATGAGTTCCTGCGTCCCGGCGTGCGGGAGAACGAGGCCGTCGGCCTGGTCGCCAACAAGCTATACGCGCTGGGTTCGGAGTTTGTGGAGGGGGTCAATGCGATCTCGGGTGAGCGGTGTTCGCCGCATCCGCATGTGTATTCAGACCGACTGATCCGTCCTGGGGACCCCGCCTTCTTCGACATTTTGCACAGCTTCAACGGCTACCGCACCTGCTACTACCGCACCTTCGCTGTCGGTTCGGCCAGCCGGGCCCAGCGGGATGCCTACGTACGGGCTCGGGAGTACATCGACCACGCCATTTCACTGGTGAAACCGGGGACCACGACCGCCGATATCTGTGCCGTCTGGCCCAAGGCTGAGGAGTTCGGTTTCCCGGATGAGGAGGCCGCCTTTGCGCTGCAGTACGGCCACGGTGTGGGGCTCTCGATCTGGGAGAAGCCGATCTTCTCGCGGTTGGTCTCCTTCGACAATCCCGAGGTGCTGGAGGAAGGTATGGTGTTCGCTCTCGAGACGTACTGGCCTGCCGCCGATGGGTGGGGCGCCGCCCGGATTGAGGAGGAGGTCATCGTGACTGCAGACGGCTGCCAGGTGATCACCAAGTTCCCCGCCGAGGATCTCATGGTGGCTGGTGGACAGCGCTACTACACGGTCAACGGCCCGATGAATCTCATCCGGGACTCGCAGAGCCATCTCAACACACCGGCCGGACGCGGCGAAACCGCCTGACTCCCCAGGGGTAGACCATGAAGATCTCAGTCCTCGGTTTGGGACGGATGGGAACCGCCTTCGCCGAACGGCTGCTCGCTGCGGGCCATGAGGTGACCGTGTGGAATCGGACCCCCGGTAGGGCCCGGGCACTGCTGGCTGACGGTGCCCGGGAAGCTGCCTCGCTGGCTGCTGCGGCCGAGGCCGAGGTGGTGCACTCGATGGTGCTCGACGATCAGGCCTTGGCTGCGTTGTATGGCGACCAGGGACTGTTCGCCGGCGCGCACACCCCGCGCGTATGGATCGACTCCTCCACGGTGTCACCCGGAGCAGCCCAGGCTGCGGCCGCCGTCGCAGCGGCTGCGGGGACCAGCTTCGTGAGCGCCCCGGTGAGCGGCAATCCGGGCGTGGTGCGCGCGGGTCAGGCAATCTTTGCGGTCTCCGGCGACGATGATCGGAGCCTGGAGACCGCCACTGCGGTGCTCCAGGATATTGGCCGGGCGACCTACCTGGTCGGGGAGGGGGTGTCGGCAGCCACGGTGAAGCTGTGCACCAATGCCCTGCTCGGCATCACCATGCAAGCCTTGGCGGAGGTTGCCGTGTTGGGGGAACGTGCCGGGGTCAGCCGAGCTGGGCTGATGGCATTCCTCAATGACAGCGTGATGGCTTCGGCGTTCACCCGCTACAAGACTGCTGCCATCGTCGACCTCGACCTGGCCCCGACCTTCACTCCCGCGGGGATGCGGAAGGACCTGCGCCTGGCCGTTGACGCCGGTCGGGAGTTTGACGTGCCCGCGCCGCTGATCTCGGCTGTGGAGGTGGAGTTGTCGCGGCTGGCCGCCTCCGGCCTGGCCGATGACCAGGATTTTGCCGCGCTGATCCTGCAGGTGGCCCGGGACGCGGGGGTATCGCTGGCGCCGGAAACTGGGGGCGCGTGAGCCGCCTGCCGGCGCAGCACCGTCCATACAGCAGGCAGCTCGGATTGCTCAGCCCTTCCAGACACTCTTGAGGTTGCAGAACTCCCGGATGCCTTCGGCCGAAAGCTCCCGCCCGACACCGGAATCCTTGACCCCTCCAAAGGGGAGTTCGGGGTAGGAGATGGAGATCCCGTTGACGAAGACCGCCCCGGCCTCCAGGCCGTTCGCGAAATAGCTCTCTTCGGTGGGGTCGTTCGTCCACACCGCCGAACTAAGGCCGAAGGTCGAATCGTTGGCGAGCTGCAGGGCCTCCTGAGCGTTCTCGGCGGCATAGACGGTGGCTACGGGGCCGAACGCCTCCTCGGTATGCAGACGCATGCTGGAACCGATGCCGGTGAGCACCGTCGGCGGGTAGAACCAGCCGTCTTCCTCGGGCACGACCCCGCCGGTGGTCGCAGTGGCTCCCTGGGTGAGGGCGTCCTCCACCAGACCTACAAGTTCCTCCCGACCGGATGCGGTTGCCAGCGGGCCGACATCGGTGACTGGGTCGGTGGGATCGCCCATCCGGAGCGCGGCCATGGCTGCGGTGAACCCGGTGACGAAGGCCTCGTGGACATCGCGGTGCACGATGAAGCGTTTCGCATTGATGCAGGCCTGGCCATTGTTGCTCGTGCGGGAGGTGACGGCAGCGGCGATAGCGGCATCGAGATCGGCGCTCGGCATGACGATGAAGGGATCGGCGCCGCCCAGTTCCAGAACTACATGTTTGACCTCGGAGCCGGCGATGGCGGCGACTGAGCGGCCAGCGGGTTCGGATCCGGTGAGCGTGACCGCGACGACGCGGGGATCACGCAAGATCCCCTCCACCTTCGACGCCGGAGCTAGGAGGGTTCCGAAGGCGCCAGCCGGGAAGCCACCGCGCTCGAACAGGGTGTCGAGGTAGAGGGCGCTCTGGGGCACATTCGAGGCATGCTTGAGCAGCCCGGTATTGCCGGCCATCAACGCCGGTGCCGCGAACCGGATCACCTGCCAGATCGGGTAGTTCCAGGGCATCACTGCGAGCACCGCCCCGATCGGCTGATAGACGGTGTAGGCGCTGGCGGCACCGACGCTGCTGGGATCAGCGAGGGGCGTTGGGGCCAGGAAGCCCTCGGCGTTGTCGGCATAGAAGCGCATCGCTTTGGCGGACTTGAGTATCTCGGCGCGAGCTTGCGCCAGAGTCTTGCCCATCTCCTGGGTGATGGTGGCGGCCAGCGATTCGACATCGCTCTCGAGAGCGGTGGCGGCGGCCTGCATCCACCCGGCGCGGGTGGCGAAGTCGGTGTCGCCCAGCGTGCGGAAGGCCTGATGTGCAGCCGCGATCCTGGTCTCGATCTCGGCGTCGGTATGGGCAGCGAACTCGCGCTCGAGTAGGCCGGTGGCGGGGTTCACGGTAGCGATGGCCATGAATGGGTGTCCTTAGGGTCTCGTTGGGCTGGGCAATGGTGGCTAGCTCGGTAGGGGTGCGATCAGTGGGGTTCGAAAATCTCGGGATTCCGGGCCAAGCTGCGCCGGGTGCGCCGGATGTGGCTGGCCAGAACGCGTTCGGCCTCCTCGACGTCCCCATCGCGTAGTGCGGCCACGATCAGGTGATGTTCTTCGTGGGCAATTCGCCGGGCCTCAGGGGCCCAGGATTCCACGTAAGCCCGCCGATACGGCGCGGTGGTATTCCATAGTTTCTGGATCAGGTCGCCGAGTTGGGTGGTGTTCGCGCCTGCGTAGCTGGTCAGGTGGAACTGACGGTCGAGCGTGAGGAAAGCGTCGGTATCGCTCCCAATGTCGCTTATCTGTTGGGCACACCGGGCCAGCTCTGCCAGCGCGGTGCTGTCCAGTTGCGGTGCGCTGTAGCTGAGCAGCAGTGGTTCCAGCCGCTCGCGCATCTGATAGATCTCCTCGCACTGGGCCAGGGTCAGTCGAGAAACCCAGGCCCCAGCATTGGCCACCACCGTGACCAGTCCTTCATGTTCCAGTTGCTGCAGGGCTTGCCGTACCGGAACCCGGCTAGCACCAAAGCGGGCGGCCAGGTCCTCCTGACGGATCCGGGTCCCGGGCGGATACTCACCGGCGACGATGCCCGCGCGGATGCTGTCGGCTATCCGCGCGCCCGCGTCCCCGTCGCGGACGGCCAGGCCAGGGCTACCGCTCATTCGGCTGGCCTGGCCGGGTGCCATAGCAGCACCTCAGCGTCGGTTTCGTAGGCCTTCCCGCCGGGAAAGCTGACGAGCTCGAACTGCATCCCCCATGGGGAGCGAAAGTAGAGCCAACGTTGGCCGGCGGAAGCCCCGCCACTGGCGACCGGTTCCCCCATGATGTCCACGTCATGGGCCCGGAGATGGGCTACGGCAGCGTCCATGTCCTCAACATAGAGGGCCAGATGGTGTCCGCCAATGTCACTGTTGCGTGGTTGCGGCTGTTGCCCGTCGGCAGCGTCGTAGGCGAAGACCTCGATGTTGCTGCCGTTCCCGAGCCGATAGAACCGGATCTCGCTGATGAAGGTGCGGGGGTGTACCCCCATCTGGGTGGCCATCCAATCGTCGGTGTCGGAACGTTTGGCGCCGAGGGTATACACCGGAACGGCCCCCAATACCTCGACGAAGAACCGCTCCGCTTGGTCCAGATCGGGCACCGTGATCCCGATGTGATCGATGCCGCATATCCCGGGGAGACCGGTAGTCATGGTGACCTCCTCGTCAGTTGATTGGATCCAGTATGTCAAGAGATGCGGCAGATTGCCAGTGATTCTCCGAAGAAGGGTTGTAATTGGATCCAATATCTCGTTACTGTGGTCGTACTCGCGTGGGCCAGAAGCCACGCACTCTGTCGAAGGAGATGGAATGCCGCAGCACCGACCCCTCCAGACCGGTGTCGACTGGATCCACCTAGAGACCACTGCGGACGACTGGCGGGCAGCCGACCCACAGTTCCTGGCCACCATGCTGGGTGAGCTGCATCTGATCCGGGCCTTTGAGGAGTCGGTGCTGGATCTCGCGGGCGCGGGCCTCGTGCATGGGCCCGCGCACTCCAGCATCGGGCAGGAGGGGGGTGCGGTGGGCTCGGTGGCTGCGCTCCGGCTGACCGATGCGCTCAATGGCTCCCACCGGGGACACCACCAGTTCCTGGCCAAGACGATCACCTACGTGGCCGGCGGAGTTCTCGACCTTGCCGCCTTGGTGACCCCGGAATTGCAGGCGCTGTTGCAGCGCTCCCTCGCGGAGATCCTGGGCCTGGCGCAAGGCTTCTCCGGAGGCCGCGGTGGCTCGATGCACCTGCAGTGGCTGGAGGCTGGGGCCTTGGGCACCAATGCCATCGTCGGTGGTGGCGCCCCGATTGCCGCAGGGAATGCCTGGGCTCAGAAGCACGCGGGAACCACGGACGTCTCCCTCAACTACTTCGGGGATGGCTCCAGCCAAATCGGTTCGGTCTTGGAGTCGCTCAACCTGGCGGCTGCCTGGAAGCTGCCGGTGCTGTACTTCATCGAGAACAATCTGTATGCAGTCTCCACCCATGCTGAGGAGATTGCTGCCGATGCCCGACTGTCGGTGCGCGGGCAGGGCTTTGGGATCCCGTCCTGGCGGGTGGATGGTATGGACCCGCTGGCGGTCCATCTGGCCACCCAGGAGGCCGTGGAGCGGATGCGTGCCGGGGAGGGGCCGGCCATCGTGGAGGCCGAGGTCTACCGCTACTTCCACCAGAATGGCCCCTTCCCCGGCAGCGCCTTCGGCTACCGGACCAAGGACGAGGAGGCCGCCTGGCGCGCGCGGGATCCGCTGGACCGGGTGGCCCGCGAGATGCTGGCTCTGGATCTGCTCAGCCAGACCGAGGTAGATGCGGTGCGGGCTCAGGCCCAAGCAGCCATGACTGCCGCAGTGGCCGCGCTGGTTGAGGATGATCCCGACCAGGAGGGCCGGCAGCGGATCCGCCCCGAGCTGTGGCCAGATCCTGCAGTGGTGGACACCGGAATCCGGGGTGATGCCAGCGAGCTCTCCAGGTGGTTCGCATCAGATCCCGGCAGTCATGCCGGACCGTGGCGGGAGCTCAAGTTCGTCGATGCGGTGGCCCAGACGATGGACCGGCGGATGGAGACTGATGCTCGCATTATCGTGATGGGTGAGGATGTCCATCGGCTGGGCGGCGGGACCAATGGCGCGACCAAGGGTCTGGTGAAGAAGTACGGTCCGGATCGGGTGATCGGTACCCCGATCAGCGAGAACGGCTTCTTTGGGCTCGCCGGTGGCGTTGCGCTGGATGGCCGGTTCCGGCCGGTGGTGGAGTTCATGTACCCGGACTTCATGTGGGTGGCTGCTGATCAGGTCTTCAACCAGGTGGGGAAGGCCCGGCACATGTTCGGTGACAACAACGCGCTTCCGCTGGTGTTGCGCACCAAGGTGGCGATGGGCGCCGGCTACGGCTCCCAGCACTCCATGGATCCGGCGGGGATCTTTGCCACCCAGACGGGGTGGCGGATCGTGGCGGCATCCACCGCGGCCGACTACGTCGGTTTGATGAATGCTGCTCTGGCCCTGGAGGATCCGGTGTTGGTAATCGAGCATGTGGATCTCTACCCGCAACCGGATCGGGTCCCCGCGGGCGACCTCGACTACATAATCCCCCCCGGCAGCGCCGCGGTGCGCCGCGTCGGCCAGGAGGTCACGGTGCTCACCTATCTCGCCATGGTGGGGCACAGCCTGGAGGCGGTTGAGCAGACCGGTGTCGATGCCGAGGTTATCGATCTGCGCTGGCTAGATCAGGCCTCCGTCGATTGGGACTCGATCGGGGAGAGTATTCGCAAGACCAACAACGTGCTGATAGTGGAGCAGGGCTCCCGAGGACCCTCCTATGGGGTGTGGCTGGCCGATGAAATTCAGCGGCGCTACTTCGATTGGCTAGACCAGCCGGTCGAACGGGTGACTGGCCGTGAAGCCAGTCCCAGCATTTCCAAGGTGCTGGAGCGAGCCGCTTATGCAGGGACCGATGAGGTCGTAGCTGGGCTTGAGCAGGTTCGCGCCGCCTGGGGAGGTCGCTGATGGCTGCCGTGATTCGGATGCCGGAGATCGCCACCGGTGCCGAGGAGGCCGGGATCCAGGTGTGGTTGGTGCACCTCGGCGATGAGGTCGCCGTGGACCAGCCGCTGGTTGAGATCGAGACGGACAAGGCGGTCGTCGAATATCTGGCCGAGGAATCGGGGACGCTGGCCGGGATCCTGGTGGAGGCCGGACAGTCAGCCAGGGTGGGTGCACCGATTGCGGTGCTTGCCGCTTCGGGCGAATCCGCAGAACAAGCTCTGGCGGAGGCGGGTATTGCGGGTGAGCCATCGGCTGGTGGGGGAGCCCCGCCCGCCGCATCAGAGCCGACCGCAGTAGTGTCCCCGCCATCCACGCCGGTGGCTGCCGCTACGGATGGGCCGTCACCTGCCCCCCGGCTGTTCGCTTCGCCGTTGGTGCGCCGGCTCGCTCGGGAACGCGGGATCGATCTGGCGATGGTGACCGGCTCGGGCCCGAAGGGCCGGATCGTCCGCCGTGATCTGGCAGCCCTGCTCGAGCCGACCCCCCGGGAAACGCCGGTTGTGATGGAGTCGGCGCCCTCGGGGCCGGGTCGGGCGGCGGCAGCGCCAGCAGCCATCGAGGGCACCGGATTCGACGATATTCCCCACTCCGGCATGCGCCGCGCCATTGCGCGGCGGCTCACCGAGAGCAAGAGCACCATTCCGCACTTCTACCTGGCTGCGGACTGCCGGGTCGATGCGTTGGTGGAACTGCGGCGTCGGATCAACGAAACCCCCGGCACCAAGATTTCTATGAATGATCTGGTGGTCAAGGCGGTGGCCTGGGCGATGCGGGACGTTCCGGAGGCCAACGCCATCTGGACCGAGGCGGCGACCCGGCGCTTCGAGCACGTTGATATTGCGGTCGCAGTGTCGGTGCCCGACGGATTGCTCACGCCGGTGGTTCGCGGGGTTGACCGGCTCTCCGTGGGCGAGGTGAGCACGACGATCCGGGACCTGGCTGGACGGGCCCGGCAGGGGAAGCTCAAGCAGCAGGAACTCGAGGGCGGCTCGTTCTCGGTGTCCAATCTGGGCATGTACGGTACCCGGGAGTTCACTGCGATAATCAACCCGCCGCACTCGGGAATCCTGGCTGTGGGTAGCGCGATTGAACAGCCGGTGGTTGCTCCCGATGGCAGCCTGACCGTGGGCAGGGTGATGCGGGTCACCTTGTCGGCAGACCATCGGGTAATTGATGGCGCCCTGGCCGCCCAATGGCTGGCCGCCTTCACCGCCCGCATGGGGGATCCGGTGTCCATCCTCGTCTGAACCATGCTTGCCCGAAGGAGGGAAGGGACTATGTGTGCTCGTCTCGATCCAGCCTGTGCGGGACAAGCCACAGCGTCTCATGTAAAGTGTAACTGTACAAATGAGCTCCGGTGGAGACCTCCACTGGACAGACCTGCAAGGGGGCAGACATGGCAGATCGACTGCAGAGCAAGACCGTCGTCATCACCGGGGCCGGCTCGGGGATTGGGGCCGGGATCGCGCGCGGGTTGGCCGACGAAGGGGCCAACGTCGTCCTAGTGGACCTTGATCTGGAAGCCGCTGCGGCAGTGGCCAGCCAGATCGAGAAGGATGGCGGCCAGGCGCTGGCGGCCCGAGCGGATGTGTCCAGCCGCGACCAGGTTCGGGCGGCCATTGCCGCGGCTGTCGAGCGGTTCGGCAGGATTGATGCCTTCTTCAACAATGCTGGCCTCAACAAGCCGATGAAATACCTGGACATCACCGAAGAGAACTTTGAACTCCTCATGAAGATCAATGGCCTGGGTGTTCTGATAGGCACCCAGGAGGCGGCGAAGCAGTTCATCGCCCAGGGTGGTGGGGGCAAGGTTGTCAACACGGCCTCGATTGCGGGCCGCCAGGGTTTCCCGAGCTTCGCCCCGTATAGTGCCACCAAAGCAGCAGTGATTTCACTGACCCAATCCGGGGCCAGGGCGCTGGCTGCTGACGGAATCACCGTCAACGCCTTTGCGCCAGGAGTGGTCGATACCCCGCTGTGGACCGCGCTTGATCGGGATCTGGAGGCCATCGGTGAGGGTGATTCCGGCTTTGACTCCATGGCAGGCGACATCCTGCTCGGCCGCGCCGCGCTACCGGAGGACATCATTCCGACGGCGATCTTCCTGGCCGCAGCAGACTCAGACTACATCACCGGCCAGGTGATCCCGATCGAGGGCGGGATGATTCTCATCTGAGGGCCGCGCGAGGCATGCTCGGCCCGGTTCAACGCGGGTAACCGTGCGGATCAGCGTCGGCCGGACACGATCTCATCCAGTTGTTCGTCGGTGAGATCGACCCGGTAGATGTTGGCGTAGAAGTGCTCGGCCTCGGCCCGCAGATCCGCATAGCTCACCGCGTCGGGGTACAGCTTGGTTGCGGCCCAGAAGGCTGTCAGCGGCTGCTCGGTGGTGCGATTGCCCCATGGGTGTGCGGCGATAGGGGTGACATAGACCTCTTCGTTCTTGACCGCAGTCATCGTCTGGAGCTGGGGATCGGCCAGGACGGTCTCCACCTCACCGGCTGAGATCAGGAAGATAACGTCAGGGTCCCAGCCGATCAGCTGTTCAGAGTCGAAGGTCAGGCGCTGTTCGGTCCGGTCCGCGGTCACGCTCAGACCGCCGGCTGCCGGGATCCACCACTCCGACACGATGTTCGGGCGCCGCATCCCCTCATGGCCCAGGTAGAGCGCTGAGCGCTGGTCGGCTGAGGCAGCCGCGACCTTGTCTGCTAGGCGGGAGACGGCGTCGTCGTACCACTCGATGTAGTCGGCGGCCCGCTCGGGTGCATCGAGGATCTCACCGAGAAGATTGATCTGGTTCTTCATCTCCAGCGACGAAGTCACCGAGATCACCACCACCGTCAGCCCCACCGCTTCCAGGGGCTCGATCATCGCCTTCTCCATGGTCAGGATCACGTCGGGATCCATCTCCAGGAGCTTTTCGGTCAAGGGTCCGTCGGCTCCCTGCACCAGTGGGGCGTCGGTGATCTGCGGGGCGAAGACGTACTGGTATTTCCACTGTCCGGCGCTGGAAGCCCACTCGGGCAGGGTGTTGGCAATCAGCTCGCCGCGTCCGAGGGCGAAGATCAGACTGTTGATCACCGGTACCGACCCGATCGACACCACCGACTCGATCGTCTTGGGCACCTCCACTTGACGCCCCTCCATGTCGGTGACGGTGCGGGTTGCTGCCGTCCTGGGCATGGGGGCGTCGCCGGAGGTGCCACCAGGCGGGTTTCCGGTGGCACATCCGGTCAACAGCAGCGCGATCAGGATCACGCTGCTGAGGAGGAACCTGAGGGGTGATCGCATCGAAGAGTCTCCTTCGTCGGGGTGGGATCCCCTGAGCGCCCAAAGGCGTGGGGAATGCTGACAATAGAATTGCGCAAACACGGAGAGAATATCCTACTTCATACGAAACTGCGTCGAATACTGGGCCATTAATCCGGATCTGCGAGTCAGTCAATCCGCGACGCGCCGCCCCCGCTTCGGTTGAAGGCCCACGACGGCGAGCTTCTTGACAAAGAGGCCGTCTCCGCAGCCGATGTCGAGCACATCTCCGCCCGATGACGGTGCGGCAGCAAGTAGCTCCGCGTGGTAGGTGGTGTTGTGGTTCCAGTAATCGACCATCGGTCTCGTCACCCGACAGCCTAAGCGCGTCCTGTCACGTGGTGGATCCTTGGCACCCTGCACCGAAGCGTGCCAAAGTCGACGACTCGATAGTCTGAAACCGCCGAGTCAATAGGGTGCGGAGAGTCCGTCGAACATCGGGAAGTGCTTGATGTTGCGAGTGAACACCCTGGCGCCGAGGGCGATCGTGGTGGCGGCGATGACGAGGTCCGCCGAGTCGATACCTCGGTTGCCAGGCAGCCACCGCCGGCCGAGTTCCCCAGCGACCTCAGCGATGCTCTCGTCCACCGGATGCCACACGAACGCGCGGAATAGTGCCCGGGTGGCCTCCTCCTCAGAGGCACGCATTCCGGCCAGTACTTCCAGCCTGGTCACCTCGCTCGCGTGGAGGTAACCGGACTTACGCGCTTCTCGGAGAACGGCCGCGGCGGCCGACCCCCCGCGGAGTACATCGATCAACACCGATGTGTCGACGACGACCGTCATCGTGCAGTTGCCTGATCCAATCGGGTGCCTGAGCGCAAGCGCTCGACATACGCCGCGCCGTCGACACCCCGCACATTCCAGGCACCGAGCGCGGCATCGATAGCTCGAAGATCGGCGTCGGCGTCACGTCCGGAGCCGTAAGTCCGTGACACCGCATCCCGGATGAGGGCGGAGATCGAGCGACCTGTGCGCGCGGCCTCGACGTCGAGGAGTCGTCGCTCTTCAAGAGTGAGCGAGATCTGAGTGCGCAACATGATGTAATCATACATTGCGCATGAGGGTTACGATCGGAGATGGTCCTCGCGCCGTTCAGCCGAGCAGGCGCATGGCGAGTCGCACCGACAGCGCGAGCACCGCGACCAGGCCGATGATGCCGGCGGCGTTCTGCCACCACTTGTTTCGCATTGCTCCCATCAGGTCGGAGCGATTGGCCATCACGATGAGCAGGGTGGCCAGCAGCGGGGCGACGAAGATGGTCATCGCCTGGGCGATCACTATCAACTGCACCGGCGAGCCCTGGAAGAGCAGAGTGACCGCGACGCCGAAGGTCAGGATCGACGCACTGATGATCTTCGCGGCCCGGCCGCCCGAGGAGGAGCCGCGCCCCAGACCGTCAGAGAGCATGGTGCCGCCGGCGGTGGCGTTGGCGATCATCGAGGAGAACGCCGATCCGAAGAAGCCGGCGGCGAAGACTGTGGACCCGACGGGTCCGGCGAGTGGTTCGAAGATCCGGGCCAGGCCGACGATCGAGGTCGCCTGTTCGCCGGTGTTGCCGAGCACGGCGGCGGCCACGATGATGACCAGCGAGGTCATGATCCCGGGCGCGATGATGCCCGGAATGGTGTCGACCAGAGTGACATCCCGGTAGTCATCTGCTGATCGCTTGCGTTCCTTGGTGCCGTAGGAGGTATAGAACGCGGCGTTGACCGAGAAGTTGGTGCCCACCAGCGC
>JBKEBU010000155.1:0-9816 GCA_047973325.1 Propioniciclava sp. | reverse complement strand
CGTCGACGAGGTGATGATCGAGGTGTTGCGAGATCTCCTCGAGCAGCTAACCCCGCGCCTCCGGGAGGCGGCTGTGGCCGCCACGAGCAATGTGATCGTGTTCCGGTCTGGCCCACGGGAGGAGGTGGCTGCCCTCCGTCGTCTCGGGTCCTGGCCGGGAGGGCCCTTGACGCGACTGCAACGGTTTCAAGCCGCCGCAACCGTGTCCCAAGGGCATCGTCAATCCGATGCGTTCACGCTGGTGGTCGATCACAACGACCGAACGGTCCTGGCGGCTGGCCCTGAAGGAGCTGCCCGGGACATCCGGGCGCGGAGCCGCGACTTGTACAGCACACCATTCCGCACGTCAGTTCCCGTCACCGCGCAGGTCATGGATGCACACGTTGACCGCCGGATCGTCTCTGATGCCTGGTCTTGAAGGGGCCGCCTGGAGGGAAGGGGTGAAGCTAGCCACGATCAAGGCATTGTGGACACCGACTCTGGGGGCTCGAACCAGGGCCAGCTTGAAGGAGCGACGCCCCTCACCTAGGTGGTGCCACGGGTTACGTGGTGCATCGGCATGGTGGGAGCTGTGAGCAACGGTGGTTGGAGTACTGATTCACCTTCGCCTCTTTACACCAAGCACACGAGCAGGAACAGTCGCATCCCATTAATCTTCACCCCCTCACACATCCTTGTTATCTTCTCCGCATTGAGCTATGAACCTTATTTCTGCTTCCGTGCGGCATCAATTGCAGTGCGCCCCAGCGCACGCTTGGTCTCTTCACTATTTGTTTCATGCTACATGCCAAGAGTCTGTTGCTGTAGTGTACTGGCTAGTAATGGCCGTTCTTTGTCCGTTCGTAGGGACGGTGTCTCAGGTCGGACCCTCGCGTGTGTTGGGACGATTCGCCGGACAGCGGCTAGATGCACCAATCGAGCTCCCCGGCTTGAATAGTTGTAGCCCCTTGAGGGACCCCGGGTATGAGGATTAATTCGCCA
The DNA here is from genome assembly GCA_047973325.1 of Propioniciclava sp. Lineage (GTDB taxonomy): Bacteria > Actinomycetota > Actinomycetes > Propionibacteriales > Propionibacteriaceae > Propioniciclava. The sequence goes on along the minus strand of JBKEBU010000155.1, from coordinate 8,835 downwards.
ACCATCCAGGCCCCCATATCCTCCAGATACCCGCCGTCGGGGTACTGTGCCTTGAGTTCAGTCAGACTGAGATCCGCTGGGATGTCTGCATCCAGCCTGACCTGATTCTGTCCCTGCCGGTAGGCGAAATCCCAGGATATCAAGGTGCGTGGTGATGACGGCGATGCGTCACCAGCCTGGAAGCGAACCCTCAGATCGCCGAAGGTCGCGTTGGACTGCCAAAGTCCGGCGGCGCCTTCGCATTCACCCACATACGCATCCGTCTCCGGATTCCCCCAGGCCGAGGTCAGCACGGCGAGCACCTCACTCTCCTTTGCGCCGAAATCAAATCGACCAATACCATCGGCATGGAGCCTGAGTTCACTATTTTTGTTCACAGGCGGGCTGGTTTTGCTATATACGGAGAGTGTGACATCCCCCAGAATGATCCCTGAGATCAATTCGGCTGTGTAGCTGGAGAATTCTGCAACCGTCAGATAGAGCTTCAATTTGCCCAAGGCGCCGATGAGTCTCCGATTGGTTTTCACTGCCTTTGTGGCCGATTCCCCACCCTTGGCTATCTGGGTGCGCAGTGCTCGTTCGATAGCCACAGCAACCTCGTCGCTTTCAGCGCAGCTCTTGACGGTTTCAAGGATTGTATGAAACATGTCAATATCCACGATATCGCGCGATTTCAATACGCTCCTGCCGCCACAGTCGTAGACAGTTTGAACGAGCGCGTTGACCGATGCGGAATCGAAGCCGGAAACATTGTCCAGGTTGAATGCGCTCCCCAGCATCCCCACAAGGATGTCCTGCGTAACTGTGCCCACCGTTGGGTGGGCTGCCAGTCGGACCTCGCCATCGCTTGATGGTTGGGCCAGCCCGACGGCGGTTGCCCGGGTCGGGGCCATCACCAGCGTGGTGTCGCTGCTAAGGATCGCGTTGGTTTGGTCCTGAATGATGCCCCGCAGGGTGTAGTCGGCATCTCCAGACCACGTCCAGGCGTACTTGTTGGTGCCGCTCAGGTCCAATGCCTGGGTATAGGGACGGTTGTTGACCACCCGGGCCGTGAGAATGTCATTCTTGTCTGGCTCTACGCAGGTGCGGATCGGCATCGATGGCTCATCCTCGTCGGGACGAATCACCGTGTCGACCCACTCCGGCAATGGGGTCGTGGAACAGGTAGGAGCCGAGGACCGCTTACCTGTCAGTTCCCCGACCTGCTGAGGGATGTTCACGATCCACGTGATGGCGGAGAAGTCGGTCACCTGAGCGCGTGCGGTGCCTTCGGCGATGCTGACCGGAACAGTGGGGTCCGCCTGCCACACGCCTAGTTCAGGCGTCCATCGCACCAGGACGAGGGTGGATCGTTGCTCATCGCTCAGACCCGACACGTCCCAGGACAGATCTACTGGTTGCTTCAGGGCTGTTTCATGGACGATCTCCACCGGAGCCCCGAGTTCTTCGAATCCACCCGGGATGGGGCCGATCCGGTCTCCTAGGGCGACGGCCAACTCCTCACCTTCCGCTACGGTGCCTGGCGCTATCACAGCGGTGGCATCGGCGTTTTCGGCAGTGCCGCCGGCGTGGCCGATCGACTCGACTTTGGCGAGAGATGGTACGGGGTCCCCCGCGGCTGAGAGTTCTGGGGTGGTCGGTTCCGGGGGAGTTTGGGTGCATCCCAAGAGCAGCGCCACGACCACGGAGACAACACCGAGCTTGCCTGCGGATAGTGCCCGGCCCTCTCCGGTTGGGTGTCGTTCAGTCATGTGACGCCACCAGCGGGCTGGGCAGGCAAAAATTCTCGATGCGCTCCTTGGTTCCAGAGAACCGGGAGGCGCACCACGCTGCGGCGTCGTCTTGAGAACGGAACCCGACCCCGATGGTGCGCCAGAACACTTGGCCGGAGGGGCTTTGTTTCCCGAAATCGGAGGTGCGCACCAGCATGATGTCCAGATCATTTCCGAACCGGGAGGCCAAGTCTTGATGCAGTGCGAGGATGTCGGTGTCATAGAAGTAGTGGGAGCCGTTGGCGGCGATCTGCTCGCTGTCCTCTATGCCGGGGCGTTTGGTGGAGAGCACCACGGCCCAGCCGCCGTCGAGCCGGAGGCGTTCCAGATCGGCCGCCCGGGTAGTGTTCATGGTGTCGCGGGCGCTGCTCTGTTCCGGACTAGAACCAGCTCCCGCCGTGTCGATCCGGATCTCGCCGTCCTCAACCCACAGCCACGTCTTCACGCGAGATTCGCGTACGGTGTCGCCATTGGTCATGGTGAGGGTGACATCCGACGTAGCTAGTGAACCGTCGAGCGCAAGCAGCTCGATATCGGCTTTCGTCACCTGGGCCCAAAAGTCTAGGTAGTCATCGAAGTCTGAGGTGTCTTGTCGCAACTGCGTGGTCAGCTCCCACGATGCTGCCGGGTCCCAGGGGGCTAGCTCGTAGTAGGCGGTCAGAAACTGCCGGGCCGAGTCTTCGGTGAGTATCACCTCGTCGGCGCCGTTGTCGGTGCTGGACGCTGGTGTTACTGGAGGCGCCAGCGAGGTTGGCTGGGTACTCGGCTGCGTCGACGTGAGGGTTGAGGGGGCTGGCACACCGGTCTCGGTATCGGGGCGGTCCCGCGGCCACAAGAAGGAGCCGATGATCACCAGTACACCCAAGCCGATCAGGAGCGCCGGTATCGGAAATGTCCGGCGTGGCGGTGGGGGCCCAGCCGATGGCGTGGGCGTGGTGATGGTCGGCCCGCTCATCCGACGATGAGGCGCCGGGTCGGAGCGATGGCGCCAACGACGTCTTCGGCAGGCGGGGTGCCTGCGGGGAGGCAGCGGCCGCTAGCCCAAGCCCGTAGCTCGGCAACGTCCTCGGCGTTGGAACGGCTGTAGGGGACTACATCGGTGAACCAGGCGCGCAGCTCGTGGTCGGGGGGCAACTCGGTGGTGCCTTGGGTGTACATGCGGGAGGCAATGGAATGCACCACGGCGTCGATGTCTGACCCGGAGAACCCATCGGTGAGCTCCACCAGATCAGGCAACATGCCCGCGGGCGGGGCCTGCTGCAGATAGCGGCTGAAGTACAGGCCGAGAATCTCCTCCCGATCATCGGCGTCGGGGAGGTCAACGAAGAACATCTCGTCGAATCGGCCCTTGCGTAGCAGCTCGGGCGGGAGACTGGTCACATCGTTGGCGGTGGCCACCAAGAACGCCTTCGAGGTGGACTCCTGCAGCCAGAACAGGAACTGGCCAATCAACCGTCGGGTGACCTCATGCGCGGAACTGCCGCCAGCCAGGGCTTTTTCGATCTCATCGACCCACAGCACACACGGGGCGACCCGGTCGGCTGCGCTCAGCGCCTCGCGTAGCTGTGACTCTGATTGTCCTACCCACTGGCCCATGATCGCCGACATGTCCAGGCGATACAGCGGCAACCCCCAGTTATGCGCAATGGCCTTGGCCGACAGTGACTTCCCGCACCCCGGAACGCCGACCAGCAGCACTCCGCGCGGAGGCTTGAGGGGTGTGGCGGACAAGTCGGCCTTCATCAGGGTTTCCCGGTCGACCAGCCATTGCTGCAGCTGGTGCAGCCCGCCGACCTGATAGTCCTCCCGGAGGGGAATCCGTTCAATCCCGGCCATGGCCCCGAAGATCCGATCCTTGTACTCCGAGAGCTGGCCCAGATCGGCTGCGGTGAGGTGCTTCTTGGTGAGCATGGTCATCAGCACGTTGACGGCTTCGGTCTCGGTGATTCCGGTGAGGATTTCCGCGGCCCGGCGAAGCTCGGCGGGTCCCCAGTCCACCTGGACCACCCCCCGATGGTCCTCGACGATCTCTTGGAGTGTCAGAGCCAGCTCATCGGTGGTGGGGACGTCCAAGGACACACTCATGCCTAGCCGGGACAGGCCACTCCATACCGGCTTGGACTCCATCAGGACGATGGTCCCGCTGCAGGCTTCAGCGAGCCGGACCATTTCGGCCAGGTGGCGTGAGGTGGTCGTCTCCTCTTCCAAGCCCTCGACATCGGTGAGGATGAAGTTCACGTGACGGCGAGCCTTGAAAGTCACCCGTGCCTGCTCCAAGGCGGCTGCCAGGGAGGTGTCGTCACCAACGGCCTGCTGTGACAGCAACTCCTTGATCCCCTCGGTGCGAGAGTGCTCGTAGAAGGTCATCGAGCGGATGTCCTGAGCGATGGCGTTGAGTAACCCCATGACCCGGCCGGGCTCGATGGACTCGACGATGATGAGGGGCACCCGCGCGCGCAAGTAGCTGTCAACGAGGGATCGGGTCTCCAGGAGATCTGGCACGAGTGGATTCCTTGCTAGTCGTGGATGATGGTGCGACGGCGGCGCGGAGAACCTGGCCGGTCTTCGGGGCGGAAGTCAGGCTGCGGCAGCGGCTGGACACTGCCGCGGGCGCCGTCCTGGGTGAGGTCGAGATTCAGGACACCCAGTAATGAGTTCTCGCGTAGCACGTGAAGGATCTGTAATTCCTCTTCTTGGGACGCTGACCTTTGCCTTAGGCCGGCTCGGGTATTGGCCTCGAGTTGTTCCTGGGCGCGGCGCACGAACCGTTCGAAATCGTCGCTGAGTGCCTGGCGAACTGGCTCTGGCAGGGAGGGGTGCCTAGCTAGTTGGAGCCGTCGAGCCAGGCTCACCCGTAGCTTGACGAGACGGTCGGCCAGGTCGTGCAGATCCCGAGACTCGCGCATCGCCTTGCTGTAGCTGCGCTCCCAGGTCTGTGTCGCCTGATCCAAAGCCGTATGGACATGCTCGAACAACCGGTCGAACACTGCTCGCGGGAGGCTCTCGTCCGTGAGCGCCGGAAGGCTGTCGATCGGGGTCGTCGGATCCTCCCGCCACGCGCGGAGCGTCACGATCCAGACCTCGTAAGTGCTGGACGGTACTGCCTTCATAGCTGCCCAGGCCGTTTGAGGCGTAGTTCGCCGGGGGGAAGAGGCTCCCAATCTGGGAGGTCGCCGACAAGCTCACGGCGTCGCTCTGTCTGCGGATCGCTGTTCCCGACCGAGGAGCGAAGGACATTGCGATCCAGAACCACCTCGGGGTCACTCTCTGGCGAGGGGCGAGGTTGAAAGTGGCTGCGGCCGCTGGGGCGACGCAGGATGGGCTCTTCGGTGTCAGGCGACGTCGGAGAGGTGGATGAGGTCGGCCAACCTGCTGCCTTCAGATCATGGGGGTCGGTCATGCCGATTCCTCCGTTCGGGAGGTGGGCCAGGTATCGACGAGCGCCAGGAGATCCGGTTCCTGGCCGTCCAGAGTGCGGTAGGTCTCCAGTGCATCGACATGCTCGGCGACTGCCGTGCGGTATTGGCTGATTGAGTAGGCAAGAGCCTGGTCACGGTCTTGTTCAATCGCTGCGACCGCTGCGGTGCACTTGCGCTTTTCCCGGTCCCCGAGGTACCAGATGATGCCCGCAGCGATAAGCGCCACCGCGAGCGCAAGAATGGGGTCGAAGAACGCCAGAATCAGCGCGATTCCTCCCGCGATCAAGGCAGGCTTGGTGTACCAAGAGTTCTGGAAACTCGCCAACGTGATCGCGGACTCCATCGTGTCCTGCCAGGCTCGTCCTAACGTCAGGACGCCCTGCTCTTCTGGCGTATCGGTTGTGATGACGCACCCTTCGAAAGAGAACATCTGGGCGTACCGGGAGTGATCTTCGTCGAAGACCAGAGTGAGCTCGCGGATGGCCTCCGCACGGTAGGCGGCGCAGTGCCGCCCGATCGCTGTCCGGAAGTCGGCTAGCCCGGCCCCGATGGCAATGCGTTGGGTTTGGACGCTGGCTCCCATCATCGCCGGTGAAATGGCGGTTTGGGTTTGCATAGACACCGCATCGGTGGTGTCGTCCAGTGCCTGTTGGAGGTGATCTGCCTTCTGCTGGGCAAGATTGATATTGCCCTGTTCTGACACGACTGTCTCGTGGTAAAGCACCTCCCGCCTTAGGGGCAGTTCCTCGGCGTCATACTCGGTAACGAGGCGATCAACAAGGTCGTCGAGCAGGTCCTCAAGCACGGCGGGAACATCGGCGTGCATGGTGGCGATCGTGGTGTACTTTTCTATCGTCACTGGCAGCGCCGATGCTGCCTCAAGCTGCCGCTGCAGTTGTGGGAAATCGGCTGGGGCCAGCGAAGCCAGCGTAGGAAAAGAATCTGAGTTGAGGAGCTCTTCGCAGTCGTTGATCTCGCCGAGCCATCGAGCAACCTGATCTTCGACGACCTGGTCGTTGTTCCGTAGGTCGGTAACCCAGGTTGCGAGCCGCTGCGTCATGAGTTGTTGTGCCGCTGGACCGAAGGCGTTGAAGCTCGTGGCCTCCAGAATGACTGCGAACTCTCGACCCAAATGGGTCGGATCTTGTGCATCTAGATAGTGCCTGAGCCACCTCGTCGCAGCTGTCAGCCGACCCTGGCGGCGGAGGATGATCGTGAAGAGCAGGCTGGTCTTGCTGCGATCTCGCGCATAGGCCTCCCGAATGGAATTCTCCGCGATGTCTTCGTCGTCATTGGCCCAGGCAGCCAGTGCGACGAGCGCTGGTGCCAGCCAGTAGCGGGGGGTTTGGAGCATGAGTTCTTCAGAGATCTGCGTAGTGACGGCCTTGGAGACGTTCCCGACGTCGAACGCCTGCAGCAAGCCCACAGAGGTGCGTCGCACGACGGAGTAGTGGCCGTATTGCCGATCCAACTCGGCCTTCAGATTTCCCACTCGGGTCTCGGATTGCTGAACGGCGGCAGTCCGGGCGGCTTGGGTCACGAATTCTTCAAAGTCGGCCTTGAGCTGCTGGAGTTCTGACGATGTGAGGGCGAGATCGCTGGCTACTTGGCCCACTTGCCCATCAACGTGACTGATTCCTTCGGCCAACTCGAGGCCGACTTCTTGGATCGTCTCCGTCAGCGACCGGTGGAGTGTCTCAAAGTTCGCTGCTGTCGGGTCCGACACGATCTCCTCCTAGGCGACGGGGTCGCCGGTTTCACGAATGGGGACTACGGAGCCGTCGCGATACAACTCGATGTAGGCGTACGCACCTGAGCGTGCCAATCCCCGGGCGGCCCGATACTCAGGATCTATCTGCTCGGTGTTCGTGAAGTGCTCCAGGATGCCGCCCTCAAGAGTCATCACGTGGTCGAGATAGGGGTGGCCGAGATAGCACTGTCCGAACAGGGCAAAAGGCCGGTCGGGCAGGTCCTCGACCTGATAGAGGGAGTCTAGGAATTCCATCAGTTCGTGGACGCTCTGCGGGTCTGTGGCTGTGTCGAGTTTCTGTACCGTCACTATGAACTCGGTGGATCGGCGCCGGTTCCGCTGGCGTTGGGTGGTGCGGCTGGAGGCACGCCGTCCGGTGGCTTGCGCCGCCGATGTGATGTTGGCCTTTGCAGCCAACTCGGCTGATTCCGACAGAATGCCCCGCCGTTGTCGCTGCATAGTCCTCCCAAGGACTTGGGGGGCGTCGTGCATCCCCACGGTCACGTGCCATCGAGCCAAGCCCAGCGTGTTGGGGTGTGGAGCACGGGTGGGACCAGGATTTTCCCTTGGATGATAGTGAGAAATCTGGAATACGGGGAGTTTTCTGCCTGGATTGGCCGGAAAATGTCCGGAGTTCGCTTTCGACCCTCGAGGGCGGCCGAGATGCTCGTAACCAGGCGGCACCCGGCGGTTCCACCTGGCCAGGTCAGCGTCAAGGCCGGAATAGCCCGGGGGAGTCGGGTTGTGGTCCTGTTGTGCGCGAGCGGGGAGGTGCCTCGGATCGGCGTGAGTGAAAGGAAGCGTATGACCAGCTACAACGTGGGGCGTCCTCGTCGGGAGCCTGTCCCAGGAGTCGATAAACCGGAGGCTTGTCACGGTCCTCGACCGGCTGGCGCCAGCGGCGGATCTGCGTTTGCAGGAGATTCTGATCAGAAGACCCTGCCCGGCCTCTTCACTGACGACAGTGAGGTTACCGACAAGTCAACAGCTGACTTCCTTGAGAACTGGCTGAAGGCCTTCCACGCGCACATCGCTAAGTCGTTGGCGCCGGTGAGCTAGCCGCGACACACCGCTGTGCGGTCGCTCCACCTGGGGCTGAAGCATCAGCCGGGCAAGACCGCTCCGGCGGATCAACCTATTCGGATCGATGACGACCACCCGCAAGACCTGCAAGGGCAAGAAGGTCTACTCGGGTCAGTATGTCTGCCATGCTCGGTTCGGCCACAGCTTTCTGGCTGTCCGGCTTCTGGTGGGATCTTGAGGTGGCCAGACCCTCCCAGTCCAACTGGACCTCCAACCCTTGGAGCCACAAGCGCAACGGGGGGCGCCCGCGGATCAGGTGGGTGCCGCCCTTGGTTGCCGTCGCATGTCGCCTTGCTGTCTACGGGTGCAGCAACGCATGGTCCAGTTCATAGCTCGACCTGAACAGCACCTGGACACAACATCATGATCCTGACTAGCCCTACCTCACCAACCACGACGTGACAGCGGTGGAGTGCGGCAAGGCGGGGTGTCTGGAGGCAGTTGCCCGCGACTACGTGATCGCCACAAAGTTCGGCTTCGACATCCAGGACGGTGACGGTGCCGTGCTTCTACGACCACCGGCTTGGCGAGGCGGCACGAACGACCGGACTGGATGTGATCGCTCCCGGTGCAGGGGTGCGGTGAGACGGGAGGCATATCCCCGGCAGTACTGCCGTGTGTTGGACTACCAGCAGCGTATGCACCCCCATGGCGGTGCTGGTGCCAGGGAGCGCCAGCCGGGAGCGGAGTGAGCAGTTGGTCAGCTGCGGTAGAGGGGGCTGTCCGGTGCTCGGCGGGCCAGCTGGTCCCATAGGTCGTGCCATCGGGCTCGGGTCACAACCGGACGCCAGGGGTCTTGTCGAAGCTCATG
>JBKEBU010000148.1:0-58979 GCA_047973325.1 Propioniciclava sp. | reverse complement strand
AAGGTCGGCGCAGCGAGCGGCACCAGACGGGTGGGATGGCAAGACGATCCTCGCGAAGCGCTACCGGGCGTAGCGTGAGCGGGGTCGGCGCAGCCAGCCGGCCCGAACGGGGTCGCGCAGCAGACGAGATTCCTCGGCTCCAGGCTTAGGATGCGCTGATTAATGCTGTCCTGCGCGAGGACGTGCCGGGCGGGATGAACCGCGACCCCAGGTCTGGTGGGTGTACTGGACGTCCATCGCAAAATGTGGGGGAAGCAGGTCGCCCGATCCGGTGCGCCACAGCCAGGGCATGATTGATCAGCGCATCCTTAGTTCTCGTTGGGACCGAACAACTCAGCTGGGGCATGATCGGGGAGTTCGGCCCGCGGCTCACCGGTAAAGCTGAACGGTAGCTCGGAACCCTCCTCGGCAACATCCACCACGACGATCTCCCCCGGGTGTAGATCTCCGAACAGAATCTTCTCCGCCAGGATGTCCTCGATGTCCCGCTGGATCGCCCGGCGTAAGGGTCGGGCACCCAACACCGAATCAAACCCTCGCTTGGCCACCAGCGACTTGGCAGCCTCGGTGAGGACGATGCCCATATCCCGGTCACGCAGCCGGTCTTCGATCTCGGCAACCATCAGGTCGACAATCCGTTCGATATCCTCTGGGGTCAGCTGATGGAAGACAATGATCTCATCAACCCGGTTCAAGAACTCGGGACGGAAGTGCTGTTTGAGTTCATCCGACACCTTGGCTTTCATCTTGTCGTACCCACCCACCGGATCATCACTGCGGCTGAATCCAAGATTGACTGCCTTGGAGATATCCCGGGTCCCCAGGTTGGTCGTCATGACAATAACGGTGTTCTTGAAATCGACGACGCGACCCTGGGCATCGGTGAGCCGGCCCTCATCGAGGATCTGGAGGAGCGAATTGAAGATGTCGGGATGGGCCTTTTCGATCTCGTCGAACAGGACCACCGAGAACGGCTTGCGCCGCACCTTCTCGGTCAGCTGCCCACCCTCTTCGTAGCCCACGTATCCCGGCGGGGAGCCAAACATCCGCGAAGCCGTGTGCTTCTCCGAGTACTCGCTCATATCCAGGGTGATCAAAGCGTCTTCGTCCCCGAACAGAAACTCGGTCAACGCCTTGGTCAGCTCAGTCTTCCCCACACCCGAGGGTCCGGCAAAAATAAATGAGCCGCTGGGCCGCTTTGGATCCTTGAGCCCCGCGCGGGTCCGGCGAATCGACCGAGCCAGCGCCTTGACAGCATCGGTCTGCCCGATGTAGCGCTTCCCAATCTCATCCTCCATGTTCAGCAACCGGCTGGACTCTTCCTCGGTTAGCTTGAACACCGGGATCCCGGTGGCACTGGACAGCACCTCCGCGATCTCCTCTTCACCCACCTCGGCGGGGGCCCCTTGGTCCCCGGTTCGCCACTGTTCTTCCTTCGCGGCCCGCTCCGTTATCAGGTTCTTCTCATCGTCGCGCAGGGCCGCCGCACGCTCAAAGTCCTGACCGTCAATCGCGGCCTCCTTAGCGGCCCGCACCTCAGCAATCTTGCCGTCCAATTCCCGCAAGTCCGGTGGAGCCGTCATCCGCTTGATCCGCAGGCGGGCACCGGCCTCATCAATCAGGTCAATTGCCTTGTCCGGCAGGAATCTGTCCGAGATATACCGATCAGCCATCTGGGCAGCGGCCGTCAGCGCCTCATCGGTGATGGTGATCCGGTGGTGGGCCTCGTAGCGATCCCGGAGCCCCTTGAGGATATCGATAGTCAAGCTTATAGATGGCTCGGCAACTTGAATCGGCTGGAAGCGCCGCTCCAGGGCCGCATCCTTCTCGATGTGCTTGCGATACTCATCCAGTGTGGTCGCACCGATGGTTTGCAACTCTCCCCGGGCCAGCATTGGCTTGAGGATCGAAGCGGCATCTATCGCCCCCTCGGCGGCACCAGCCCCCACAAGGGTGTGAATCTCATCGATGAACAGCACCACGTCCCCGCGGGTCTTAATCTCCTTGAGGACCTTCTTGAGGCGCTCCTCAAAGTCACCTCGGTAGCGGGAGCCAGCCACCAAAGCACCCAGATCCAAGGTGTAGATCTGCTTGTCGCGTAGCGTTTCGGGGACCTCTCCCCGGACAATCTGCTGCGCCAACCCCTCGACGCACGCCGACTTGCCCACACCGGGTTCGCCGATGAGGACCGGGTTGTTCTTGGTGCGCCGGGAGAGCACCGTCATGACGCGTTCGATCTCGGTCTCCCGCCCGATGACGGGATCTAGTTTGTTCTCCCGAGCCGCCTGGGTCAGGTTCCGCCCAAACTGGTCCAGAATCGTCTGATTGCCCTGCTGCTGAGGAGCTTCGGGGGCACCTGCCGTCGAGGGCTTCTCATTGCCCTGAAAACCCGACAGCAGCTGCAGCACCTGATTCCGGACCCGGTTGAGGTCGGCTCCGAGCTTGATAAGCACCTGAGCTGCAACCCCCTCCCCTTCCCGGATGAGCCCCAGGAGAATGTGCTCGGTACCGATGTAGGGATGGTTCAACTGGAGCGCCTCGCGCATCGAAAACTCCAGCACCTTCTTGGCGCGGGGCGTGAAGGGAATGTGACCCATCGGGGCCTGCTGCCCCTGCCCGATGATCTCCTCTACCTGAGCACGCACCGCCTCCAGCGAGATCCCGAGAGATTCCAACGCCTTGGCGGCCACCCCCTCACCCTCCTGAATGAGGCCGAGCAGCAGATGCTCAGTGCCTATGTAGTTGTGGTTGAGCATGCGCGCTTCGTCCTGCGCCAGAACAATGACGCGGCGAGCACGGTCGGTGAACCGATCGAACATTCGTTCTCCTTCGTTCCGGCTGGATGCCGGTTCGCCCCGGGTGTGGGCCTTGTTGTCAGTCTAGACAACGAACCATCTGCGCCGGTTGTTCCCTGTTCGCCCTGAGCAAAGTCCCGGCCCTGGACACGCCACTGGCCCCGGTCCGCAGACCGGGGCCAGTGAAGCTCGACGACTCAGCGGTGTGCAGCGGCGTAGGCCTCTTTGACCTCGTCGCGCACCCGCCCCCGATCTGAGACCTGCAATCCCTGACGGCGAGCCCAATCACGGATTTCATTTGCTGAAACGCCGTTATTGGCCCGCGCGGAGCCCTTACGCCCGCCCCCGCGACGCACCGCAGTGACCTTTCGTCCAGCCGCCACATAGGGGGCTAGCCGGTCACGCAAAGTGGCCGCATTCTCGGAAGAGAGATCGATCTCATAAGAGGTTCCGTCGATGGCGAACACGAGCGTCTCGTCTGCCAAAGTCTCATCGTTCAGCAGATCATCCGTCAAGGAAATCTGAACACGTTGTGCCATGGGTTGGTGATCCTCTCACATATCTTGTCGAATTGACTGTTTCCCCCCAGCCAAATCCACCTGAAAATATATACCATGTGGCCTAGGTGAGCAATCTCCCATTATTCTGAGCGTGTGTCAGATCGCCACGTCGACTTCGTTGTGGGCGGGGTACCAGTTCCTGATGCATATGGTGTGGAACTGGGGCCGGCCCATCCAGCCAGTGCTGGCCTACTGCGGGGCAGTCTGCAGATCCGTGATGACACCGTGACCTCGATTGATCCCCAACCGGGCGCTCTGCATCGCGGCGTAGAGTTGATTTTGCCGGCCCGTGACTATCGTCAGGCACTGAGCCTGGTCAACCGCCACGATTGGCAAGCCCCCTTTTTCGGGGAATGGGCCTTGGCCCGCCTGGTTGAGAAGGCCCTCGGGATCGATGTCCCCCCACGGGCCCGCTGGCTCCGCGCCATCCACGCCGAACGCAGCCGGGTCCTCAGTCATCTGGGCTACTTGGAGTACCTGACCTGGGTCAGACAGGACCCAGCCCTGACCACCCGTGCGCTACGCGAGGATTTTCGACGTTCCTCCGCCGCCTGGACCGGAAACCGGCTCCATCCCATGATAGTGCGCCTAGGCGGGATCGGCCGCGATCTCCCCCCGACCTGGATCAGCCACGAAAGCCAGCTGTGGCAGCGTGCGGTTCACCTCGCCGAAGCCCTCCGTGAGGTCGCTCAGACGCTCCCGCCAGCGATCGCGGTGGTGACCCCGGACATCATCGGCCAGTTCGGGCTGTCGGGGCCAGTAGCGCGCGCTTCCGGGGTGTCCGAAGACCTTCAGCGCACCCGCAACCTCCCGAGTTCTCTAGCAGACTCGGCCCAGATCGCCGCTGGGCCCCGCGCGGGGGATGCGGCTTCCCGTTTCGAATGGCTGGCCCTGGAGATAATCGAATCGGTCGGGCTGCTTGAAAGGCTTCAGGAGTCGATTCCGGAGGGACCGGTGACCACCCACCTCCCCAAGGTTGTGAAACTCCCCGAGGGCGACGTCTACACGGCGGTGGCGGCGCCGTTGGGCCGGGCAACCATGGTGGTTACCTCACGTGGCGAGAAAACCCCGTGGCGGCTGCGGCTGCGAACCCCGTCAGGTGCGAATGTATCCGCCTGGACTGCAGCAGTACCAGGGACCACCGTTGCCGATCTCCCGACCGCGCTGGCATCGCTCCCCTGGGTCGCCGGCGACCTCGATAAATAGGGCGTATCAGTTGGCTTGGGAGTGCGGAAATACCTCCAGGTCCAGCGTCGGCTGACGCTGAAGATCCAGATTGACGATGGTGGGCGCATCCCCCACCGACCACTCGGGCTTTCCGCCAGCGACGGCACCCCGGCGTGGGAGTGAGAGCACCTCAGCCCCTTCATTGCTGGTCAGGCGCAGCAACATAAGCTGCTCCTGCAAGGTGGCGTTCTTCCCGCGGAGGGCCTGTAGATCGCCCTTCAGCCGGGAGGTTTCCATCTGGCTCAGACCGAGTTCAGAACGAACCTGTGCCAGGTCCTGCCGCAGTGCCCGGGTCTGCACATCAATCGCAACGAGCACCTCGCGTTGCCCCGCGTGTGCAGCTCGCAGGTTCTCACGATGTTCCTGGCGTTCCTCTTGGGCCTCGTCAGCCAGCCGCTCCTGCAGGGCGCGCTTGGCCAACACGACTGACCAGGTAGCCAGGATCCCACCGGCGACCGCAACCGCCACCGCGATCCAGGCCAACCAGGGAATCCAGGTGGCTGCCACGACCAGGGCCAGGGAGGCGGCCACGCCGATCCCAAGGGAAAGCCGCATCCACGTTCTATACGGGCTGTCTGCTGCCGCGGGGGAAGTATGCTTGCTCACGCGCACAGAATAACGGCGCTCACCCGGTTTTTCGGTCACCATCGCCGCTTGGCGTGTCGCTGGGAGGAATCCGACAAGCCCACTCCAGTCGCCAACCCGCACTACCCCAGCCGAGGCAGGCCAGCACCGCCAGACTGGCATGCAGAATCCGTTGCTGTGCAAAGGGTGCGGGCCACATCGGGATCATCAACGCAATCACTGCCAGATAGGCCCCGGCGAGCGCCGCAGCGGCGAGGATCGAGGTGCGGCCGAGAACGGCTCGAGTCACCGCAATCCGGGCCGTCAAGACGCCGGGCCCAGAGCGCAATTCACGCCGGGTCCGTCGAGCTAGCCACACCACCCCTGCGGTGATCAGCACCACGGCGACCCAAGCTATCGGCCCGATCAGGGGAACCGAGCCGCCCTGATTCTGCACCGTCCACAGCACCAGCCAGACCATGACAAAGCCCACTATCAGTGCCGCAGCAACCTGGTACCACCGGGTAGGCGCCAGTCGCGGAGACGCAGTCATCAGAGCTCGATGGTCACGTCGTCGAGAAGCCGCACCCCGGTCAGATCCAAGCCGGACAACACGGCATCCACCCGCCCATACCCCGGGATCACGGCCGCCGGCTCGACCTCCAGCCAGGGAACCAGGACGAAGGCGCGTTCATGCACCCGCGGGTGGGGCAGTACCAATCGATTGTCCTGGCGAGTCTCGTCACCGACAAGAATAAGATCGATGTCCAGCGTGCGTGGCCCCCAGCGCCCTGCGCGCACGCGGCCGTGGGCTGCCTCAATGGCCTGGGCCTGGTCGAGCACCGACAGGCTCGACATCGCCGTGTCAGCCAGCACCACGATATTGAGGAAGTCCGGCTGATCCCGCAGGCCGACCGGTTCGGTGGCATACACCCCAGACACCGCCACGACGTGCAGGATCTCAGCCAGAGCGGTTACCGCCCGTTGCAACGTGTCCAGGGAGTCGCCCAGGTTGGACCCCAGCGACAGCACCACCCGGCGACGCATGGTCATCGGCACGTTCTGGTGACCGTGACCGAGACATCCATAAAGTCAACCGCAAGCGGCGCAGCCGGTTTGTGCACGGTGACTATCGCCGCCACCACCATCGGTTCCTGGCACAGGGCTTCGGCTATCAGCTCGGCCAGGGTCTCGATAAGCTCTACCGGTTTCCCCTCGATCAGCGTCACGATGGTTTGCGCGGCCGTCCCATAATCCAGGGTGGTGGCAAGATCATCAGATCGGGCTGGCCGGCGTATCGTCAGCACAGCGTCCACGACAAACCGCTGCCCGTCTCGTCGTTCCGCAGGCAGCACGCCATGATTCCCGGTCGCTGACACCCCGGTGAGGGAGATGGTCACCTGATCGGCCTGGGTCATCGGTCACCCAACCTGGCCGCGACAGCGAGCGCGTCCGACGTAGCCGTCACCTCATGGGTACGGATCCCCCACAGGCCTCTTTCAGCGAACAAGGCAGCAAGCACGGCGGTGGCCACATCCCGCTCCGCCACCGGACGGGGTGCACTCAGGCTGCCCAGCAGGGAGCCGAGGAAACGTTTGCGGGAGGCGGCTAGGAGCAGGGGCTGACCGAGAGCCTCCAGGGTGGACCACCCCTGGAGAAGTTCCCAGTTGTGATCGGCCATCTTGCTGAAGCCGAGCCCAGGATCAAGGACCAGATTCTCGGGTGAGATTCCCGCCGCGATAGCGGCGTCCCGGCGCTCAGCCAGTTCCTCGACGACCTCCGCCACCGTGTGGGTGTAGGCAGCCTGATCATCCATAGTGAGCGAGTGCCCGCGCCAGTGCATGGCGATGTAGCCCACCCCGGCCTCGGCCACGGTGGGCAGCATGGCCGGGTCGGCCATGCCGCCCGAGACGTCATTGACTATCAGCGCCCCCGCCGCGACCGCCTCCGCCGCGACCCGAGCACGGGTCGTATCCACCGATACCCGCACCCCGGCCGCGGCCAGTTCGGCAATCACCGGCAGCACCCGGGCCATTTCGGTTGCCGCGTCGACGCGATGCGCTCCCGGCCGGGTCGACTCGCCCCCCACATCCACCACATCCGCGCCCTGGGCAACCAGAGCCAATCCGCGCGCGACCCCAGCGTCCGGGGAGTCCCACAGCCCCCCATCCGAAAACGAATCGGGGGTGACGTTGACTATCCCCATCACCAGCGGCCGTTCCATCGGGATCACCCGATAATGAGGCTCATCGCCTCAGCCCGCGTCGCTGGATGGGTCAGCACGCCCCGCACTGCAGAGGTAACCGTCTTGGAGCCAGGCTTGCGCACGCCCCGCATCGTCATGCACTGATGCTCGCATTCCACGACCACGATCACCCCTTGCGGTTGTAGATGGGTCACCAGAGCATCGGCCACCTCGCCGGTCAATCGCTCCTGCACCTGCGGCCGCCGGGCGTACAGATCCACCAGTCGAGCGAGCTTGGAAAGCCCGGTGATCTGCCCATCGGCGCTGGGGACATAGCCCACGTGAGCGACCCCATGAAAAGGGAGCAGATGGTGCTCACAAGTACTCCAGAGCTCGATGTCCTTGACCAGCACCATTTCTTCGTGGCCCATGTCGAAGGTGGTTGCCAGAATCGCATCCGGAGTCTGACCCACGCCGGCGAACATTTCGGCATAGGCGCGCGCGACCCGCGCCGGTGTTTCCCGCAGCCCTTCGCGATCAGGATCCTCACCGATAGCGCTCAGGATGTCCCGCACGGCGGCGACAATCCGGGCCTGATCCACGGCCATCTCAGTCGTCCCGAACTGGACGGGACCGAGGGTCTTCCGGAGTTTCTCCAGGCTGAGGTGGAGGTGCCCAGGGACTCACGCCTCCCGGCCCCGGGTATGGGCCTGCGGGCGGCTGCCCGTACGGCCCAGGCGGCACCCCATTGGGTCCGGTTGGTGGGGCGCCTTGAGGGCCAGGGGTCGGCGCTCCCGGGTAGGAACCGGGCGGCTGTCCGTGCCACGGAGCGGCCGGCTGCCCCTGCCACGGCTGCTGGCCCTGGGGTTGCTGACCCTGGAGCGGTTGTGGCAGGGATATCGGATCTATTGGTCGCGGCGGTGGATCTACCGGCGGAATGTCGCTCGGGACCCGCGTCGGCGAACCGGTCCAGGCCGGCCGTTCCGGACGACGACGCAGCGGCTCGAAGATCGCCGCCACTTCCTCCTTGTCCAGGGTCTCTTTCTCGAAGAGCCGGCGCACAAGTTCGTCCAGCACATCGCGATTGTCCCGCAGAGCGTCGAATGCCTCTTGATGTGCGGTGGCGATGAGCGCAGCGACCTCCCGGTCGATAGTCGCCGAGACCTCTTGGGAGTAGTTCTGGTTTCCGCCGCCCATCTCCCGGCCCACGAACGGCTCGTGATCGCCAGATCCGAACCGGACCGCCCCCAGCGACTCAGTCATGCCGTACTCGGTCACCATCGCGCGGGCTACCTTGGTGGCCTTTTCGATGTCATTGGAAGCGCCGGTGGTGGGATCGTGGAAGACGAGTTCCTCCGCCGCCCGCCCCCCCAGCATATAGGCCAACTGATCGAGAAGTTCGCCTCGAGTTTGGGAGTACTTGTCGGCATCGGGCATCACCATCGTGTACCCCAGGGCGCGGCCGCGCGGGAGGATCGTCACCTTCTGCACCGGATCATTGCCAGGCATGGCGGCCGCCACCAGAGCGTGGCCACCCTCATGGTAAGCGGTTATCAGCAGCTCGCGTTCGTTCATCACCCGGGTCCGCTTCTGCGGCCCGGCGATCACCCGGTCAATGGCCTCGTCCAGATTCGGCCGAGTGATCCACTGCTGGTTCTGGCGCGCCGTCAGCAGCGCTGCCTCATTGAGCACGTTCGCCAGATCCGCGCCGGTAAAGCCGGGGGTCCGGCGCGCGACCGAAGCCAAGTCCACGTCCGGGGCCATCGGCTTGTTCGCAGCGTGTACCTGGAGGATCTGAAGCCGCCCTTTCATATCGGGCGCCTCGACCGGAATCTGCCGGTCGAAGCGGCCCGGGCGGAGCAACGCTGGATCCAGGACATCGGGACGGTTGGTGGCGGCGATCAGCACCACCCCACCCCGCACATCGAAACCATCCATCTCGACCAGGAGTTGGTTCAGGGTCTGCTCCCGCTCATCGTGGCCGCCGCCCATGCCAGCACCACGATGGCGGCCCACGGCGTCGATCTCATCAATGAAAACTATCGCCGGGGCGGCATCCTTTGCCTGCTCGAACAGATCTCGGACCCGGCTCGCGCCCACACCGACGAACATTTCCACGAAATCGGAGCCCGAAATTGAGAAGAATGGCACCCCCGCCTCACCGGCGACCGCCCGTGCGAGCAGAGTCTTACCGGTCCCCGGTGGCCCGTACAACAGCACCCCCTTGGGGATCTTGGCGCCCACCGCAGTGAACTTTGCCGGTTCGGAGAGGAACTCCCGGATCTCCTGCAACTCCTCGATTGCCTCCGCGCACCCAGCAACATCGACGAAAGTCGTCTGCGGCGTATCCTTGGTCGCCACCTTGGCCCGGCTCTTACCAAATCCCAGCACCCGGCTACCCCCACCGGCATTCCTCATCATGAAGAAGAAGAGCACCCCGATGAGCAAGAACGGCACGATCCCGAACAGCACAAACGACCAAATACTATTGTCCGGATTCTGGCCCGTCCAGGACTCGACAGTGCCCGCCTCCATGCGCTTGTCCAGCAATGCGATGATGTCGCGGCTCTGGTCGCCGACCCACTGCGCCCGCAACCGCTTGGATCCATCAGCTGTCTCGACCCGAATCTCCTGGTCACCATCAACGAGCGTCACCTGCTTGAGCTTGGCATCGCCCTGCAAGAGGGTAATCACCTCTGACGTGGGGACCAGCGAGTAGCGGCTGGACTCCGACAACAGGTTCATCGCGAGCATGATGATGAGGAACACTCCGAGGATCCACAGGAATGGACTTCTCAGGAGCCGTGGTGCTTTCATGCATCTCCCTGATTCCGGACAACGGCTGCGACAGCGAGCCTACTGCCTCGGCCCAAGCACCGCACGGCGCTGCGAACTATCGAGGACCCTCCGGATCAGTTGTAGACATGCGGGGCCAACGTGCCAACATCGGTCAGGTTGCGGTACTGGCCGGCATAGTCGAGCCCGTAGCCGACGACGAACTCGTTGGGAAGATCGAAACCGACGTACTTCACCTCGACCGGGCTCTGCAGCGCCTCCGGCTTGCGGAACATGGTCATGATCTCCAGACTGGCCGGCCCCCGCGATTGCAGATTCTGCATCAGGTAGGCCAAGGTCAGGCCAGTGTCGATAATGTCCTCCACCACAAGCACATGCCGACCCTCAAGCTCGGTATTGAGATCCTTGAGGATCCGCACCACCCCTGAACTCTGGGTGCCAGATCCATAGGAGGAGATAGCCATCCAGTCCATCTCAACATGGCTGCGGAGCACCCGGGAGAGATCGGCCATCACCATCACCGCCCCGTTGAGCACGCCCACCAGGAGCAGTTCTTTCCCGTCATAGTCCTCGTCGATCTGGTTGCCCAGTTCCGCCAATCTCTCGGCCACCTGCTCGGAGGTGAACAGGACGCGCGTCAACTCATCGGGAATCTGTGAAGCCTCCACATGCCCAGCCTAGCCCGAACTGGAGCGCCATTTCAGCCTGCCGTCCATTCGCAGCACCCGGCCTCCGGGCACATCAACCCCGCGCTGCCCATGCCAGGCCGTTATCAACCTCTCCACCGCACTGAGATGCGTGGCCGAGAGGTCGCTGCCCCCACAAGCCAGAATCCACCGGTGCAGTTTCCGCGCCCGCAGTGCCGGATCCAGCCCGTGCAGGTACCCGCAGTGCGGATCATCGCCACCCTCCCCAGCCAACCCCTCCAGAAGATCCGCATCGGCCTGGGCCAGTCGCGCAGTTCGGGCGAGGGACTCCGCGATACCCGGCCCCAGAGCCTCCTCCAAGACCGGGAGCACCTGTGACCTGACCCGTACCCGCGCAAACGAGGTGTCCTGGTTGTGCGGGTCGAACCAGGGTGTCAGCCCCTGTTCGGTACAGGCCGCCTGCGTGGTGGCGCGCCGGAGACCGAGCAGGGGGCGGCGGTAGGGTCCTCGTTCCGGCGCCATACCGGCCAGCGACCGCAGCCCGGATCCCCGGGCGATTCCGAGGAGCACCGTTTCGGCCTGGTCATCCAGAGTGTGGCCCAGCAGCACGCACTCATCTGGCCGGCGCACCTCGCCGAACGCGGCATAGCGGGCATCTCTGGCGGCGGCCTCCACCCCCCGACCGGTTCGATCCACGCTGACCCGCCGCACCTCGGCGGGAATCCCCCGAGCGGCGAGCTGCGCCGCCACCGCCGCAGCCGTCCGGTCAGATTCACCTTGGAGGCCATGGTCGATGACCAGGGCGCGCACAGGGGTATCGCGGCTGCGCGCCACCTGCGCGGCCGCCCAGGCCAACGCCAGCGAATCCGGGCCTCCTGAACAGCCCACTAACCATGCGCTCGCTGGCAACACCCGCACGGCCTGCGCTACTGACAGGCTGGCCGGGCCGAGGGCACGTATCGCCATCAGCCGTGAATCCGCCGCACCCAGACGTCCGGGTCGGCGAGTTCTGCCGGCGTCGGGAAGTGGTCCGGTCCCTCGTACACGGCATTCAACCCAGGAACTCCCACCCGGCCCACCACGGCCCGGCAAAAGCGCGCACCCTCGCGGTACTGGGCCAGTTTCAGATCCGAGCCCAGCGCCCGGGACACCATCGCACCCAGACCGCCTTGGTTGCGTCGGGCATCAAACCGGCTGCGGATAGTGGCCACGGTCGGGATCACCTGGGGCCCCACCCGGTCCATCATGTCCTCGGCGTAGCCCTCCAGGAGACTCATCACCGCGCTCACCCTGTCGAAAACTACCTGTTGATCTCGGGTGAGGACCGTATCCATCAGGCGCCACGGCCCCCGGCCCCCCGGGCGCGCCCGATCTGCTAGTGGCCTCCGCGGCCCCTCATCAAGGAGCTGGGACAGCTCCACCAGCAAGTGGTCTGCCAGCCACGGCGCCCGCGCGAACTGCATCCGATGGGTTTGTTCGTGCAAACACACCCAGAGCCGGAAATCCGTGGGCCTCACCCGTAATGCGGTCTCCGTCACCGCAATATTCGGGGCCACCAGCACCAGCTGAGGCATCGCCAGGAAGGGTAGCCACTGCCCGAGAATCCGGGCTCCCAGGATCGCCAGCGCACCCCCCAGTTGCGCCCCATGCCAGCGGCTTCCGAGGCGCTGGGGCAGCCCGCGCGGCTCCGCCACCGTGCCGACCCGGGCCAGCAGCTGCTGGGTCATGTCAATGTTCAGACCAAGCCAGGTCAGCCGATCAACGATCCGCACCGGGCCAGCGGCCTGCACGCCCAGCTGAGTAACCTCCTCGACATACTGCTCCGATCGGCCAGCGGCCCGCCGGAGACCAGCCACCACTCGCTCGGCCGCCCTCCGGGTGATCGGGGGCCCGCCGGGAAGGACGGTGCGACCTACCAGCATCGCCGCATCAGCATCGATCCACGGTAGGTCGGCCATAGCGATCACCCTAACTCAGCATCCGCAAGCGGCCAGAGCTGCGGCCGTCTCGTCCAGCCACAACCGACCAGTGTCCTGCCCCACCCCCGAAACCAGAAAGGAGAAGACCAGCGCCTGGCCCTCCTGCGTGATCACGTAGCCGGTCAAGGTATTGACACCCCGCAGGGTACCGGTCTTCCCCCGGATCAGTCCTCGCCCGGCGGCGGCGTCCGCTTCGGTAAACCGGTTCCGCAGGGTCCCGGTGGCGCCGGCGACCGGCAACCCGGTGGCTACCGCCCGGAGCCGATCCTCGGTCAGCGCCAGCCGGACGGCCTCAGCCAGGGACTGGGGCGTGACGGCGTTGTCTGAGGCAATCCCGTTCCCATCGACAATCACCATGCCATCGTCCATCAGGCCCAGCCGCCGGAGTTCTGCGGTCAAGGCGCGCGCGGCTGTCGTCGGGGTGGCCAGTTCCCCACGCGCCACTGCTACCTGCCAGGTGAGGGTCTCGGCCACGTCGTTGTCTGAATACAGCAGCGACTGCTCAACCAGGGTCGCCACGGTGGGCGATCGCACCGCGGCCACCTGCACCGCATCGCGCGCACGGCGCGCCGGATCAACAGTGAGCACGGTGATACCCCGTGCGGTCAGCAAGGTCGCGAACGAATCTGCCGCCAGCCGGGCCGGATCCTCGGCCCGGGTAGCCGACGCTGGATCCACCCGCCCATGATCCACTGTCAGTGCTGAAACCGGGGCCACTGACCAAGCGAAAATCTCCGACCACGCTGGATTCCAGCCGGGCTCTCCGAAGCGGCTGGCGTCATACTCCAGCGCAACGGTGCCCAGACCGCGAGCCCTCAACTCAGTCACGGTCTGGTCGGCCAGATCGGTCAGCGAGGCCGGAAAGGGGTAGGCGGTCGAGGCCGCCGAGGTCAGCAGCGGATCCCCCTCACCGTGCAGCACCAGGGTGCCTTCGGGCGAGAGCCAGGTGCTGGTGACAAACCTGGTGTCGGGGCCGAGGACATCTAGCGCCACCACCCCGGACAGCACCTTCATGCTCGATGCTGGCGTGGCTGTACCGGAGCCCCGCCGGTAGAGCTCCTCACCGGTCACCGCATCCAGCACGACGCCGAGAACCGGACCTCCAGGCGACGCCACCACCTCCAACTGAGCGGCGAGCCGCCCGGAGTCGGCTCCCGCAGCCACCTTCACCGGCTCGAGCACTGCAGGCGGTGGAGCTGCCGTCGGCCCGCCGGAGTAGGTTCCCACCCCCACCCGGGGGTCGGCATCCAGAGCATCGGCGATCGGAAAGCACACCGCCCCCACGGTCGCGAGCACAACGGCCACCGCCAACCACACGGACACCGTTGCGGCTCGTCCCACGACGCTGCTCCTTCCCTCTGCTGAAATCGCCTGTCTATCCTGCCACCCGCTACCCTGTCACTTATTCACCCATACCCGAGCCCAAAGGTGACTCCATGCGCGCATCGTTCCAACGCCCGAAGATGAAACCGGATCTGTACTTCGACGTCACTGTCGAGATCCCGAAGGGCACCAAGAACAAGTACGAGATGGATCACCACAACGGGCGGATCCGGCTGGATCGCACTCTATTTACGTCCACCCAATACCCCAATGACTATGGGTTCATCGAAGGAACCCTCGGTCAGGATGGGGACCCTCTCGATGCCATGGTGCTTCTCCCGGAGGCCACCTTCCCCGGCGCCCTGATCGAATGTCGCGCGATCGGAATGTTCCGAATGCAGGACGAGGCCGGCGGCGATGACAAGGTTCTGTGTGTACCTATCGCCGATATCCGCCAGAACGAACTGCGTAATTTGACCGATCTGCCCGACCTGTCGCTGCTGGAGATCGAGCACTTCTTCTCGGTCTACAAAGATCTCGAACCCGGAAAATCCGTCGAAGGAGCCGTCTGGGTGGCCCGAGAGGACGCCGAAGCCGAGATCCGGGAGTCCTGGGACCGGGCCCGCGGCACCGACTTCGAGAACGAGTTCACGCCGCCGCCGGGCGGAGATGCCCGCGACTGCGTAGGCGGCCTCCACGACATGAACGCCCGGGAAGCCGCAGAGAACAGCTAGCCACAACCCGCAGGTGGGTAGCCTCGGCATGTGCGCGATCTGAATCTGCTGCCCAAAGCACATCTCCATGTGCATTTCACCGGATCGCTGAGCGTCGAAAACCTGATGCGCCTCGCCCGGGAGCAGGACGTCGAACTGCCGTCTGCGCTGGTCGACGATGATCCGTTGGCAGTGCCCGCCAACAAGCGCGGCTGGTTCCGGTTCCAACGTCTCTACGACATCGCCCGAGCAGCTGTTCGTGGGGAGACAGCCCTGCGCACCGTGGTGCGTGGGGCCGCTGCGGCAGACGCTGCCGAAGGGTCACGACGGCTTGAGATCCAGGTGGATCCCACGTCCTACGCTAGTAGTGTCGGCGGGCTACAACCAGCCTTGGAGATAATCCTGGATGAGGCCACCGCAGCCAGCCAGACCACGGGGGTTCAGGTCGGCGTCATCGTGGCCGCTTCTCGGATCCGGCATCCCTACGATGCGCGCACTCTGGCCCGACTCGCTGCGCGCCATGTGGGCCAGGGCCCCGGTCAGGTGTGCGGTTTCGGGCTGAGCAATGACGAATGGGAAGGGGACACCGAACTCTGGGATGCCGCCTTCCGGATCGCACGCCGAGCCGGGCTTCCCGGTGTCCCCCATGGCGGTGAACTCCGCGGACCCGAGCATGTTCGGCAGGTGGTGCGCCACCTCGTCCCCCGCCGGCTGGGGCATGGGGTTCGCGCGAGCGAAGACCCTCAGCTGTTGGCCGAACTGGTCGCCGCCGATGTTGCCTTCGAGGTGTGCCCGGCGTCGAATGTCCACCTGGGGGTCTACGCCACCCTCGCTGATGTGCCGCTGCGGCGCTTGGTCACCGCCGGAGCCCGGGTCGCGCTGGGCGCCGATGATCCGTTGCTGTTCCGGTCCCGCCTCACCGCCCAGTATCAGACCGCCCGCACGGTGCACGGCTTCACCGATGACGAGCTTGCCGACTTGGCCCGAGCCTCGGTACACGCCAGCTTCGCGGGGGCGGCGGATCGTCGACGCTGGCTGGCCGAGATCGACGCGTGGCTTCACCCGACCGACCAGGCTGCTAGCCGTCAGCCGGGCGCGGGCGCGGTGCCGACACCGCCGGAGAGCCGGACACTGTAAACCGCCAGGCACGCTTCTTCGCACGGGGAACGTTCACCCGAGGGCTGGCCACCACGGCCGACACCTGATCGCAGCGAGGTCGCAGTTGGAGTAGCCCACCAGGACGCTGCTCATCTCCCACCAGTAGCTCTGCTCCGTCGTCGGCGTGGCTGATCCCGAGGGTGCGGGTCAGATTTCCCGGACCCCGAGCCAACCAGGCATCCTTCACCCCGGGACGACGCTCACGAGCAAGATCAAGGCCAGCAACCACCTCACCGGCCCGGATCAACACCCCCCGGGCAACTCCGGCCGGACCGCACACAATATTGGCACAGGCATGGCCATGCATCCGATACACATACAGGTGCGCTCCCGGACCGAACATACTGCCGTTCCGGGCCGTCCGACCCGAGTAGGCATGCGAGGCCGGGTCCACAGCACCCTCATAGGCCTCCACTTCCACGATCCGCACCCCGACTGAGC
Organism: Propioniciclava sp.; assembly: GCA_047973325.1. Lineage (GTDB taxonomy): Bacteria > Actinomycetota > Actinomycetes > Propionibacteriales > Propionibacteriaceae > Propioniciclava. Next base: position 42,591 of record JBKEBU010000148.1, on the reverse strand, counting down.
CCGCCCAGAGCACACATCCCAGGAGTTGTGGCGCCACATCGGGCGCCGGGGCCTCAAAGCTGGGGAGCTTCACCAACTCCCGCCCCCACCGCCGCCAAAGCCACCACCGCCGGAGAACCCCGATCTGCCCGAGGTCGCCGCATTCGCCTGCATCTGGGCCGAGATCGAGGACTGCATGGACGCCGAGAGGCTCTGCGCGAGCGACGTCATGGAGGTCGAGAAGGATGCCCCGAAGTAGGGGCCGCTCGATCCGACGTACCAATCCGTTGCCTCGTAGCGCCCTTGTCGGGCCAGGTCGGCGAAGATCTTCGCCCAACGGTCGGCCACCCCGAACACGGTGGCATACGGCAGATAGCGGGAGAACACATCGATGCCCTCCTCGAATTTTATCTGATCGGCCTCGGCAGTGCTGAGGTAGAGCTCAAAGCCCTTGGCCTCGGCCAGCACCGCCGAACCCTCCGCGGTCCGGCGCCCAAACTTCCCCGACATTGTCACCACCGTGATCCCCACCAGGATGAAAGCCAACCCGATGAACCCCAAACCCGCGCTAAGCGCCAGCACCAGGCCCACCACCAGGCCGAGCAGCATCAACCCGAATCCGGCGGCGATCGCCAGGCCGCGCACGTGGGACGGCTGCGCAGTAAACCAGTGGAGTTGTTTGGTTACCCGTTGGTACAGCGCGGTCCGGGTCCCGGGCATGAGATCGGCATATTCCTCGCGAGCCAGTTCGTCGGTGGTGACCTCGGAGCCTCGATGGAACATCGTCCGCATCAGGTGGCTCTCCGGATCCGTCAGCAGATCGCCGCTCCCCCGGTCAATGAAGCGCCACGTATCTCCATCCTGCTCGACTATCTGAATGTGGTCACGCACGGCGAGATCCAGGATTGTCGCGGTGATGTCGACGTCATCGGCGGTGGCATCCAGCAGCACCCCCACCTCACTAGGCCGGGCACCCCGCGGCGGGGTGAAAGCCACCGTCACCGGAGCCGACGCTGTTGCCGTGCCGATCTTCGCCTGCTCCCCCGGCGCCGGACGCATCCCCGGAGCGAGACCGAGATACACCTGATCGCGGCGCGACCGCCGGGTCCGGGCCAGTACCCAGCCCACACCGAGCGCGGTCAGCCCGGCGGCGATCCCGCCGGACACGGGGGTCACCGGGAACATGTTCCCCAGGTGATAGCGCTGGGAATACTCGGGCTCAAAGCCAACAAAAGTTCCGACCGGGAAACCGGCCACGATCTGCATCCCTTCCCCGGGGGCCAGCCGATCGACAGCGTAGTTGGCTGTTTGCTGTGCCGACCCGGCTTCGCACCCGACGTCTGGCTCGACCCCCATGAAACAGGCCGACCGCTGGATATCGGCTGGGCCGGTGGCCTGGACGGTAACATTGTGGATAGGCACCTCCCAGCCGGTGCCGATAACGCTGTAGCTGAGCTCGTCCATCCCACTGCCTGCCGGATTCGACGCTATCAGCCCGCGTACGGTGTAGGTATAGGTGTAAGACTGGACTCCCGACACCGTTTGGTCCTCATCCCCCACCCGCACCACGAGGGCCCCGCCCTCCGCGTCGATCTCAAGATCGACTGGCGCCCCGGTTGCGCTGGTGACGGCTCCCAACGTCACCTGGTACTCCCGCCATCTATCGGGGTCGGCGTCCCGCTGCCGCTGCACCAGATAGAAGAATATCCCGTGGCTCGGCTCATCACCGAAGTCGAAATCAAGATTGACGGTCACGGTGGACAGGCCAGCAGCATCGGTCCGGATCTGAGCGTCAAAGCGGGTGATCTTCTGATCACCATCGGCTCGGGCGACCCCCGGAAGGCCGGTCAGCAGTGCGAGGGCGATAGTCGCCAGCACCAAGGAGCGCCGGATCCGATTCATGACACCCACGGTAGCCCGGTCCTGAAGAGGTGTGACATCAGGGAGAGCCCTGAACCGGCCGCTGGCCTCCACCCGCATCCAGACCTACGCTCACCTCATGGACCCGACTGCGCTCACCCCGTTTCCCACCAACAACATCCACCGCGCACTCTGTGTGGTGGCCCACCCTGATGACCTCGAGTATGGGGTTTCGGCAGCAGTGTCGCACTGGGTCTCCCAGGGCATCGAGGTTAGTTATCTGCTGCTGACCCATGGTGAGGCGGGCATGCAGCGCCACCCTGACGAGGTGGGGCCGCTGCGGGCCGAGGAGCAGCGGCGGGCTTGCGCCGCCGTGGGGGTCACTCAGCTGACCATGCTCAATCATCCCGATGGGATGCTCATGCCCACGCTCGACCTGCGCCGTGACATTGCCCGGGAGATCCGCCGCGTCCGGCCCGAGGTCGTGCTCACCATGGCCTGGGACGTGATCGTCCCGTGGGGCCTCAATCAAGCCGATCATCGCGCCGCGGGGCTCGCCACCCTCGATGCAGTCCGCGATGCTGACAACACCTGGGTCTTCCCCGAGCTGGCCGAAGCCGAGCACCTGCCGAAGTGGGGCGCTACCTGGTTTCTGGTGGCCGGCTCCGCCACCCCGACGCACGGCATTGAGGTCTCTGCCGATGATGTGACAGCCGCAGTCACCTCCCTGTCGGAGCACCAGGCCTACTTGGCGGACCTCCCCGACCATCCGGCTCCAGCCGACTTCCTGCCCTCCTCCCTGGCAGCCCAGGGCGAGCTGTTGGGGGTTCCCAGCGCCTTCTGCGTCCAGGCGTTCCACCTGCACTAGCTGGCCGTTCGGAGCCCGGGCAAGGGGCCCAAGCCACTCTCGGGGGCATTGGCTATGGCAACGCTGAGGGCGGCCGCATGATGGGGGGCCATCTGGGGCAGCGCGTCCTCGGCGAAGAGCGCCACCTCGAGATTCTCACCATCGCGTGGGTACGGGGTGCCCGCGCGAAACCGGCAGCGGAACGTGTGATTGATGTACTGGCTGACATCCCCGTTGTCATAGACCACTGGATCGGTAACGTCCACCCAGATCAAGCGCTCCACCTCGACCACGACGCCAGCTTCTTCGGCCGCCTCCCGGACCGCCGTGTCGGCGGGATGCTCCCCCGGATCGACGATCCCAGTTATCGGCGCCCACTGCCCCGAATCGGCACGGCGCGCCAGCAGCCACCGCGTACCCGACGCGGTCTCGTGAAAGATGCAGGCGGTGGCCCCGGCCAGCCATAGTGGCGTGGTCCCGACGTGTGCACGCAAGGCCACTATGAAATCCGGCGTCGACATCGGGCCCCCTATCCGGTGAGAGCCACCTAGGGGAGTCGAACCCCTGACCTACGCATTACGAGTGCGTCGCTCTACCAACTGAGCTAAGGTGGCACGGCTCAAGGCCGATTGGTCACTATACCGGGGAGATCCGGGGACACGAAAACCCATCCGGGCTAGACGCTTGCACGTAGGTGATCGACAACGTGTCGAACAGCATTGATCAGCGCTTCCCTACCGAGGCTCCGCCTCTGACCGCCGAGTCTTCAGCACCACACCCGCCACCGCATTCGCCACATCGACAACACGTTGTCGATCATCCAGACGCAAGCGCCTAGACACAACTCGAACCCGGGGCTGGCATCGCGTCGTCCAGCAGGCGAGCCCGGATGAGGTCATCGACGCACGCGTTGCCCCGCAGGAAGGAACCGTGGCCGTAGCCAGGAGTGGGCACCAGAACCGAACCTGACAGTGCTGTCGCCAACGCCTCCGCCCCGGGGAAGGGCGTCACCGGATCGCCGGGCCCTCCGAGCACCAGGATCGGCTTGGCCGGATCGACCGGGAGCGCGAGCGGATCCGCCGGGGCGGCAGTCCACCCCACGCACAGATAGGGCGTACCCATCCCATAGCCGAATACGGGAGCCTGCTTCCGCTCTGCCGCCCACCGCTCAGCGGCTACGGCGGCCGACCTAACATCCTGGTCGGCACAATACGAGGCGACAAAGGCCGCCAAGAACCCCGAATAGCTGCCATCGGCTTGACGGCCGCTCAGGAGATCTGCCGCGGCGAGCAGCCTGCTCCCATCACCTCGCTCCGCAGCGGTGATGGCGTCGACAGTGCTGGGCCAGGAGCGTTCCCCACCAGCCAGGATGGTGGTCAGACCGGACACTGCCAACGTCTGAGTCAACTCCCGGTCACCGACCCGGATCGGAGCCGTATCCAGTTCGGTGATCAGCCCCTGCACCCTCCCGACCGGATCATCACCGAGCGCACAGCTGGTCGCGAGGCACCACTGGGCCAGCGCCCCGAGTACCTCCTCATAGCCACGCGATTGAGGAACGGCCGCCGGGTCACGCGGATCCACCGCAGCATCGAGCACCATCCGGCCCACCGAACCCGGGAACCAGGAGGCATAGGCCGCCCCGATCAGCGAGCCATAGGAAACCCCCAGGAAGTTGAGCTCAGCTTCGCCCAAAGCCTGCCGGAGCAGGTCCAGGTCACGCACAGTCTCGCTCACCGATAGCTGATCGATCAGGGCGCCGGTATTGGCCCGGCAAGACTGAGCGAAACGCTCCACGGCCGCCGTCAGTTCAGCTTCCTCCGCCGGGTTATCCGGTGAGCCATCGGTCGCTAAGTAGGCATCCATCGCAGCGCCATCGGCACACACCACCGGATGAGACGCTCCCACGCCGCGCGGATCCCAGCCAATAACATCGAACTGGTCCAGCCCGTGCCCTAGAAATCCCTGGGCAAAGTCCCGGCCCGACCCCCCGGGGCCACCTGGATTCACCAGCAATGCGCCCAACCGCGGTTCTGCCGACGCTGGCACCTTGAGAATCGCTAGCTCGATAGTGCCCGCTTCCGGCTGGTCATGATCCAGCGGCACCGTCAGGGTGGCACAGTGCGCAGCGCCACAATCTGACCAGTCCAACGAGGGCACGGCGCGCGCGGTCGTCACTGTCGCCCCAGGCTCGTCAGTGCGTTCGGCGCTCGGGGACTGCGTGCAACCGGCGAACACCAAGGCGACAGCAACAGCTGTTGCCCATGCGCGCTTCATCAAACCCGGGCCCCGGATGGTTCAGACCTCGGTGCGCCGCCTTTCCGCGCGCCGAGACCGGAATCCGCGGTCCAGCCCCCAGCCACCGCTGCCCACTGCGATCAGCATGAGGCCGACGGCAGCCAGCAACAGCTCCAGTTCGCCGCTAAAACCGGGCTGACCTGCCTGGAATGGGGACCACGGCCCCCAGAGCACGAAGGCGAGTGCCCCACCCGCAACGAGCAGTACCCCGAGACCAGCGAGCCGGGTCAGCAGCCCAAACAGCAAGGCGACCGCGATGGCTACCTGCGCCCCTCCGAGCACCATGGCGAGAATCGCGGGAGCCGGCAGGATCGTGGTGGCGAGAAGTTCGGTCGTACCGGGAAGATCCAAGAGCACCCCGACACCGCGAATGCCCAGGATGGCAGCGACCACCACACGGAGCACAAACAGCGCAAGCGAGGGGAGGAAACCATCGGTGCTGCGGCGGATGACGACCCGCTCGGCAGCAGGGGGGGATGCCTCCCAGTCTTCGTCCAGGGCCTGTCCGAAGGCCACGGGGTCCGGCCGGTCGGGTGGAGGCCGCAGCGCCGCTTCGCGCGCCGCGCGGCGCGCTTCACGTTCGGCCTGTAGCCGCGCCCGCTCTACACTGACGGAGCTATTCGTCTCATCGGGAAGGCTGCGCGCCGCCTGGTAGCTTTCCGCGACCAGACTCGGGCGTTCCTCCTCCAGCACAGCGACCGGCGATGCGGGGCTCGCTATCTCCTCGGCATCGGCAGCCAGCCGAGCGCCCTCGGGTGATTCGTACTCAGATGTCGATTCGTCAGCCATTGGGGAAGTCCTTTGCTCTGGGCGAACACTCCCATGGTGGCAGCCACGGGCCGGGTTATCAGGCAACGACACGGCTTCACCGCGTCACCCGTGCAGGCTGATCATCAAGGACTCGAAGGCCAGTTGTGGCGCCACATTGGAGTCCAGCGCCTCCCGGCACGCGAGGACCGCATCAAGGCGGGCCACAGTGGCCTCAGGCGTACTCCGCACAGCCACTGCCTGCAGATCGGGTTGCAGATCGGCGTTTATCAGCCTATCGGTGGCCCCACTCTGCCAGGCCAGCACATCCCGGTAGTAGCTGGTCAGCTCGGTGAGCACTCTATCGAGGGCGTCCCGCTGAATCCGTTTGGCCCGGGCCTTCTGCTGCTCCTCCAGGTCCCGGAGGGCTGCGGTGGCGCTGCGCGCCCGCGCGCCTCGAGTACCAGCACCAAGCGCCTCGGATAACGCGGCTCGTTCCCGGGCATCAAGATCGGTCGTCACCCGTTCCGCTTCCTCGGTCGCCGCCGCGACAACGTTGGTTGCAGCCTGCAAACAGGCGCCGAGGGTATCGAGGCGGGCTGGAATCCGAAGCAGATCGGCGCGCCGACGTCGAGCGTCTTCATCACGAGCCAATCCGCGAGCCCGGCCGATGTGCCCCTGAGCCAGCCGCGCCGCATGCGCCGCCATCTCGGCCGGAATACCGTCACGTTCCCGCAGGAGCCGGGCCACATCCGCATCCCCGGGTGTGGCCAGGTCAGCCCGGCGGCATCGCGATCGTACGGTGACCACCACGTCATCGGCCGTCGGTGCGCACAGAATCCAGACGGTGCGGGCTGCCGGTTCTTCGATGGCCTTGAGCAGCGCATCGGCACCCCGCTCGGTGATCCGGTCGGCATCCTCCACGACCAGAACCTGGGCCCGGCCCAGGGTGGGCGTCATCGCGGCCCGGCGCACCAGATCCCGGACATCATCGACACCAATGGACAACTGCTCGGTGCGAACCAGCGTGACATCGGGATGGGCTCCCGACAGCGAGGTGCGACAGGCGGTACACCTCCCGCACCCTCCGTGCGCACACTGCAGCGCGGCTGCGAAGGCACGGGCAGCATTGGAACGGCCGGATCCGGGCGGACCGGTGATCAACCAGGCATGCGTCATCGCGTGCCGCTCCTTGGCTACCGCACGTTGCAGCGTGGCCACCACCCGCTGCTGGCCAACCAGCTCGTCCCAGACTGTCACGGATCCATCATGCCCGGCGCATCCCTCAGGTCTGCCCACGACGTACCAGGAGGTGCTGGACCCGCGCCTGGACCTCGGCGGCGATGTGATCGCGATTCTGCCGGGCTGGCAGGACCAGGTAACGCTCCGGAGCCCGGGCCGCCAAACTCAGAAACCCCTGCCGCACGCGGGCATGGAAGTCATCACCAGCGGCCTCGATCCGATCCTGGCTGGTGACCGCGGACACCCCGAGGCTGGGCTCGAGATCGAGCAACACCGTCAGGTCGGGAAGCAGCCCACCCGTCGCCCAGGTGTTGATCTCGGCCACCGCGCCCGCGTCAAGCACCCGCCCGGCACCCTGATAGGCGAGGGTGGAATCGACATAGCGATCACTCACCACCATCGCCCCCCGCCGCAGCGCGGGCTGCACCACCGTCTCAACATGCTGCGCACGGTCAGCGGCGAACAGGAGGGCTTCGGTCCGCGGATTCAACTCCGCGGTATCGCGGCTGAGCAGAATCCGGCGAATCTGGGCGTTGACCGGCCCGTCGCCGGGCTCAAAGGTGGTGACAGTCTCCCGCCCCTGCGCAGCCAGCCAGGCCGACAATCGGGCCACCTGGGTGGACTTGCCCACCCCGTCGCCACCCTCGAAGACGACGAAGATCCCGCGCATAGTGCTACTTCTTCTTGGCAGCGGCGCTCTTCTTGGCGGCCGGCCGGCGCCTGGGCTTCTTGGGCGCCGGACCCTTGGCCCTCTTCTCGGCCAGCAACTCAGCCGCCCGCTCCAAGGTGACGGCCTCCACCGAATCCGCCTTCCGGAGGGTCGCATTGGTCTCGCCGTCGGTGACGTAGGGCCCAAAGCGGCCGTCCTTGACCACCACCGGCTTGTCCGTCGCCGGGTCGGTGCCGAGCTCCCGCAGCGGCCCCGCCGCGGCACGGCGTCCTCGCTGTTTCGGCGCCGCGAACAGCACCTCGGCCTGTTCCAGCGTCACCGTGAACAGTTCCGGTTCACTTCCCAGCGAACGGGAGTCCGAGCCCTTCTTCAGGTAGGGCCCGTAGCGCCCATTCTGGGCGGTGATCTCGGTGCCGTCGGCATCGGCACCCACGACCCTGGGCAGACTGAGCAGCCGCAGGGCATCCGCCAGCGTTACCCCGTCCAACGTCATGTCCGAGAACAAGGAGCCGGTTCGCGGTTTCGTGCCCTTGGGGGCATCCTCGGGGAGAATCTCGGTGACATAGGGGCCGAAACGGCCATTCTTGACAACAATGTCGGTGCCCGTGTTCGGATCGGTGCCGAGCGGCCGTTCCGCTCCCGCGGGGGCAGCGAGCAGCTCACGGGCCTGGTCCACGGTGAGTTCATCCGGCGGCAGGTCTTCGGCAACATTGGCCCGGTTTGCGTCGGCATCTTCGACGTAGGTGCCGTAACGTCCAACCCGGACAGCGATCCCGGAGTCCTGGCCGTGCACCGGATGGAAAGTGGAGAGCCTGCGAGCGTCGATATCACCAAGTTCTGTCACCAGCGTGGCCAGCCCGTCGTAGCCGTCCGCCCCGTAGTAGAACTCCTTGAGTACATCCAGTCGCTCCGCTTGACCGGCGGCAATCTCGTCGAGGATGTCCTCCATTTGGGCGGTGAACTGGTAGTCCACCAATCGCGGGAAATGCTCCTCCAGCAACCGAGTGACGGCAAAGGCCAGCCAGGTGGGAACCAGCGCCGAGCCCTTCTTGAAAACGTAATCGCGGCTCGTGATAGTGCGGATTATCGAGGCATAGGTTGACGGGCGCCCGATCTCGAGTTCCTCCAGCTTCGCCACCAGCGAAGGTTCGGTGTAGCGGGCAGGAGGCCTGGTTTCGTGGGACTCCGCGGCCACCTGCGCCACTGTCAGTACCGCCCCCTGCTCCACGGCGGGGAGCCGGGCGGTCTCGTCGTCGGAGGTGCCTCCTTCCTCGGTTCCCGCGACATAGGCCTTCAGGAATCCAGGAAAAGTGAGAGTGCGGCCAGAGGCGGTGAGCCGCGCCGCCGGAGCGGAAACCACCTCACCGGACGTGACATCGGTCAGCTCGACCGGCGCAGCCATAGTCGCCGTCAGCGTAATCGTCACTGTTCGCCCTTCAGCATCCTTCATCTGGGAGGCCAGCGTCCGCTTCCAGATCAGGTCGTACAGCCGGAGCGCATCCCCGCGCAGACCCGAGTCCTGGGGAGTACGGAACTGATCCCCGGCCGGGCGAATGGCCTCGTGTGCTTCTTGGGCGTTCTTCACCTTGGAGGTATACGTGCGGGGCTTGGCCGGCAGATAGGCATCCCCATAAAGTTCCTTCACCTGGGCCCGGGCCGCTGCGATCGCGGTCCCCGACAACGTGACCGAGTCGGTACGCATATACGTGATGAAGCCACCCTCGTAGAGCTCTTGAGCGACCGACATCGTGCGCTGGGCGGTGAACCCCAGCTTGCGCCCTGCGTCCTGCTGCAGGGTGGTGGTTCGGAAGGGCGGGTAGGGCCGCCTGGTGTAGGGCTTTGCCTCGATGGCCTCGACGCTCACCTGGGCCGCGCGCAGCCCGGCGGCCAGCAGATCGGCAGCGACCTGATCGAGATGGATCGCATTCGGGGTGGTGAGCAGGCCACTGGCATCGAAATCCCGGCCCGTCGCCAGCCGGCGATCGGCCACGCTCGCCACCCGAGCGATGAACTGCTGCGGTTCGATCTGCGGACCGCCGTCCAGAGTCACCTCCAGGTCGGCATAGGTGGCCGAGCGGAAGGCCATCCGCTCCCGCTCCCGGCCCACCACCAGGCGCGTCGCCACCGACTGCACCCGACCTGCCGACAGCCGCGGCATGACCTTCTTCCATAGCACCGGGCTGACTTCGTAGCCGTAGAGCCTGTCGAGAATGCGCCGGGTCTCCTGGGCATCGACGAGGTCGGTATCCAGTTCCCGTAGGTTCTCCGCCGCCGCCCGGATGGCTTCGGGGGTGATCTCATGGAAAACCATCCGGCGATACGGGATCTTGGGCTTGAGTTCTTGCAGCAAATGCCAGGCGATCGCCTCCCCCTCGCGGTCTTCATCGGTGGCGAGGATGAGTTCGTCCACCCCGGCCAGTTTCGTCTTGAGCTCGCGCAGCGTGGCCTTCTTGTCTGGTGAGACCACATAGAGCGGTTCAAAATCGTCGTCGACGTTGACTCCGGTCCGTGCCCATTTCTGTCCCTTGTACTTCGCTGGTACCTCAGCGGCCCCCGTGGGCAGATCCCGAATATGTCCCCGGCTGCTCTCCACCACGTAGGAGTCGCCGAGGACCTGGCTGAGGGTCCGCGCCTTAGTCGGTGACTCGACGATGACGAGCCGGCGCTGTGATGCTGCGGTCACGATGCCCTGTTTCTGTTGATCGGTGATGCCTGTCGTGTGGATGCTAGCGCCGACTGCCCCACCTGTGCCCCGTTGTTCGCCACAAGGATGCGTTCCATCACCAGGTATCCGATGCCAACAGTTGAACCATCAGCATCTTTGATCCTCTCTACACTGGCCTGGTGACGTATCCGCACCCGGCACCGCCTCCCCAGGTACCGCCGCGCAACGACACTGCCAAGATCCTGACCCTCTCGATCCTGGCCATGGCCGTCAGCCTGATAGTCACCCTTCTTAGTTTCGTGGGATTGGCGGCCTGGGTCCTCGACTCCACCGAGAACCAGCCCACCCCGGCGCTCCCCGCGGCCCCCCAGCCGTCGGTGGAACAGACGACCGGCCCGGTCTCCATGACCGAGTCGCTCCAGCGTGGCGTCGTCCTGATCACCGGAAAGACCCCGGCCGACGGTATCGCCGGGACGGGGATGGTCCTCACCGCCGAGGGCTTGGTGGTGACGAACTATCACGTGGTGCGGTCGACAGAACAACTCACCGCCACCATCGCCAGCAGCGGGGAACGATTCAACGCCACGATGGTAGGCCGCGACGCCACCGCTGATGTGGCCCTCCTCCAACTCCATGGCGCCCAGGGGCTACACCCGGTCACCATCGACGCCGACCCGGTCGATCTCGGTGATGTCGCGATTGCGGCCGGGAACGCCAACGGCCAGGGCTACGTTTCGGCCAATCGGGGGAATGTACAGAATCTTGATCAGTCCATCAAGGTGCGCGGCCCGGCAGCCGACGACCCCGCCGAAACTCTCACCGGATTGATCGAGACCAACGCGGCCGCCTTTCCCGGAGATTCCGGTGGCCCGATGTTCGATGCTGACCACGAGGTGCTCGGCATGACGACCGCTGGCAGCGACAGCGACGATTCCACCCATGTCTACGCGGTGCCCATCGCCCAGGCGCTTGAGGTGGTGGCGAAGATCCGGGCGGGCGACGAATCCGGCTCGGTCGTGATCGGCCCCAAAGCCTTCCTGGGCATCGTCGTGGACAACGGCACCGGTGGTCTTGACGTGACCCATGTGGAGTCCGGCACCCCGGCCTGGGTTAGTGGCATACGCCAAGGTGACCGGATCCTCGCCCTGGACGACGCGACTGTCGACACCCGGCTGGAACTGTCCCATGTCCTGGACGGACTTGAACCCGGCACCACCACCACCCTGCGGTGGGAACGGGACGGGGTGGTCTACGAGGAACCGGTCACGGTGAGCGCCAGCCCCATCAACTGACTCTGAGGGATGCGCTGATCAATCATGCCCTGGCTGTGGCGCACCGGATCGGGCGATCCGCTTCCCCCACATCTGGTGATGGACGTCCAGTACACCTACCAGATCTGGGGTTGCGGTTCATCCCGCCCGGCACGTCCTCGCACAGAGCAGCATTGATCAGCGCATCCTTAGTTGAACCCACATAGCGTTCGCACCCAACTCACAGCCTCAGCACAGGGTGGCAGCGTCGACTAGGTTTCATGTTCACGATCCGCAACCTCGCCGCCTTGGCCACCACTGCCGCCCTCAGCTTGGCAGTGTCGGTCGCCATCCCGGAACTGAACAGTCGTCCCTCGCCGAGCGATCAACGGGTGCCGCCGAGCACCCAGCAACCGCAGGCAAACTTAGAGCCAACACCCATCACTGACGCAACCGGGAGCGTCCCAGCGGCCCTCACCCGCGGGGTGGCGCTTATCAACAACAGCGGCCCCGACGGGAACTCCGCTGGCACCGGCATGGTGCTCACCGCAGACGGCCAAGTACTCACCAACTACCACGTGGTAGCCGGAACGACGGCAGTGACTGTCACCATCGCCGATACCGGCCAGTCCTATGCCGCCACCGTCCTCGGTCATGATGCTGTCCAGGATGTCGCATTGTTGCAACTGGCGGACGCCACTAACCTCGACCCGGTCACCCTGGACGACGATGGCGTCACCGTCGCTGACACACTGACGGTCGTTGGCAATGCGAATGGCGGCGGGGAACTCGTGGCGGCCCAGGGCACCGTCACTGGTGTGGACCAGAGTGTCACCGTCCGCAACAGGAATGATCTGGCTGAACTCACCGGCGTGATCGAGACCAACGCTGATGCTGAACCCGGAGACTCCGGCGGGCCCATGTTCGACAGTGAGGGCGAGGTCTCTGGCATGACCACCGCCGGTAGCCAGACCTACGCACAAACTCGCCGAGGTCAGGCCACCACCCAGACCGAGACGACGTCCTTGGCCGTCCCGATCGAGGATGCCATGGCGGTGGTGACCCAGATTCGTGCCGGAATCGAGCGCGACACCGTCACCATCGGTCCGGCTGCCTACCTCGGCCTATCCGTCGCTCCCGGACTGCAGGTCATCGGAGTCGCCACCGGCAGCGGGGCCGACGCTGCGGGCATCCCGGCGGCGGCCACGCTGGTAGGTATCGGAGATACTGCTCTCGCAACCCAAGCGGACCTGGCGGAAGCCCTGACGGGCTTTGAGCCAGGCGACACGGTCTCGGTAACCTGGCTCACGCCCGACCACGAGGCTCGTTCAGCCGAGGTCACTCTTGGCGAAAGCCCAGTCAACTGAGCGGCTCTATTCCTGGACCAGGACGGACCACCATCGTGCTCACTGCCACGCTGACCCCATGCCGATATCCGACGATGCTCCCGACCTCGCCATCCGACTGACAGCGGCCGGATACACCGTGGATGCGGTGGCCGAGCGTTTGGGTGAGCGGGCCATGGCTGCACTGTCCCGGAACACCACCCGGGCCGCCCGGGACGCGCTCGGCGACGCTACCGACCCGCAGGCGACCCTGATTCGCATGTTTCTGCTGCAGGATTCGGTGTCGGCGACCCGCCTGGCAGCCGCCGTGGGGGACCTCTTGCGCCCTGCGCAGGCCGGTTTGTGGGAGATAGATGGCGCCGAGGTGACCGGCACGGTGGAGATCCGGCCCTATGCGAGTACGGGCCAGCACGGTGAGCACGTGCCTCCCGGAAGTGGAAGCGGCGTTGGCGGCGCCGTCGACGGCTGGGTGGTGCACCATCGGATCCCCACCTTGGATGGCCGGGTTGAGCCGTCCCGGGCCGACTTCGTGCTGGGGCTCTCCCCGGCATCCACCTCCCTGACCGAGATGACCATCCGCACCCGCGTAGGCACCGTCTTGGATCTCGGAACCGGGTGCGGAGTCCAATCGCTGCATCTCGCCGGACACGCCGACCGAGTGATAGCCACCGACCTCAATCCGCGAGCCCTCGAGTTGGCCCGCTGGACGGCGGGACTCAACGGTATCGATCTGGACCTGCGCCTAGGCTCATTGTATGAACCGGTCAGTGAAGAACGCTTCGACCTGATCGTCACCAATCCGCCGTACGTCATCGCCCCGCCCACCGACAGCCGCCTGGTCTACCGGGAAGGGCTGTTGCCTGGGGATGAACTCATGCGCGAGGTGGTCACCGGTGGCGGGCGCCGGCTGGCTCCAGGTGGCCATTTGCAGGTTCTCGGCAACTGGGCGATCACCGAATCCGAGCCCTGGGAGGAGCGGCTCACCCGATGGGTAGCCCCGACCGGGTGCGACGCCCTCATCCTGGAACGAGAGCGCTTGGACCCCTATGAGTACATTGAGATCTGGCTTGCCGACGCCGGACTGCTCGGAACCGCGGCCTACTCCGAACGCTACGCAGCCTGGGTGGACTATTTCCGCACCCTGGGGATCACGTCGGTCGGGCTCGGCTGGATCACCCTGCACGCCGCCGGAGCCGACCTGCCTGATATCCGGTGTGAAAGCTGGCCCCATGCTGTCCATCAGCCGGTAGGCCCCGCCTTCGCCAGCTACGACCACGGGATGGTCCTAGCCCGGATGTCGGATGCGGATCTCGCTGCCACCACCCTGGTCATCGACCCAGGCGTGGCCGCCGAAACCCTGGGCCAGCCCGGTGCCGCCGACCCCGAGCATCTGGTGCTGCGCCAGCGCTACGGGTTTGGTCGAGCCGTGGAGGTCAACCCGGCGCTGGCCGGCGTGGTGGGTGCCTGCGATGGCGATCTCGCAGTGGGATCACTGATAGCGGCCGTCGCCGACCTCCTTGACCTGGAGGTCAGCTCCCTTACTCAGGACCTCCTGCCCCAGATCCGCCGGTTGGCGCGGGAAGGCTACCTGCACCAGCCTGAGACCGTTCCTCCCCGATGACCGGGCCTATCGGCGACATTGTCAGCTGGGACGCCTACAGTGAGTCGGGGAGGTGGCACGTTGCGCGCACCACAGTGGCTTCTGGATGATCCCCGCGTTGCGGAGCACCGCACTTTGCCAGCCCGGCCGGGGACGATGGCACCTTGGCCGGCCTGGGTGCCCGAGGACGTGCGCGAATCCTGGCGGCGGCTGGGGGTGGCGGCGCTTTGGAGCCATCAGGCCACAGCCGCGGAGGCGGCCCATGCTGGGCACCATGTGGCTCTGGCTACCCCGACTGCGTCCGGCAAGTCGTTGGCGTATCTCACGCCCATCCTGAGCACCGCGGTGACCGGAGAGGGCGGCCGAACACCCGCCGAAGGCCCGGGCGGACTCCGGCTCCAGCACCGGCCGACGGCCCTGTATCTGGCACCCACCAAAGCCCTCGCCCACGATCAGCTCCGGTTGACACGCGCACTAGAGTTGCCCGGCTTCCGTAGTACCACCCTGGACGGTGACTCCCCGACCCATGAGCGACGCTATGCCCGGGACTTCGCCGACTACATCCTCACCAACCCAGACATGCTGCACCGCTCGATCCTGCCCAACCATGCCCGCTACCCCCGGCTCTTCCGCGGCCTGCGCTACGTCGTGCTAGACGAAGCCCATCGCTACCGCGGACTCTTCGGCGCCCATCTCGCGGCCGTGCTTCGGCGCCTCCGGCGGCTGGCCTGGCACTACGGCACCGACCCTGTATTTCTGGTTTCGTCGGCGACGCTGGGCGACCCGGCCGCCGTAGCCGCCGCGTTGATCGGGGACCACGATGTGCTCCCGATAACTGAAGACGCCTCCCCCCGGCCAGCCCGCGATGTGGTCGTGCTCCGGGCCGATGGTTCGTTGACAGACACCGCAGCCCAGCTACTGGCCCGGCTGAGCGAACAAGGCCAGACCCTGGCCTTCACCACCTCCCGGCTGCATGCCGAGCTGGTTGCCCGCAGCGCCCGCGATCTCAGCCGCCAGCCGGAAACACTGGCCTCGTATCGGGCGGGCTATCTTCCCGAGGACCGACGCTCACTCGAAACCGCGCTCGCTGACGGTCGGCTCCGGGGGGTCGCCTCGACCAATGCCCTGGAGCTGGGCATCAACATCAGCGGGATGGCGGCGGTGGTCACCGCCGGATTCCCCGGGACGCTAGCCGCCTTCTGGCAGCAGATCGGGCGGGCAGGCCGTTCGGGGCAGCAGGCGCTAGCGGTACTGGCTGCCCGCGATGATCCCCTTGACGCCTACCTGGTCGATCACCCGGAGGTGCTCTTCGAATCCCCAGGCGAAGCCACCACGATTCCAACGGAGAACCAGTTCGTGCTGGGCCCCCATCTCGCCGCTGCCGCCCAGGAGAAGCCGCTCACCACCGACGATGAGCGATGGTTCGGACCGACCACCACAGCCCTGCTCAGTCGGCTGACCGACCAGGGTGTGCTGCGGCGGCGTGGGCCGGCCTGGTTTTGGACCCACGCCCAACGCGCCGTCGATTCTATAGATCTGCGCGCTATGCAGGGGCGCGCCCTCGAGATCGTCGATACCGAGAGCGGTCGGATCATCGGCCAGATTGACCCGTCGGCAGTGCATCGCACCGTGCACCCCGAGGCCGTCTACGTTCACCAAGGTGAAACTTGGATCGTCGACGAACTCAATGAGGCCGAGCAGTGGGCGCTGGTCCGCCGCGCCGAACCTAACTACTTCACCCAGGCGCAATCGGTGACCACCGTGCGAATCCTCACCGAGGAGAAGCAGCGCGCCTTCGGTCACGGGGCCATCCATGTGGGTGCCATCGAACTCACCGGTCAGGTAACCGGCTATCTGCGGCGGGACCCAATCACCGGCAGCGTGTGGGACTCCCATCCCCTCGACTTTCCCGAGCAGACGATGCTCACCCGCGCGGTCTGGTGGACACTACCCACCGCCAGCCTCGACCAGATCGCAGTCACCGCCGCCGATCTCCCCGGAGCCGTGCACGCCGCCGAACATGCCGCAATCGGCATTCTGCCCGCCTTCGTCCCGTGCGACCGGTGGGACCTGGGCGGGCTGTCAACGACCCGCCATCCCGATACCGGACTCGCCACCGTTTTCGTCCACGACGGCCTTCCCGGCGGCTCGGGCTTAGCCGATGCCGCCTACAACCTCGCGGAACGCTGGTGGGCAGCGACCCTGCAACGGCTCCTCACCTGCACCTGCGAGTCTGGGTGCCCCGCCTGTGTCGTGAGCCCCAAGTGCGGCAGCGGAAACAACCCGCTCCACAAGGAGGGTGCCAGCCTGATAGTGGCCGCCTTGCTCGACAACCCGACCCGGCCGACGGCGCCAGCGGTCACGTTGGCGCACCGGTGAGCACCCCAGCATGCGCCCGAGCGCGCAACTGCTGCCCCCACGGCCCCCAGGTCACGTCTCGAGTCACGGTCACGCTCACCACAAACTCAACCTCATCGCCCGCTACCCGACAGTCAGCCAGCTGCACCGCATTGGCAGCCGCACTACGGCGGGCGGCACCGCATGCTTCGACGCCAGCCAACTGGGCTTGCCCACCGGCAACTGCAGCCAAATCCGCCGCACCCACCACCGCCGCCTGCTGACGAGCCGCGACGGCGGTGCTGATAAGCACGCCGGCCAGGGCCAGCGCGATCAGGGCGGCCAGCCCCACGAGCAACGTGCCATACCCTGCCTCAGATGGCGGCACCGTGCCGCCCCGAGTTCGCCCCATTCCGACCCAACCTCGCTCCCGCACACCCGCCTCCGCCCAACCCAAGCTTCGGGCCTGCCCCGCCAGATCCCTCAGCCATTCCCGCCTGTGGATCGGCGTCCCCCGAGCGAACAGCCGGATCTCGCCGTCACCTACACTCATCCGCCCAGAGAGGCCAGCCTCGGACAGCCACAAGACTCGCGGTACTCCAACGAGGCGGGCAGCATCTCCTGACGTACCGGACGTTCGGGCTCGGCCAACCGCTCCGCAAGCAGATGGAAGGCGCGTCCGCCCATCGCATGGAAAGGTTGTGCAATCGAGGTTATCCCGGGTCGTACTATGTCGGACCATTCCAGGTCGTCGAAGGCGATCACGGCTAGATCCCGCGGAACCTCGACCTCCAGTTTGCGCAAGGCATGCAGCATGCCGACAGTCATATTGTTGTTCGCGGCGAAGATCGCCGTCGGCGGCTCGGGCATAGCCATCAGCCTCTCCGTGGCCAATTGCCCACCCCGAATCGTGGATTGACCATCGACGACCAGCGCCGCGTCATAGAGCAGCCGATGCTTCAGCAACGCTGCCCGAAACCCTCGTTCCCTAGCCTCTGTCGTCGGGAGGCCCTCCAGACCCCGGATCATCGCCACCCGGGAATGCCCATGCCGAATCACATGACTAACAATCGCCTGGGCCGCCTGAGCACCTTCGCAGCCAACCCCATCCAAGCGGGGATCCGCCAGCCGGTCCACGAGCACGCACGGTAGATGGCTGTTCCGCAGCACAACCCCAGTACGCAGACCCCAATCCCGGGTGGGTGCCATGATGATGCCGTCCACCCGTCGGCTAATCAGGGTCTGCACCGCCCGGTACTCGCGCCAGGGATCCTCACCACTGGTCATCAACAGGCTGGCCGCATCGTAGCGGCGCCCTTCCTCAAAGATCCCCTCCACCAGCTCACCCAGATAGGGGCTCGCGGGCGACGGCACCACCACACCGATTGTCAGCTCGGCAGCCCCGACATCGTCGAGACGTTCGTCCTGGTAGCCGAGCTCGTGAGCGGCCTCGATAATGCGTGCCCGCAGGCGTGCGCTCACCGTTCGGGTGCGATTCAGGACGTGCGACACCGACGTCAACGAAACTCCGGCCGCTGCAGCGACATCAGACATGGTCACCATGAGCATTTGTCCAATCCTGAGGGGATTTGCGCAAGAATAGCCCTTTGTTTGCGCATGCCTTTGCCGCCTTCTGACAGGTCTCCGTACAGTCAGCGCCGAGCCAACGACGGCTACCGGCGACACCCCTCGCCCGAAAGGCATAGCTATGGTCACGTCACCTTCCAACGATATCGACGGCGCCCTCGCCGAAATCACGGCGGCTGTCAACAGCGTGCCTGCCGAGACCCTCGACAGAATCGCCCACGAAATCGCCCGGGCCAACGTGGTAGCGGCCTTCGCTGGGGGCCGGGAAGGTCTGGTGCTGCGTGGGCTGATAATGCGCTTGTTCCATGCCGGGCTCGAGGCGCATTACCAGGGTGAGATGACGACCCCCGCGGTAGGCCCCGGGGACCTGCTGATCCTCTCCTGCGGACCGGGAAACATCTCCATGGTCGAAGCCTTGGCTGGGGTGGCAAAACGCTCAGGTGCGCGCATCCTGTACTTCACCGCTGAACCCGACAACCCACCGGCCGAACTGGCCGACACTGTCGTCGTCGTCACCGCCCAAACGATGGCCAATGACAGCGGCTCGACAGCCGTGCTACCCATGGGGTCTGGCTTTGAGATCGCCATGTTCGTCTTCGTTGATCTGATTACCAATAGGGTGCGAGAGTTGCGCGCCGAGCCCCCCGAACTGATGCGATCCCGGCACACGAACCTCGAGTGAGCGCCCACCGACACCACGCTACGCCTTCCACCCATCCTCCAGACCTGTCCAGCAACGAAGCTCGAACGAAAGGGTTATCCGATGAAACGCTCCCGTCTCACCGCAGCAGTCGCGGCCGTGGCTGTCCTCGCCTTGGCTGCGGTCGGCTGCACCACCAAGAACGAGGCCCCAGCCACATCCGGAGCACCGCAGACCAGCGGCGCCAGCAGCGCCGGCGGCGACATCACCGTGGCCTTCGTGCCCAAGCTGCAAGGCGCCCCCTACTTCGAAGCCATGGACACCGGCGCGAAACAGGCAGCGACGGATCTCGGGATCACCTGGGTGATGCAGGGCCCCACCACCGCCGATGCGGCCGCACAGGCGGACATCGTGCGGTCCTTCATTCAGCAAAAGGTGGACGCGCTGGTGATCGCACCCAATGACCCCGATTCCATGGCACCGCTGATCCAGGAGGCGGCCGATGCGGGCATCAAGGTGTTCACCTCCGATACCGACGCTGAGAGCTCGGTCCGAGAGGTCTTCGTCAACCAGGCCACCGCCGAGGGGATCGGCAAGCAGATAGTCGACACCTTGGCTGCGGCCATGGGCGAAAAGGGGAAGCTGGCGATAGTCTCCTGCGGCGAGACCGCCGCGAATCTCAACTCCTGGATTGAGGTCGAACGCGAGTATGTAGCCTCCGACTACCCGGACATGGAAATCGTGGATGTTGTCTACTCCGGCGAGGACCAGGCCAAAGGCACCCAGATGGCCACGGACCTGCTGAACGCCCACCCCGACCTGACCGGGTTGATCGGGCAGTGCACCACGTCGGCAGTCGCCGTGGCCCAGGCGGTCCGCGATGCCGACAAGATCGGCACCGTGTTCACCGTCGGCTTGGGAACCCCGATGTCGATGGCCCCCTACCTCAAGGACGGCTCCTCGTCCGGGTCGATTCTGTGGGATGTCGAGGCGCTGGGCTATCTGACCGCGTGGGCGGGTGCACAGCTCGTGGAGGGCAACGCATTCGAGGCGACCAATGCCGTCAATGACGACCTCACCGCCATCGAGTACTCCGAAGCAGAGAAGATGCTGCTGCTCGGCCCGGCGTTTGTTTTCACAGCCGACAACGTCGACGGCTACAACTACTGACCGAGCCGGTGGTCGGGTAGCGGCGGCCCGCTACCCGACCACCGCAAGCCACACCGGGACATCACCGCGATGGGGGATTCGATCACCATGGCCGTACCAGCACCAGCCCGGATTCAGATGACGGGGATCAAGAAACGGTTCGGAGCTGTCCGCGCCATCCGCGAGGCCGATATCACCGTCCGTGGCGGACTGGTCCACGCTCTGGTCGGCGAGAACGGGGCGGGCAAGTCGACCCTGATCAAGATAATCTCCGGCGCCGAGACCACCGACGCCGGGACTATCACCTACAACGGCACGCCGGTGGAACTCGGCAGCACCACGGCATCGCTCGCCCTGGGCATCGGCACCGTCTATCAGGAGCCTCAGCTCTTTCAAGAGCTGACCGTCGCTGAGAACATTTTTGCCGGGCGCGAACTGCGCACCTCCGGCCGGATCAACTGGGCCGAACAGCATCGCGCGGTGGTCGACGTCCTCGCCCTGATTGACCTTCCGGAGCGCTACGCCTCGATGTACATCTCGGACCTCTCCATCGCCGAGCAACAGCAGGTGTCCATCGCCAAGGCGCTTGCTCAGGATGTGGGGCTGCTCATCCTCGACGAGCCCAGCGCCATCCTGACAGATGCCGAGATCGAGTCGTTGTTCAGTGTTATCCGCAAGCTGAAGGAGCGCGACGTCGCGATCATCTACATCTCACACCGGCTGGATGAGTTGGCGCGGATCGCGGACGAGGTCACCATCATGCGCGATGGTCGTACCATCGGGACCCACCAGATGTCCGAGATCACGGTCCGGGAGATCGCCGAGGCCATGGTGGGGTCCATGGAGGTCGAAGCCAACCGCAACCGGGTTCGTCCGGAGGATGAGCAGCCCAAGTTTGAGCTCAGCGGGCTGGGCCGGAAACACCGATTTCACGACGTGAATGTGTCGGTGGCCGCCGGTGAGATCGTCGCCCTCTACGGGCTGGTGGGGTCCGGGGCAGCCGACATCGCCTCAGCCGTCTTCGGGATCCAGCGGGCCGACGTTGGCGAGATCCGGCTCGATGGCGCCCCGATTGCACCGCGGTCGCCGCGGCATGCACAGCGCCTCGGCATCGCCCTGCTCCCGGCGGACCGGAAGCGGCAAGGCATGTTCTCTTTCCAATCGATAGCCTTCAATATAAGCATCGGTCATCTGCCGCTGCTGACCCGCTTCGGTCTCTGGATCGAACGGCACCGGGAACGGCAGATCGCCAAGGACATGGTGGCGCGACTATCTGTCCGCACGCCCAGCGAGCAGCAGGCGATAGCCGCCTTGTCGGGAGGAAACGCCCAGAAGGTGGTGCTCGCCCGACAGCTCGTCGAGAACCCTCAACTCCTCATCCTGGAGGAGCCGACCCAAGGCGTCGATATCGGCGCCAAGGAGGAGATCCACACCCTGATCGGTGAGATGGCCGAGTCTGGCGCCGCGGTACTGGTGGTTACCTCCGATCTCCCCGAAGCCCTGCGGGTCGCCGACAGGATCCAGATAGTACGTAAGGGCACCACCACGGTCAGCTTCGGGCCCACCGCCACCCAAGTTGACCTGCTGGCCGCTGCCGCAGGCGATACCGAGGAAGGAGACACCGATGCCGCCCACTGATGCGGGTGCCCCAACCCGTGACCAGCGCTCAGCGCCGCGTGCCGGACGACAGCTGCCGCCTGCAGTCTCCAGCCAGGAACTGGTTCTTGTCGGTGCCATCATCGCGCTCTGGATCGTTCTGGGCTTGACCACGCCCGCCTTTCTCACTCCCGGATCGATTCAGCCGCTGCTCTCCAACATCGCGCCCATCGCAATCATGGCCATCGGGCAAACCCTGATCATGATCATGGCCGGTATCGATGTCTCGGTCGGCTCTATCACCATGGTGGCCGCCGTGGTGGCCGCCAAACTCATGGTGACCTTCGACACCCCGCTCGTGGTGACCCTCGTGGTCGCCATGGTGCTGGGTGGGGTGCTGGGCCTGACCAATGGTCTGCTGATAGCCGTGGGCCGGGTGCATGCAATCATAATTACGTTCGCAACCTCGAATATCTTCTTGTTCATCGGCCTGCGGATCTTCAACTCCAATACCGTCAATGGCATCCCGCCCACCTTGTCGGTCCTCGGCCGAGGCGCCGACGGTCGACTCTTCGGCATCCCGATCTCGTTTCTTATCATGGTCGCCCTCGCCGCCGCGACCTGGTGGTACCTGCGCTACGCCCCAGGCGGCCGACACTTCTACGCCATTGGTAGCGACGCGGACGCCGCCCGGCTCGCCGGTATCCGGGTGGAACGCCGGCGCGTGATCGGCTACACCATCAGCGGGCTGCTCATCGGTTTCGCCGCCTGCATAGTCATCGCCAATGGCACCCAGAATCTGGACCAAACCGTCGGTACTGGGCTCGCACTGTCCACCATTGCTGCAGTTGTCATCGGCGGCACCTCGGTGATGGGCGGCCGCGGCGGCGTCCTGGGCACCATCCTGGGGGCCGTCCTGGTCCAAACCGTGATCTCCGGCGTCACTCAACTGGGGTTGCCATCCCAACTAGGTGATCTCTTCGTCGGTGCCTTCATAGTGATCGCGGTCGGTACTGATCTGTTGCGCGCCCGGGCAAGGAGGCAGCCATGACCACCCCACTTCCACCAGACACCGCTGAGCCCGGGAGCGACCAGGGCACCCTCGCGGGCCGGATAGTCACAGCAGTCCTGACCCAACGGGTAGTCCTGCTGGCGATTCTCATAGTCGTGGTCCTGGTAACGATGACCAGCCTGGATGCCGCTGGCTACATGGCCGGCAGCTACAACTCCGACTATCTGGCTAGCGCGCTCATCAACGCGGTGCCGTTGGTCTTGCTGGGGTTGGCACAGTTGGTGGTGATCGTGTCGGGGGGTGGTGGCATCGATCTTTCGGTGGGGGCCATCGTCTCGCTGGTCAGCATGATCTTCGGCTTCATGTTCGGCCTCTGGGGCATGCCCTTGGGGCTCTCCATCCTGATAGCCATTCTCGTGGGTGCCCTGTTGGGCGGGGTGAATGGGGTGCTGGTCGCCACATTCGGGTTTCCTCCCCTGATCGCCACCCTGGCGACCTATTACGCCTTTCGTTCCATCGCCATTGTTATCAACGCGCAGCAGCCGATCAGCACACCGCCGATTCAAGAGCTCTACGCCCTTTCCCAATCTGTGGAGATTCCCCTCATCGGTCAGTACTTTCCCGATATTCCTCTCGGTTTGGTGATCTTCCTGCTGCCCACGGTGGTGGTCATCTGGTTCCTGCTCAACCGGTCCCCGTACGGGCGGCGGCTCTACGGCGTGGGTACCAATGACGTTGCCGCAACCTGGGCTGGCGTGAATGTCGCTCAGACCCGGCTGCTGGCCTACGTGATCTCCGGGGCGATATCGGGGCTGGTCGCCATCGTGACAGTCTCCCAGTTCGCCTCCGCACGCCCGAATGCCGGCGATGCAGGCAGCGGCATGGCGCTACCCTCGATAACCATCGCCGTGCTGGCCGGGGTGGCTATCACCGGCGGTATCGGCCGAGTTTCCGGCGTAGTGCTGGCCACAACCCTGGTTCTCTGGCTCAACGCTGGCATCCTGCTCCTGTTCGTGGGCAACCTGGGCTCCCAGCTGCAATCCCTCGCCTTGGGTCTGATCCTGGTGTTCGCGGCCTTGCTGAACGGCTACACCAACCGGCGCTTTCGGGTGATGGCCTAGTGCTAGAGGGCACACCTGCCGGGCCCAGACTCTGCGGTCAGAGGCAAGGCCTCGGTAGTAGCGAGGTCCGGCTAGCCACCGTCCTCCGACACTACGCGCGCGCTCACCTCCACCGGGAACCGAACCCCGCCGATCACGGAATCGCACTGCACCCGCACCATGGCGACCCCGTCCTCAGCCGCCACCGAGACCGTGGTTCCCTCCGGCCGATCGTCACGGGTCCGCGCCACCGCCGCCGCATCTCCCCGGGCCTGCTGTCGCGCAACCTCGTTTGCTACCACCTGGCATTCGGCCACCCGGAACGCCCCGACCACCACCGCCAACAGGCCAGCGAGGAGCACCCCCAGCAGCAGGCTGGCCGCGGCCATTTCGACGGTCACCATGCCGCCATCCGCCTTGAGCCCACCCCGCGCCCGCACGCGGGGTGGGTGGACCGGGTCGCCCTCCGGCCCACCCACCTGACTCATCCCGCGATCCCCGAGGCAATCGCCTTGAAGATGCTCTCGATCAGGCCCTTGACCAGGGACATGAACCACCCCTCTGCTGATGCCTTGATCAGCAGACCTACGATACTGAGGACCAGCACGATCCCAATGGCATACTCCACCGTGGTGAGCCCGCGCTCGGCCAGCACCGCGACCCTCGATCGTGACTCAGCCGCAGCCCCCGCAGGTTCACCCGCGGATGCCTTGCGGGCTCGGGTCGTTTCGATGGCACCGATACTCGATGCAATTGTGTTGAACACTAGTGACTCCCTTCATTGATGCCGCGTTCGCGACACGACCCGACGTTGGGTCAGCCCTACCGCGGGGCGTCAGCCAGCTGGCCCCTGTGGACGGCGGGACCTGATCCATCGGATGCTGTGGACACTGCCCTACCCGAGAATCTCAAGAAACGTGCTGGCCAGCATCGGGACCACCCCCACCAAGAGAAACGCCGGAAGGAAACAGACGACGAGGGGAATCACGCTGCGCACCCCGGCCACCCGTGCGCGGGCCAGTGCAGCCGCCTGCGCATCGCTGCGCGCTTCCCGGGCGTGGCGCTGCAACAACTCGGCCAGCACCGTGCCGTGCCGAATGGAGCGGGCGATATCGCGGGCCACCCGACGATATCCAGGGGCATCTCCCAGGCTCAGCCAGGCCTCGGGTTCATCTATCCCCAGCGCTATCCGGTTGAGAACACCCAGCAGCTGTTTCTTCGGGGGATCACTGACTCCCCGGGCCACCTGTGCCAGCGCCAGCCGCGGTGGGGCGCCAGCTTGCAAGCTCACTGCCAGCAATTCACAGACGCCGGGCACCGAGGCCCGGGAAGCCAGTGCCTGCCGCTTCCGCCAGCGTCCTCGGAGCCGAAGCCCGGCACGAGCCTCCCACGCCGACCGCACCCTCACCCAGCTTCGGGAGGGGGGATTCAGCCGTGACAAACCCGCTATCGGGATCCAGAACCACACGGCCCAGCCAGCTGCCAACCCCGCCAGGATCACTATCATGCCGGCCTTCCGCCGGCATCAGCGATTGCATCAATCCACAACAAACCGCTACTAGCAAGCAGGGTGGCGAGCACCAGGCAGATCCACCCCACGGGAGTGGCGGTCAGAAAGTCTGCCGGATCACCTCCCATGACGTAGCCAAGCAGGATCCCTACCCATGGAAGCCCCGCCATCACCCGGCCAGCGGCCCGAGCCGCCGCCACTTCAGACAGCACCAAGCGGGCCACCTCGTCGTCGGCCGCCAAGGATGCGGCAGCCTGATCCCAGAGCTTTGCCTGCGGCGCTCCGGTAGCCGCAGCCACATCCCAAGCCTCCGCCAGCTGCTTCAACCCCTCTCCTCCAGGCTGGGCGGCAGCTCGGCGCAACGCAGCTGAAACGTCGCCACCCGTCGCCACGTCATGGACAACGGGCACCAACAAGGGCGCTTCCTGAGCCGTCTCCTGGAGTGCGAGCAGGGGCACCCGCCCCGCCTGCAACAGGCCAGACATCGCTTCCGCAATCTGGACCACATCCTGTCGGCGCTGCTGGCGTTCACGCCGGACCCGGTACCGCCGCCACACCTCAGTAACTGTCAGCAGCACGATGACAGCCACCAGGCCGAACACCGCCCCCGCCATACCACGCATGAGCCACCCACCACCAGGCAGCAGCAGGCAGCTGGCGAACCGCAACAACCACCAGCCTGAGGCGTGTCGGCGACCAGCCTCAGGGAAGGGTTCCGGCATGGATCCAAGCCGCTCCAGTGGCGGACTTTGCCGCCCGACAAGCCACACCGCCATCGCCGCAGCGCCGGCCGCCACGACGGCAATCATGCGGAGACCCATGATTCGAGGACCGCACGGGCGGCACCGTTCTGGCACACTCCATCCTCGCTCCACGTCACCGCCGGGACTACCTGGACCAGCCCCCGGTCGTCATTGACCACAACCCCGATCTCCCCCACATAACGACGCCCCTGCGATCCGCGGCGCACGTGGATGACCGCATCCAGGGCAGCCGCCACTTGGGCGTGCAGCGCAGCCCGACCCAATCCCCCCAGGGCACCGAGTGCCTCAAGCCGGGCCGGTACCGCCTGAGCAGTATTGGCATGCACTGTGCCCAGCCCGCCCTCGTGGCCAGTGTTGAGGGCCGCCAGCAGGTCCCGCAGCTCCGCCCCACGCACCTCACCGACCACGATCCGGTCGGGACGCATCCGTAGCGCATGACGCACCAGATCGGTGAGTGTTACCGCACCGACCCCCTCCGCATTGGCATTCCGCGCCTCCAAGTGCAGCACGTGCGGATGAGTAGGCCTGAGTTCCCGGGAGTCCTCGACGAGCACGAGGCGATCAGCGTGATCCACAGCCCCCAGCAGGGAGGCCAGCAGGGTCGTCTTCCCAGAACCGGTTCCCCCAGAAATCAGGATCGCGCGTCGCTGCACTATCAACGCCGCCAGGAGATCCCGGCCGAGCTCCGTCAGACCACCACCCCGAACCCAGTCCTCCAGTGATAGGGCAGAAGCTACCGGCACCCGCAGCGAGACACAGGTCTGGTCGGCCACGCAGGGCAATACCGCATGCACCCGAATCCCGCCAGGGAGGCGGGCATCTGCAAACGGGATCGCATCATCGAGCCGACGTCCGGCGAGCGCGGCCAGCCGCACCGCCAGCCGCCGGACGGCATCATCATCGGTGAATCGAACCTCGGTACGCTCCAGGCCCTGCCCCCGATCGATCCACACTTCATCGGGGCCGTTCACCAGCACGTCAGTGACGCCAGGATATTGCAGGAGCGGCTCCAGCGGCCCCGCCCCGTGCCCTTCCCGGCGGATGGCCGCCAGCAGCAGCCGAACTGCCTCATCAGAGACCACCAAACCCAATTCCGTCAGCGCCCCTGCCACCGACGTCGGGGAAGCCGCCTCCCCTGCGGCACTGAGGTGGGCGCGCACCGCATCCAGGTCAGCCGACATCAGCATCCTCACTCACCAGCACGCGCTGCAATACCCGATTCACCGCACGCGACCAGGCAGATCCCGATCGCCACGGTGGATCCCCGGCCTCCGCCGCAGTTATCAACGCCGGATCGTGCGGGACAACCCCCCACAGCTCCAGCCCGAGCGTCTCCGCCACCACCTCGGGCGGGACCCGCACCCCCGGCTGGCGTCGGACCACCAGACCTGCGGTCCGCACATCCCACGCCTGCAGTTGCTGGACACACGCCGCCACACCCCGCACTGAGCCACCGCTCACCACCACGATCGCGCTGGCGACCCGCAGCATGGTCCGCGCCGCTGCCGACGGATGCCGACCACAATCCACCACGACCAGACCGTGATGCCGCGCCAGCGACCCGGTGATCGCCGATGTGGCCGCCGGGGTGGGGGCGGCTGCCCCCTCCCGAGCCATGGAGAGCACCGCCACTCCCTCCGCTTCGGGGAGCAGGCCACGCATATCCCCGACCTCACCGGCAGCTTCCATCAGCCGCGGCCACCGATGTCCAGCACCGGTCTCCACCCCCATCAGCAAGTCGAGCCCACCGCCGAGCGGGTCCAGGTCGACCAAGGCTGCGGCGGCCCGCCGGGCTTGGCCTAGCGCCAGCCCGGCAGCCAGGGTGGACGCCCCCACACCCCCGCTCCCTCCCAGGACGGCAGCCACCGGCGCTCGTCCGTCCGCATCCTGGCTGAGGATGGCCGACAGCGAAGCCGTTCCCTGGGGCAGCGGGATGACCTCGGCTCCCAAGGACATCGACCAGGTCCCCAATCCGGCGGCATCGAACCCGACGAGGTACACCCGATCCCGCCGAGCATGGCTCGCCGCAGCCACGGCTGCGGCCAGGTCGTCCCCGACGAGCACCACCCGGGGCTGACGCCAGAACCTGCCCACCCCCTCGGGAACGTCTATCCGGCCCACGGTGATCCCATACGTGGCCGCAACCGATTCCACCGCATCCACAATCGCCGGATCAGCTGTCACCAGCATCACATCGGCATCTGAGACTCCCACACCCCAAACTTCGACCCGACCGGGGTGTCCCAGTCACCATCAGCAAGACTGTGGACAGGCCGCAGCGTCATCCACAAGTCCTGGCCACGGTCTCGCTACCATCGAGCATCATGAGCACCCGCGGTCGTCCGTCCTTTCCGGACACCGCTGTCGAATGGCTGCTCCCCACCCCGCGCGAGGGCCATCCGGTACTGCTGTTCGGTCAGACCTGCGCCCCGATAGCTGAACGCCTAGCCGCCCACCGCTCCGGATTGGTCCTGGCAGATACCACCCGGGCTGGGGTGCGCTCGCTGATGCGGCGCGCCCCCCACGGAATTCCCGCGCTGGTGATGCCGGAGCGACTGCCATTCATCCCCGGTGCCTTCGACGGGGTGATGCTGCACCAGAACTTGCACACCTTCGCGGGGGCAGCCATCGTGCAGGAGGTCGCTCGGGTGCTTGCTCCGGGGGGGCAGCTCGGAGTGTCCTGGATCACCCGTGATGATTCGGTCCCCTGGGTACGCCGGCTGATGGAGCTGGTCCGGGCGCTCGACCCAGACGCCATGCCGGGTGACTACGGCACCACCGCCATCGCCACTCTGGTCAACAGCCCCTACTTCGGCAATATCGAGGAACGCCGGGTGAGGCTCTGGGTTCCAGTTGCCCGCGTCGACCTCCTCGACATGGTCGCCCGCCGATTCCCCACCCTCGATCCCGGCCGCCGGGCCGCCCTGCTGGCCGATGTGGGCCAGCTGTACGAATCCTCGGCACGAGCACCGGCCCCCCTCCTTCTCCCCTATCAGGTGGCCTGCTGGCGCGCCGAGGTCGATCACAGCGAGTTCACCTCAGCGATAGAACTCCCCGATCCGGGGCTCCCCATCCGGCTGTGACCCAGGCGGGCTCACCCGGTGTAGCCTGGCGCGGAAGCGACACGATAGGGAGACGGCTATGGCACAGCCTGAGATCGGCGATGTGATCAAAGACATCACCGCTGATGTGCAGACCATCGTCAAGGGGGAGATTGAGCTCGCCAAGAACGAGTTGGTTCCCCAGGCCAAGCGGGTCGGGATCGGTGCTGGTCTGTTCGGTGCCGCTGGATACTTGGCGCTACAAGCGGTGACGCTGCTGTTCATCTGTGGAGGTCTGGCGCTCACCGCCCTCTATTCAGGTCTGGTCTCCATCGTGTGGGCCTTTTCTCTAGGCTTCCTCACCATGGCCATCCTGGTGCTCGTGGTCGCCGGGATCTTGGTCATCATCGGCAAGGGTAAACTCGCCAACCCTGGCCCGGAGAGAACAATGGCTGAAGCACAACTGACCTCCGAGGAGGTCAAAGTGTCCCTCGAACGCGGTCAAGAGAATGTCGAGGCCATCGTCGCGTCCGGTGGAAAACCGCTGGCCGACCTGCCTGCTGTCCCGCAGCGGTGACGGCTCACCGGGTCAGCAGGTAGACCCGCGCTTCCCAACCAGCCAGGGTTTGGACATCGGCGCCGGTACCGCCCAACAACAACCGCGCCTGGGAAAGTTCCGGAAGTTCGGCCACCGGGACACTGGTGAGCTCCGAACTCATGTTCGCCACCACCACCAGTTGCTCAGCGCCGAGGGTGCGGGTGAAGGCCCACAGTTTGGGGTCCTCCGGCAGCAGCAACTCAAAGCTGCCGCTACGCACGATTTCCAGGTCATGCCGCAGTTCGATCAGACGCTTATAGTGGGCTAGGACACCGTCCGGATCGGCCAACTCCGCCTGGACGTTCACCTCGGCGACATCCCGGTTGAAGCTGAGCCACGGCACCCCGGTGGTAAATCCCGCGCCCGGACCTGGGCCCCAGGGCATCGGAGTGCGCGCATTGTCCCGGCTCATGGCGGCGAGTCCGGCCAAGATCTGCGCCTCCGGAACCCCCGTCGCCGCGGCCTCGGCCGCATAGCTCAGGCTCTCGATATCGGCGTAGGAGTCCGTGGCGGAAAAGCCGGCGTTGACAATCCCAATCTCTTCACCTTGATAGATGTATGGCGTCCCTTGATGGAGATGAAGCACCGTGGCCAGGGCCTTGGCCGAGGCCACGCGACGACCCGGATCATCGTCACCGAATCTGCTGACCACTCGAGGCTGATCATGGTTCTCCCAGTACAGTGAGTTCCAACCATCGTCGGCCAATCCCGCCTGCCAAGCAGCCAGATTCTTCTTGAGATCCGGAAGATGGAGCGCTTTCGGCGCGAACTTGTGCCCGTCCTGATCCACCATGAGGTGCTCGAAGGTGAAGACCATCCCGAGCCGCGGCTGGTGTCGGCTGGTATAGGCCCGGGCGTGCGCGACATCAGTGGCTGGCATCTCCCCCACAGTGAACAGCGGCCTGGTATCAAAGCCGACCGCCCGGTTCATTTCCTCGAGGAACTCCACCAACCGCGGACCATTCACCAGAGGCGCCCAGTCACTGAACAGCTCCCCAGAGGCCACCACCCCGTCGGATAGTGGGTAGGTCTTGCTGATCAGGTTGATAACGTCCAGTCGGAATCCATCCACCCCGCGATCGGCCCACCAGTTCATCATCTGGTAGATCGCAGCCCGCACCTCGGGTTGCTCCCAGTTAAGATCCGGCTGCTTGCGGCTGAACAGATGCAGGTAGTACTCCCCCGAGGCCGGGTCGTACTCCCAGGCGGATCCGCCAAAGACCGAGCCCAGGTTCGTGGGCTCTGCCCCGGGCGTTCCAGGTTCATAGCCATCCCTCGCCGGGCGCCAGACATACCAATCCCGGTGCGGCGAGCGCGGATCTCGAGAGGCGGCAAACCAACCATGCTCATCGGAGGTGTGGTTGACGACCATGTCCATCACCAGCTTGATCCCACGCTCATGCAGCCCAGCCACCAGGGCATCGAAATCATCCAGGGTACCGAACAGCGGATCAATCTGCTGGTAGTCGGCGATGTCGTAACCGTTGTCAGCATGCGGGGATTCATATATCGGCGACAACCAGACAACATCGATCCCCAGGTCGCTCAGATAGTCGAGCTTGCTGATGATCCCGCGTAGATCACCCACCCCATCACCATCACTGTCGCAGAATGAGCGCGGGTAGATCTGATACACCACATCGCTCGCCCACCACGGGGCAGGAGGCTTCGCGGGTCCGGGCGCTTCCTGGAGATCCATGGCCGCATCCTGCCGCGTCAACGGGACAATCGGCCACCCTGCCACGTGCTGGAATGACCCTCGCCACGCACCGACTCCGTGCTGGCAGACCCCAGAGATGCCTACCGAGGCTTCGCCTCGGATCGCTGAGTCTGGGCCCGGCGCGTGTACCCTCGCTGCAGCTCGGTGGGTCGATGGTCGCGTTCTTGAAGGAGCCATGGGGGTTGCTGCTCCCCCGGGCGGCGGATGGTGACGATTGAAATCTCGGCTCGGCGCCGCCCGAAACTCAAGACGAACGCATGAGTTCTAGGGATGCGCTGATCAATCATGCCCTGGCTGCGGCGCACCGGATCGGGCGAACCGCTTCCCCCATATCTGGCGATGGACATCCAGTACACCCACCCAATGTGGGGTTGCGGTTCATCCCGCCCGGCACGTCCTCGCACAGACCAGCATCAATCAGCGCATCCCTAGCCAAGGGTCGCAAGAGGGCCTACAACCTTCCGGCCGCCCCATCGAATCGCGCCGGTATCTCGGCCACTCGCGCGGTATCCCACGGCACCGCCCAGCCACCCGATCGCAGCACATCGTCTATGAAAGAGGCGGTCAACCCCCAGATGAACAGATCTGCTATTACGAACGCCGGACCGGTGAATCCCAGACGGTGCTTCCAGGTATAGCGCAGAGCCGGGTCTATCAGGTCGGCCACCGTGACCGAATGCACGGCGGCCACCTCCACGGTATCGACAGGTTTCAGGGGCCGGGGACGGCGCCACCAGCCAACGACCGGGCTCACCTGATAGCCGGTGACGGCCTGAACCGGCGGTAGCTGGCCGAGAATGTCGACTTCATCAGGGGTGATGCCCACCTCCTCGGCGGCCTCACGCAGCGCGGCTGCCTGCACATCGGCATCCTGGGCATCGACTCCACCCCCGGGAAAAGCCAGCTGACCAGCATGATTGCGCAGGTGCGGGGACTTCTCCACAAGTACCAACCGAAGCCCCGGCGGTGGGGTGCTCGGGTCCTCGGCAAACGGGATCAACACGGCCGCCTGGCGCCCGCCGTCCCCGAGGCCAGCCGGCGGTGGCAGCGACGCTGCCAACGGCCGCAGGGAGGCCGGTAGTCCCCCATAGTGATCCTGGGTCACACAGTCACCCTCAAATGCCGGGCAGTGAGCTCGATGAGCATCTCATCATCGACAGCGCCCGCCGCCCGATGGACGATCACTCCGTCGGCATCAACGAACAGGGTGACCGGTATCCCAGTCAAGCCCAGCGCCCCCGCAGTACGTTTCAGGGGATCCGCCACGTGTGGGTAGGACCAGTCGGCTGCTGCGGCGAAGGCCAGCGCAGCCTCGGGATCTGGGTCATCGAAGTTGATCCCCAGCACCAGCACCTCCTGATCGACCCCAGCCTGATCGACTGCTGCGGCAAACCGGGCCAAGGCCGGGGCCTCTGCCCGGCAGGGCTCACACCATTGTGCCCAGATATTTATGACCATTGGCGTGCCCCGTAAGGCTGCCAGATTGACCTGCCGGTCGCTGCCCAAGCAGCCCAGGACCATCGCCGGCAACCCGCCGGCCACCCCATCCGAGCCCAGATCAGTCTCGGGGCAATCGGGGATCTCGGCGTTCACCCGGGCCGAAGGCAGACTGTCCGAATCGGGGCCAGTCACCGGCGGCACCCCCGTGGGGGCCACACACCCGGCCAGCACCGCCGACACCAGCAGCACCGCCGCCAGCAGGGCCGACCCGTGCGCGATCCGGCTCATCGGCGGGGCTCTCGAACCAACAGTTCAGCTTCGGCCGGATCCGTCGGCCCGGCACCGTAGCTGGGGCACAGCCCCGCCAACGGGCACGCGCCACAGGCCGGTTTCCGCGCGTGACAGCGGCGCCGACCATGCCAGATCACCCGATGATTGAGCATCACCCAGTAGCGGGGCTCGAACAGCGCACCCACCTGACGCTCCACGGTGTTGGCTTGTGTGGATGACACCCAGCCGAATCTGCTGGCTAGCCGAATGAGGTGCGTATCGGGGGTGATACCCGGGACCGCAAAGGCATCCCCCAGGACCACATTGGCCGTCTTGCGCCCGACCCCAGGAAGGGTGACCAGATCAGCCAGGGTGTCGGGAACCGTCCCGTCGAATCTGTCAACGAGCTGCTGCCCGATGCCGACCAAGTGGCCTGCCTTCGCCCGGAAGAAACCAGTAGGCCGGATGATCTGCTCAAGAGCCTCCACCTCGGCGCCGGCATAGGCAGCCGCATCGGGGTACTGCGCGAACAGGGCCGGAGTCACCGCGTTCACCCGCCGATCGGTCGATTGGGCAGACAGGACGGTCGCGACCAACAGCTCCAGCGGCGTCGTGAACTCAAGTTCGCAGGCAGCCTCCGGATACAGCCGACCCAATTCGGCGAAGATTCGCTGCGGCTGATCCGGTGGCGACATCACACCGGCGTGGCAGCGGTCACTGTCAGCTCAATCTCTACCGGGGCACCCAGCGGGAGAGCAGCCACCCCGACCGCACTGCGGGCGTGAATTCCGGCATCACCGAAGATCTCTTCGAGCACCAGGCTGGCCCCATTGGCCACCTGAGGCTGCCCGGTAAAGGCCGGCGTGCTCGCGACGTAGACCACCACCTTGACTATCCGCTCGATCTGATCCACACCACCGACGAGCGCACCCGCGGCGGCGAGGGCATTGAGGGTTGCCGTGCGGGCGGCGGCGTGGGCCTCTTCCGGAGCAACCTCCTGGCCGACGACGCCGACACAGGTCAACTCGCCATCGACAACCGGAAGCTGGCCGGAGGTGACCACCATCCCGTTCACCGCAACCGCGGGCACGTAGGCCGCGACCGGTGTTGCCACCGGAGGCAGGGTGATCCCCAGTCGCTCCAGCCGCTCCGAGATGTTCACTCTGCTGTTGACAGAGGCCGTTTGAAATAGGCGACCACATTCTGTGGATCGGGGCCCGGCACGATGCTGACAAGCTCCCACCCGTCAATACCCCAATTGTCGAGGATCTGCTTGGTGGCGTGCACCAGGACCGGTGCGGTTGCGTATTCCCACTTCGTCATGAGGCGAGCCTAGAGGATGCCGGGTTCGGCTGGTTCACCCGTCACCGCACAGGACGGACTGCCACGAGGTTATATCGGAGCGACGCCGGAGCAGTTGCCGCCGCTCCCGCTCGGTCATCCCGCCCCACACTCCCCATTCGATCCGGTTGTCGAGCGCTTCGGCGAGACACTGCGAACGTACGGTGCATCCCGAACAGATCGCGCGGGCCCGCTTCTGGTCGGCTCCATCGGGGAACAGTAGATCCTGCATCCCGCGGCAACGAGCCTTGAGCGTCCAGTCATCCGCTGCCAAGAGCGTCATCTCGCCTCGCTTTCAAGTCGCCTGGTCAGGGCGACCGTCCTCGCTGGTGGCCGGGTGCCACGCGCTGCGTAGCCATGGCCACGAGTGCACTAGGTGTCCTACGAATCGTAGTAGCAAGAATGCGCTCAAACCAAACCGTGTTGTGGATGCGGAGCATCTTGGCTCGGTACCGTATCCTGTCTCTTCATGGGAGAGCCATCCATGGGCCGCAAGCTCTACTCGGTGCTGATGTTCGTTTTCGTCAGCGCCCTCGGTGGGCTGCTGGTAGCCGGTTTGGCCGTCCCCGCTGCGGGCATGGCCTCGGAGATGTCGAAGCTCGGGGCGAATGCGCTCGACTCGATTCCGGCCGACGTGGAGACCCCCCCACCCGCGGAGAGTTCCAAGGTGCTCATGGGCGATGGCTCATTGCTGACGAACTTCTTTGAGGAGAACCGGGTCAACATTCCACTCGATGAGATTTCACCGGTGATGCAGCAGGCCATTATCAGCGTCGAGGATCAGCGGTTCTATGAGCACGGGGCGCTGGACTTGCGCGGCACCATGCGCGGGCTGCTGCGAACCTTCGTGGGCAACACTCAGGGTGGCTCCACGCTCACCCAGCAGTACATCAAGATCGCGCTGCTGGACAAGGCGATCTCTGAGAACGACACCGAGGCGAAGGCGGCGGCCTATGATCGCACTTTCGCCCGAAAATTCTTAGAGCTCCGTTACGCCATCGCTCTGGAGGAGCGGCTATCCAAGGACGAGATTCTCGAGCGGTATCTGAACCTGGTCTACTTCGGCCGCGGCGCCTACGGCATAGAAACCGCAGCTCGACGCTACTGGGGGACCACCGCCAAAGAGCTCACCCTGCCGCAGGCCGCCATGCTGGCCGGCGTTGTCCGAAACCCAGTCACCACCGACCCAATCGAAAACACCAAGATCGCCATCGAGCGCCGGAACAACGTCTTGGACGTGATGCTGGAGCAGAAGGTGATCACCCGGGAGGAGGCTGTCGCGGCCCGCGAAGTGGTGTACGACGGTAAGGACGCCGTGGAACCCAATCACGGGTGCGTGGGAGCCAAGTACGAACACCTATGCTCAGTCGTGCAGGAGAGCCTGCTGCTCATGCCCAGCCTGGGCCCGACCAAAGACGCCCGGAAACGAGTGCTGCAGCGGGGTGGGTTGGTCATTCAAACCGAGATCGACCCCCGCACTCAGGACGCCGCCCAGAAGGCAGTTTCCGACTATATCCATCCCAAGGACCCGGTGCTGGGCATGATGGTCATGATCGAGCCTGGCACTGGCCTGATAAAGGCGGTTGCGCAGAGTCGGCCAAAGATCGGCGACAAGCCCGGCGAATCGTGGTGGAACTACGCTATGGAGCCGGAGTTAGGCGGCGCCGAGGGCTACCACGGCGGCTCCACTTTTAAGATGTTTGTGCTGACGGCCGCGATCAACAAAGGCTTCCCGACCAGTCGCAGCTACACCGCACCCCGGGAAAAGAACTGGCGGGGTGAGGTCTTCAGCACCTGTGATGGGACCGTGACTGTGCAGCGCAGCGGTAAGGGGTGGAGCGTGCGCGGGGCAGCCGGTTCCGGAGACATGTACTGGGGCGCCGCCAAATCGGTCAACAACTATTTCGTGGCGCTGGAACAGGATGTCGGCCTGTGTGATGTCGCCAAAGCAGCGGAGACCCTTGGGTTGAAGCTCAGTGGCAACCAGGCATTCGGCACCCCGACTGATCCTGCCGAAAAAGGAAAGCAGAACGTTCAGCTCCCCTCGTTCACCCTGGGCGCCGCCGAGGTATCCCCCATTTCGATGGCGAACGCCGCCGCCACGCTGGCGGCACGCGGCAAGCGCTGCGAACCTATAATCCTGAAGTCGGTGACATCACGATCGGGCACTGACTATGAAGTGCCGCCGGCGGACTGCCGGCAGGTGATCCCGGAAGCCGTGGCCGACAGGGTCAACGACGTACTGCAGGGAGCGTTCACGAGGGGTACCTTGACCTCGGCGCGTATCCCCGGCTATCGGACCGCCGGCAAGACCGGCACGGTAACCAGTGACAAGGCTATTTGGGCGGTCGGGTATACCCCGGACCTGGTCGGCGTGTCCACCATCGCCATCGACCGGGAATCAGATAGGTACAAGGGACGCGGATCCCGGCAGTCATTGAGGGGTGCCCCCATCCGCGGCGGCAAGGCCCGACTGCGCAGCAGCTCTGGCCAAGAGACCGGGAGGGAGATCTGGAAGCCAGCGATGACAGTCGCGCTGGAGGGTCTTCCAAAAACGAAGTTCCACAAGCCCAAGGAATATGTGCCGAAGCAGGTCGATGTCCCGAGTTGCGCAGGAATGGGCTTCAATGACTGTCGGGAGACCCTACGCGCTGCCGGTTTCGGAACCGCGGTGTCCCGGGTCACTCACAGTTCCCCCGCGGGGACCTTCCTGGGTGTCAACCCCAAGGGCAAGGCCGCCCAATACGGGACCATTCGCTTGGTAGTTTCCGGTGGTCCGCCCAAGCCCGCCACGCCTCCCAAGGCCCCAGATAAACCAGACGCCGCTGAAAATCCCCCGAACGGTGCACCCCCGCCCGCCGATCCACCTGCCACGGAAGAATGATCCGACGCTTGGCGCTCGGCATCGCTGGTTTCGGTGCCGCATGCGTCGCCTACGGAACACTCCTGGAGGCGCACGCATACGTCGTGCGTCGCCACACGGTACCGATACTCCCTCCGGGCAGCCACCCGATCCGGATCCTCCATCTGTCAGATATTCACCTGTTACCTGGGCAGACCCGCAAACGTACCTTCTTGTCGGGGCTGGCGGGATTGGAGCCGGACCTGGTCGTGAATACCGGGGACAACATCAGCGCGGCCAACGCCATCAGACCATTGCTGGCATCCCTGGGTCGGTTACGGGAGGTCCCGGGCGTCTTCGTATTCGGATCAAATGACTATGAGGCGCCGCAGTTCAAACTTCCGGTGCGCTACCTGCTGGGCTCCTCGCGCAACCATGTCCCGGCCCGCGCCGCCGGGTCGCTGCCCACCGAGTCCCTGCGGGCGGCGTTCACGGACCTGGGCTGGGTCGATCTCAACAATCAAACCGGTTCCTTGACGCTGAAGGGTCGCCGGATTGCTTTCCGGGGCACCGGAGATGCCCACGAGAACCGAGACGACTATGCCCGGGTTGCCGGGGCAACGAATCCAGACACGCTCGAGATCGGCGTCACGCATGCCCCCTATCGGCGGGTTCTCGATGCCATGACCGCCGACGGCCTCGAGCTGATCTTGGCGGGTCACACCCATGGTGGACAGGTCTGCCTCCCGGGGAGGGGCGCCCTGGTGACTAACTGCGATCTGCCGACAGACCGGGCCAGCGGGCTTTTTACCCACGATGCCGACGGCAACCACGCCTATGTGAACGTGTCGGCCGGGATCGGCATGTCACCCTTCGCTCCCTACCGGTTCGCCTGCCCCCCAGAGGTGAGCCTGCTAACCCTCAACCCACAGCCCGCCCCGATGTGAGATTCCGCTGCCGGATCGGTTAGACTGCTCGTCGGCTCTGCTGCGGTATGTGCGGGGGTCATCGGGGTGTGGCGCAGCTTGGTAGCGCGCTTCGTTCGGGACGAAGAGGTCGCAGGTTCAAATCCTGTCACCCCGACGTTGTGATGTCTGGGGACATCGGAATAGCCGAACCTACAACTTTGTAGGTTCGGCTTTTTCACGGGGACCTGCTGGCTAGCCATCTGGGTCAGGCGGCCTCGCGGTCAAGCAAGGATCGCTTGACAGCTGTCCCCCAGGCGAAGCCGCCGAGGCTGCCATCAGTTCGGAGCACCCGGTGGCAGGGCACGAAGAGCGCCGGGGCATTGCGCGCACAAATCGATGCCGCGGCCCGGACGGCTGTCGGTCGGCCCAACTCCGCGGCAAACTCGGTGTAGCTGAACGGCTGCCCGGGCGGGATCCGCCGGAGCGCA
The DNA here is from genome assembly GCA_047973325.1 of Propioniciclava sp. Taxonomy (GTDB): domain Bacteria; phylum Actinomycetota; class Actinomycetes; order Propionibacteriales; family Propionibacteriaceae; genus Propioniciclava. The sequence continues at coordinate 3,744 of JBKEBU010000148.1, read as the reverse complement.
GCCCAACCACTCAACTGCCAGGCCGTGCCCTGGTGGGCTACCGGTACAGTGGCGATCGCCTGGGTATCGCCGTGATAGTACGCCAGCACTGCCGCTGCCGCATCAGTCTCACCGGGAGTCACCGCGGGTGGGGGGTCGGCCAGCCGGGCCAGGATGGCCGCCGGATCGGCGGTCCAGCCGCTGGCCAACACGCGCTGCTGGTCATCGGCCAGGATGGTGAACGGGCCATCGGGGGTGGCGAGGGTCTGGATGACAGCCATCAGGGGGTCCTTTCAGAGTTGTCGGGGTGCTGAGATCTGATGCTCCGGGATCTCGCTCGCACGGCTGGGGCACCCGCCCGCCACAGCTGGGCGGTCAAATAACTGCGCCAAGGCGCTGCCCGTTGAGCCCAGGCCGTGTAGCCCTCCGGATCCGCGGGGAGCCCGGCTGCAGCTGCGCCAGCCCGCACCGCAACATCCCCGGGCAGCGTGATGTCCGGGTCACCGGTCACTCCCATCCGCACGTAGTCCGCCGTCCAGGGGCCAATCCCCCGGTACGCCAGCAGCGCGGTCCGCTGCGCAGCACTGTCATCGCCTGCGGTCAGCACCAGATCACCATCGGCGAGCGCAGCGGCCACCTCGGTGAGTGCCCGGATTCGAGCCGCCGGTCCGCGCAGGACCTCACCACCGCGTTCAGCGATAGCAGCCATCGTCGGAAATAGCCGGTATGTGCCCTCATACTCGCCAACAGGTTCCCCCAACGCCTCCGCAAGCCGGGTGAGCGACGTCCGCGCGGCCGCGACAGTTATCTGTTGCCCGACCATGGCCCGGACCAGCATTTCTGCAGGGTCGGCAACCCCGGGCACCCGGATACCCGGAGTCCGAGCGACCAACGGGGCGAGCTCACCATGCTGTGCCAGGGCACCATCAACCGCCCCTGGGTCGGCATCAAGATCGAACAGGCGCCGCACCCGGGCCACCAGCGCCGGTAGATCACCCAGCTGCTGCACCCGGGCGTGCAACCGTAGCCGTCCCTCAGCTTGGTACACCCGGAACCAGGCCGGACCGCCCGGCAGGGCCAGGGTACGCGCGAACCGACTCTGCTCCCCCACTTCGACCCCGGCCACGGCCCGGGCGGCGAGCCAATCGAAGACGCCCGCAGCATCGAACGGGGCGCGAACCGGCAGCGCCAGATCAATGTGGCCGGCCAGGACAACCTCCCGGCGACGGCGACGCGCTCGTAGCTGCGAGGGGGTCATCCCGAAGACCTGCCCGATGGTGTCATTGAACTGCCGAATGCTCTTGAACCCGGCCGCGAAGGCGATATCGGCAGCGGTCAGTTCAGTTCCCACCAGCAGCATGCGCGCCGCCTGCGCTCGCTGAGCACGCGCCAAAGCGAGCGGACCAGCCCCCAACTCAGCCTGGAGCAGCCGGGAAAGCTGCCGGGTCGAATATCCCAGTTGGGCTGACAGACCCGCGACCCCGATACGCTCGACAGCCCCCTCGGTGATAAGCCGCATCGCGCGCCCGACAACATCTCCGCGACGGTCCCAGTCCGGCGAGCCTGGCGTCGCCTCCGGAAGGCAGCGCCTGCAGGCGCGATAGCCCGCCTCATGGGCGGCGGCACTCGTGGGGTAGAAGGCGACATTCGCCCGGTTCGGCGTGCGCGCGGGACAGCTCGGCCGACAATAGATACCCGTCGACCGCACCGCCGTGACGAACTGCCCGTCGAAACGGGTGTCCCGGGCGCCGATCACCCGGTAGCGCTCGTCGAAGCTTAGGGTCATGCCTCCAGCCTGGCATGGGATCAGCCGATCTGGCTAGCGGAAATCGGACATCGCGTTCGACGCTGGTTCACCCGCGACAGAACCCATCTGCTGACGGAGACAATGAGCACCGCCAGGGACCCGACTAGAGTGACTGCCAGGTGATGGATCCTGCCTGGGCTTGGGCCCGAACCGCCAGCCGGCTGATGGTTCCTGCAGGCGTCGTGGCGCGCTGGTCGCCGGGACACGAGGGAGGAACCATGGTTGGGTCCACACGTATCACCGATGAGCCGTCCGGCGGTCGACCACTCACCGCCACCCGCGCCGGCGGGCTCGCTCTTATCTTTCTGGGCGGCCTGGCCGGAACCCTGGCTCGGATCGGGTTGGACGCCGCACTCCCCACCGCAGATGATGGCATTCCCTGGGCAACGCTGACTGTCAATGTCTCCGGAGCATTCCTTCTGGGTGCGATTCTCGAGGTGCTCACCACCCAAGGAGGCGGGTGGCAGCACGCGGTCCGGCTGGCCATCGGGACCGGCTTCCTCGGCGGATACACCACCTACAGTGCTCTGTCCGTCGAAACCCTGCATCTAGTCCGCAACGATGCTGTGCTGGCGGGGCTCGCCTATGCGGTGGGGAGCATCTGCGCTGGGCTGACGGCCGCCGCAGCCGGCTTCAGCCTGGCCCGACGGATAGCTCCTGATCGCGCCGGTGCGGCCGCATGATCCTGATAGTAGCCACCGCCGGTGCCGGCGGGCTGGGCGCCGTCATGCGTGTCCTCGTCGATGAGCGGGTGACCCGGATCACCGGAGATCGGATGCCCATGGGCAGCGCCCTGGTGAATATCTCGGGCTCATTCCTGCTGGGTCTGCTCACGGAATGGTGGGCCAGCCACGGCGGCGACCCGGCGATTCGTCAGGCCGTCGGCGCCGGGTTCCTGGGTGGATACACCACGTTCAGCACGGCCTGCGTCGACGCCGTGCGCCTCGCCCAGGCAGCGCGCCGGAGAACAGCCCTGGTGCACGTCTTGGTGACGCTTATCCTGAGCGTGCTCGCAGCCGCAGGCGGGGTGTGGCTCGGTGAAGGCTGAGCCCGCAGCCATAGATTTCGCCGGGTGCGCAGACCCCTAGCCGAGGGGGGGCTGGCAACCCTCAGCCGCCAAAGGGCAATACCGGCTTTCCGGGAATATCCACCTGGGTATGGAAGACGGCGCCCGCACCCGGCTCCGGATCCGGCAGCTCTCGCGATGTCGTGATGAACAGGTCGCGCAGATCCGGACCGCCCAGGGTCACGGCGGTCACAAGTTGGACCGGCAGCCTGAGCTCCTCCAGAATCTCAGCGTCGGGGCTGTAGCAGCGCACCGCGCCTACCCGGTTCATCGCCACCCAGACGTTGCCGGCACTATCGACGGTCAGGCCATCGACCCGACCGCCATCGGCCAGGTGGAACCGGCGTCGACCCGTCAAGCCCTCGGGGGCGGCATCATAGACATCTGTTTGCTCGGTCTGGGTGTCGTTGTAGTAGGCCAACGACCCATCTGGGGAGAAATCAATCCCATTCGACGTGGTCACCTGAGACTCGACCACGGTTACCTCACCGGCCGGTGTGATCCGAAAAAGCTGGGCCGCGCCCTCGACCTTCACATAGGGCATCCCACCGGCATACAGATTCCCCCAGGGGTCACAGCCGCCCTCATTGAGCCGGATACCCGGATCGGACCACAGCTCCAGCCAGGGGGTCGGCACCTCGTCGGAGTCCCCAGCGAGCGCGAGTCCGCGCTCAGTCCCCACCACATAGCCGCCGCGGGAGCGCGGCCGGACGAAGGCCGCCACCGGACTGCCCACGGGCAGCCGAGTGATCTCACCGGCGGTATCCAAGGTCAGCAGATCTCCGGCGAGCATGTCCACCCACCGCAATCCACCCCAGGTCGGTGACCAGCACGGCCCCTCAGCATGGTGGGCGACTGCGGATGTGATCTGGGTCGGCTGGTCCATAGTCCC
>JBKEBU010000080.1:0-2697 GCA_047973325.1 Propioniciclava sp. | reverse complement strand
CATTGGCTATCCGCATCTTCTTCTCCACTTCGTCGCTGGGGGACTCGGGAGGGAGCCCGCCGTGTGTCCCTCATACCGAACCACGCCGGTGATCGACTCGTCAATACAGAATCGATTATTTTTCCATGATCGATTCAACTGTCGTTTCAACGCTGTTGCGGAGTCTGCACCGTTCTCCCAGTGAGGCTCCGCCTCTGACCGCCGAGGCTGGGGCTGGTCTGGTTGGTCTGCTGCGGCGCATGCTGTTGTGATGGGTACGACAGTGACGGTGAACGATCTTCTCGACGGGCATGTGGCGCTGGATCTTCAGTGTCTGGACCGGATCTATCTCAACGGCTATGTGCCCTCCCTGCAGGTGGGTGGGCAGGTGGTGTCCTTCATGACGCAGCATCTCGGGTTGCCGATTCCCTCGCCGGCGGTGATGGAGAAGATCGGCACCCGGTTCCGACGCGCGGTCACGAGGTTCGCTGACGACAATCACATCCCGCTGGTGCGGTTCAAGAAGGGTGCCAGGAAGGCCGATGTGATGAAGCCTCATCTGGCCCGACAAGCCGCCACCGGCCGATCGGGGGTGGCTGCGATCGGGGTCGCCCAAGAGTTCCAGAACGTGTTCGCCGCGAACCAACGAGACGCACCGAACGGGGTGCCGTGGTTCTCCTTCACCAAGGCCGACCGGCGGGTGACCTGCTTCTACTTCTACCTGTGGGACGAAGACTTCGGTCCGGCGTTCATCAAGGTATGCGCGTACTTCCCGTACCCAATCAAGGTCTGGCTCAACGGTCACGAGTGGGCCAAGCGCCAGTCCGCCGATGCCGGGATCGGTTTCACCGAGCTGTCCAACGGGTTCGCCACCTGCGAAGACCCCGAGGCGTTGCAGGCGATCTGTGACCGTCTCGGACCCGGGACGATCGGCGTGTTCTTCGAACGCTGGATGAGCATCCTCCCGCTTCCACTGGACCAGGCCGACCGGGCGGCCGGGTACTGGTGGGAGCTGTCGATGCGGCAGATCGAGGTCTCCCGCACCATGGTGTTCGACGCACCGCGCCATGCCCGCGGGTTCTTCGAGGCACTGGTGGTCGACAATCTCGACATCGGCCGCCCCGACACCCTCGAGGTGATCTTCGGCCGCCAGATCCGCCACGGTCGCCGGCGCCGTACCCAGGAGGTGTTCAACACCAAGGTCGTCACCCGCGACACCGAGGTCACCATGAACACCTTCTACAAGCACTCCCGGATCAAGCAGTACCTCAAGGACGGCCGCGCGCTGCGCATCGAGACCGTCATCAACTCACCCACCGACCTGGGCTGCCTGCGACGACTCCAACACCTCGATGAGTTGCAGGCCAAAGGCCGTGACGTTAACGCTCGCCTGCTCGATACTGAACGTGTCGGGCAGGGCTGTGTCCTTGCGAGCCCAGCCTTTGAGCGGGTCGCACAGTCCACCCTCACCGAGGATGGCAGGAGGTCGCCCGCACTACGGTTCGGAGATCCTCGGGTCATGGCCCTGCTCGGCGCCCTCTGCATCAGCCTGAACGCCCTCGGATTCACCAACAGGAGCCTCCGCGCCCAGGTGTCCCATCTGCTCGGCGTCAGCCTCGATGACTACACGATCAACCAGGCCAGCTACGACCTCGCACGCCTCCGCCTCAACGGCCTCATCCGCAAACGACCGGGGACCAACACCTACGACCTGACCCCCGACGGGCAACGCGTCGCGATCTTCTACACCAAGGTCCACGACCGACTCCTCCGCCCGCTCATCGCGGCCGACAACCCACCAGCACCCATCGAACTCCGCTCAGCCCTGACCACGATCGACCGCCACGTCCACCAATACGCCGACGCAGCGCGACTGGGAACTGCCGCCTGAAACTCAAGACAAGTACATGAGTCCTAGCGACCAAGGATCGCTAGAGTCGAGCGTGGCGATCCCTTTCGGAGCGGGTGGGGGTTTGTTGCTGATAGCGACGGCGCGGGTCACTCCACGCTTGCCCTCGGTCTCACCCTCTGGGCGGGCGACGGTCTCCCGAGCCGGGGGTCAGTCGTCGTCCATGATGGCCAGGGACCAGCACCAGGAGGCGAGTTCGCGGGCGATGGCGGTGTTGGCGATGGTTGACTTCTTCTGGCGGGCGTCGAAGGCCCGCCAGCGTTTGGGGAGCCGTCGGTTGCCCAGGTCGCCACGGGCGCGGACGGCCGGGGTGGCCTGGTTCCAGCGGCGCCGCATGACGGTGCCGGGCCGGTAGGGGTTGCGGTGGTGCCAGGCGGCCTCGACCAGGAGCCGGCGGACGTGCTTGTTGCCGGTCTTGGTGATCGAGCCCTGCGACCGGGTGGCTCCCGAGGATTCCTCGCTGGGCACAGGCCCGACGAACGAGCCGATGCTGTTGCCGGTGAACCGGTGCCAGTCGCCGATCTCGACGGCCAACGCGAACCCGGTCAAGGTGCCGATCCCGCGCAGACAGCCCAGCCGTCGGGTGATCGGGGTGAACTCCGAATCGGCGGCCATGGCCTCGATCGCGGCGTCGAGCCGGTCGCGTCGGGCCTTGTTGGTCAGCACGGTGTCGTAGTACTCATCCAACGCCAGCTGCGACGGCGGCTGGTCGAGCCGCTGGCGGCGGATCCAGTCCAGATGCCGCAGCGTCCAGGTGGTGCCGCCGCAGTAGACCAGTCCGTGCGTAGCAGCATCTTCGAGACCGGGTG
>JBKEBU010000106.1:0-4346 GCA_047973325.1 Propioniciclava sp. | reverse complement strand
CCCCCAGGCGATCGCCCGCTGTGGCCGATGCTTGACCTTGCGGTAGACCTTCTCGCGGCGCTTCGCCTCCCGGCGCTCCGCCCGGGGCATCCCGGCCAGAGCCTGCTTGCGTTCCCGGCGGGCAGTGGCCTTGGCTTCACGTGCTGTTGCCCGGTCTGCGGCCTTGGCCGCTGCCCGATCCTGGGGTGTCATCGCGGCAAGCTCCCCACGACGGGCGCGATGGGCGTCCCGCTCGGCCCGGACCCGCGCCACGGCCTGCTGTTTGATCTCTTTTCTGGTTGTCATCACTTGGTCCTTGTCGCTGTACGGTGTCGTCGGTGAGCTCGCCAGGCTGAGATCAGCTGGCGGCCCCCGCGCCAGAACTGCCCATTCATCATCATCAAGAAGGCGTCGACCATGGCGTCATTGGCTATCCCGTTGCTCAGCCGGGAGATCGACCGGAAGGGAAGTTCGAGTGCGAATCTGGTGTTATTGGCTGCCAGCGGCCGACCAAGCAGCAGCAACGCTCGGCGGCTACCGGCAACCACCCCATACAGCAGGCTGGCAAAACCGCCCCGGCCGCGCGCCTGCGCGATGATGTCATCCCGGGTGAGCGGGCGAGCAGTCGGCCACGAGTCCGGCGGTACGGGGCGTTCCAGCAGCGCCTCAAACTCTGCGGCCTCCACCAACTCGACCCGACCCGAACGGTAGTGCACCAGCCGTCGATCCTCGTCCGGCCAGGCATCACCGTCAATGTCGATCTCGGCCCGTAACCGGAGGTCCCGGGATGAGGCCCCGACGGCCACGCGGTAGCGCCCACCCATCCTGCGCCAATCGCTGGCCGAGGCGTCGAAGATATCGAAGGCGTGCGCCGCATAGTCGAGGGTCACCGGCAGGCTTTGCCCAGGTTCCAGCTCCACGGCGGCAAAAGCGCGCAGCTCACGCACCGCCCGGAACATATCGGCTGCCCCGCCGGGCGCCTCCACATAAAGCTGGACGATCTCGGTACCAGCCCGGTCGCCACTATTGGTGACAGTGACCGTGGCCGACTGGTCAGTGACGGCGAGATCGGTGTAGGCGAAGCTGGTATAGCTCAACCCATGGCCAAAGGGGTAGCGCACCCCCAGGCCCACCTTGTCGTAGTAGCGATAGCCCAGGTAGATGCTCTCCCGATGTTCCGAGGTCGCCTCGGTGCGGGCGAAGCTGGCCGACGACGGGACATCGGCATAGCGCAGCGGATAGGTCTCGGCCAGCTTGCCGCTGGGATTGGCCCGACCGGTGAGAATCTCGGCCATGGCCGTCCCCCCGCCTTGCCCGGCAAGATAGCCGTGCAGAAGGGCATCGACCTCATCGGCGAACGGCAGCTCTACCGGGCTGCCCCCGGCCAGCACCACCACCACCGGAATCCCCAGCCGCAGGAGCTCACGGGTGAGCGTCAGCTGATTGCTGGCCAGCCGAAGGTGGGTTCGGTCGACGCCTTCAGCCTCCGCAGACTCATCCAGCCCCAGAAAGAGCAACACCAGATCCGACCGTTCGGCCAGCCGGAGCGCTCGATGCCGTAGCCGTCGGGAGGGCCTGTCCCGACGGCTGAAGCCAGGCTCGTAGCCACTGATGTCCAGACCGCTGGCCTGCAGCGCCGCGAGCGGCGTATCGACCCGGGTCGGATTGACCAGCGAACTACCGGCACCCTGAAATCGGGGTGCCGCGGCGAAGTCTCCGATCACGGCCACGCGCCCACTGGCTGGCCCCAGGGGTAGCACGTGCCGTTCATTGCGCAGCAGTACCAGCGAACGTCGGGCCGCTTCGACTGCGAGCCGATGGTGCTCAGCGTGGTCAGCTGGGGGCGGATCGTCTGCGGGTGCGGTCCGGTCAATCAATCGCAGCAGCTCGTCAACACGCGCATCCAGGATCCGCTCATCCACAGTATGGTTCCGGACTGCAGCCTCGACCTCGCGATCAGTCACGCCATCGGTGCTGGGCATCTCCAAGGCGTTGCCCGCGACCAGCCCGGCAACCCGATCATGATTGCCACCCCAGTCGGTGACGATCAGTCCATCGAACCCCCACCGTTGACGCAGGATGTGGTCCAACAGTTCAGGGTTCTCATTGGCGTAGGTGCCGTTGATCTTGTTGTAGGAGCTCATCACCGTCCAGGCATCGCCCTCGGTGATGGCGATCCGGAACGCCTCTAGGTAGAGCTCGTGCAGCGCCCGCTCATCGACGAGCTCATCGATGCTCATCCGGTGCGTTTCCTGGCTGTTGACCGCAAAATGCTTGGCACTCGCCGCTACCCCGTGCGACTGGATCCCGCGAATCATCGCAGCAGCCAGCGAGCCTGCGAGGAGCGGATCCTCGGAGAAGTACTCGAAGTTTCGGCCCGCCAGCGGATTGCGCTTGATGTTGAGCCCCGGACCCAACAGGACGCTCACCTGCTCCGCAGCAGCCTCTGCGCCCAGCGCGGCCCCCACCCGTTCTGCCAGGGCGGGATCCCAGGTATTGGCGAGGGTGGCTGCCGTGGGAAAGCAGGTGGCCGGAATGCTCGCGTTGAGCCCAAGGTGATCGGCGGCCCCGGCCTGCTTACGGAGGCCATGGGGGCCATCGGTGAGCATGATCCCCGGAATCCCCAGCCGTTCAATCGGCTTGGTGTGCCAGAAGTTCGCTCCAGACGTCAGCGACGCCTTCTCGGCAAGACTCAGTTCGGCACGAAGGCGCGTCGGTGCGGGATCCACGGCACCATTCTAACAAATATCCACCAAGTGGTGGATATTGCTGCGAATCGGCGGCGAGAGTGGGAAGGTAGGTCCATGCCCAAACCCCAGGGCCCGGTCCGGAGCGAGGACGGCTACGCCACCGGACGGGCCACCAAGCAGGCCATCGTCGAACGCGCTGCCGAGGCGTTCGCGCAGAGGGGATTCCATGGCGCGAGCCTGCGCGCCATTGCCCGGGAGGCCGGCGTCGATCATTCCACCCTGCTGCACCACTTCGGCACCAAGACCGACCTGCTGCTAGCCGTGCTGGCCTGGCACGATGAGCAGCATCTCACCCCCGTCCGCCCCGCAGAGATCAGTGCAGACACCCTAATCGAGGGCCTGGTCAGCACCGCTCGCCGCAATGCGGAATCACCGGGCTTGGTCCAGCTGCTCTCGATCATGAACGCCGAGGCCGGCGCGCCCGGCCATCCGGCCCGGGCGCATCTGCAGCAGCGGCACAGGGTTCTGCAGAATCTGCTTGCCGATGCTATCCATCGCCACCGCCGCAACGACATCGGTGGAGCCGCGCACCTCACTCCCGAGGCGCAGGCAGCCCTGATCATCGCCACCTGGGACGGACTGCAGGTCTTCGATGCCCTCCATCCCGGCCAGATTGACCTCGCCGGACTTCTGGCCCACACCCTCCGAGGTGTGTTCGCGTCCCCGCCAGCACCCGCCGGCGGGTGATTCAGTCGTCAGCCTTGAGCGCCTTGAAGGCGTAGCCAGCTGCCGCACCACCGGCGAGGTTGGCTACCAGGAAGATCCAGATATTGCTCCAGGCAAACAGGCCGATGAGGGAACCACCAACGGCAACCGCCGGATTGAAGGCGCCCCCGGAGATACCGCCCACAGCGATAGCACCGACGACGACGGTGAAGCCGATCGCCAGACCGTAGAAGGAGTTGCCCTCGGTGGCCTTGCTGGTGGCGACGTTGAGCACAACCCAAGCCAGCGCGAAGGTGAACAAGAACTCGACCAGCAGCGCCTGCCCCACCACGGCGCCGGCCAGGGCTTCGGCCGATCCGGAGGTGCCCACGGCATAGGAGCCCAGCGCAGCACCCGCAGCCCCGCCAGCGAACTGGGCGATCCAGTAGGGCAGCAGGTCGGCCGTCGGTAGAGCGCCCCGCACCCACGCCGCTGTCGACACCGCCGGGTTGAAATGGGCGCCGGAGATGTGTCCGCCCGCGTAGATCATCACCATCAGGCTGGCTCCAATGGCGAGAGGCGCCAAGGGGGCCCCAGACAGCACAGCGGCGGCTACGGTGAAGACGAGGAAGAAGGTCCCGATGAACTCGGTGACGTACTTGCGCATTGGTTTCTCCTGGGAGTCGGGTTCGGATGAGCGACGTCGGTGTCCCTCGGGAGCGATGACACGATAACTGGATTTCACAGTCGGATCCACTTCGACAGTCCGATAGAACCCCCATTCTCGGGGCGATCACCCCAACGGTCCAGCCACCTACGCTGCCGGGCCACCGCATACCTCCCGGATCCGGGCCCAGCCTGGATCCGTGGAAGGTCGGCGCAGCGAGCGGCACCAGACGGGTGGGATGGCAAGACGATCCTCGCGAAACACTACCGGGCGTAGCGTGAGCGGGGTCGGCGCAGCCAGCCGGC
>JBKEBU010000093.1:0-8645 GCA_047973325.1 Propioniciclava sp. | reverse complement strand
CCCCACACCTGCACACGCCGAAACCCCAACCCCGGTCTCAGCCCAAACCCCCGCACCCACCCAAACATCCAGCGTCCAGCAGTGGTGGCAAACCCGCTTCCCCAACGTTCCCTTTCCCGGACGACCGGCGCTGCCAAATCGAGACACCACCCCACCCACCGCCAGCATCACCACCTGGCAGGCCAACTTCACCATCAGATTCAGTGAACCGGTCAACGCCCTCAACACCAACAACATCCGGCTAACCGGCACCGCCACCGCCACCATCAACTGCACCACCACCACCTGCACCATCCGCACCAATGTCACCCGATCCGGGAACCTCACCCTCACCCTGGCCAACGTCACCGACACCACCGGAAACTCACTCAACCCAGCAACCGCATCCATCACCATCCCCGTACGCCAACCCACCTTCTGGCGCACCTGGTGGCAACGATTCTGGAACCATCTACCCGCCATCCCCACCGTCACCCCTTCGCCCACCGTCACCGTGCCCGTGGAAACGACCACCCCAACCCCAACACCCAGCACCGACCCAGCACCGACCCCAACCCCCACCCCAGTGGTGACCCCAACCCCCACCCCAGTGGTGACCCCAGCCCCAACCCAGACACCCAGCACCGACCCAGTGCCATCGACGACTCCCACCCCAACCCCAACCGAAACACCGGATACCGACACAGTCCCGCCCACCACGACTAACCCGCCCGTCACCACCGGCAGCGAAGTCGGCAGCTACAGCTACCGGCAGGTCCCCACCACGGTCAACGGAATGCCCCGGCTGATCAACCAGTTCAACCCGCCGACCCCGAACCCGACCTTCGACGACGCCGGAGTCGTAAAGTTCACCCGGGACTACCTCGACGCCATCGATTGGAACTACTCGACCGGCGACACTTCTTTTCTTGACGCCTACTGCGAGCCCGATAGCGAACACTGCGACACAATCCGCGAAGACGCCGCACGCTTCCAGTCCGAGGAAGCCGAGATCTACGGCGCTCGCACCTACCTCGCCTCCCCCAATGACGCGCCGGTGATCACCGCACCCACCGAAACCACCCGCGTATTCACCGCCACCGTCACCCGCGACCCCGGGCTCGGGTTCCGACCCGACGGCACCACCATGCCCATCGAGGGCTACACCCGCACCATGAGGTTCGAGATGGAATGGCACGGAATCCGCTGGGCCATGGCCAGCGTGACCGTCGTGGAGTAGCCGACAACGGTACCGCCGAGGGCTGCTCACTGCGCCGCGTATTCCACCCGGGGTACGCGGCGCAGTTCCATTCCACCGACCGCGAAGGATGTTCTGCAGACATCCACGAGTTCCGGTAAAGCCCCTACAAACCTGCCTGGAAGGGTGCTAGCGTGCCCAGTAGGTTTCCCCTCGCTTGGGGGTGAGATGGTCGATCTCCGGCGGCATATCCAATATCGGGTCCTCGCGGACCGTGCCCCTGATAGAGGAGACTCCCATGTACCACCACCCCCCATCCCGCGTCTGGCGGCGGATCCTGTGGGCCGCCACCCTGTCGGCCATCGTCGCTCTGGGGGTGCTGGTAGTCCCCCCACGCGCGCAGGCCGAGACAGTGACCGAAACAGCCAACGGCTTGACCTTCGTTGCCGATACCACCAACCCCGTTGCCGGGGCTACCGTTCGTGACTATGACCTCAACCGGGCCGCAGAGGTGACAATTCCGGCAACTGCCACCGTGGGTGATCAGAGCTATCTGGTCACCGCCATCGGCCCCCGGGCCTTCTCCAGCAGCACCCCGGTGCCAGACCTGGGACCGGGCGTGGTGAATCTGACCCAGGTCACCTTCAACGATCCGCTGACCACCATCGGGGACAGCGCCTTTGAATCCGCCGCCCTTACGAAACTGGATCTTCCCGGCGAACTGGCCACCATCGGCAACCGCGCCTTTGCCGCCAACTGGTTGACAGATGTCACCATCCCCGCCACGGTGACGACGATCGATGCCCAGGCCTTCGCGAACAATCGGGAGCTCACCGCCCTTCGCTTCACCGGACCGGCGCCAACCGTGACCGGAAACTTCTCCGCAGCTGACTACAGCCCCGACCTGATGGTCTATTTCCCCTGTGAATATGGAGAGGATCGCGTCGCCGGCGGATACACCCCCACGTGGAACGGCTTCAAGACCCAATCAACCTGCGAACCCCCGACCTACGTGATCAACTTCGAGAGCAATGGCAACGTTCGCATCCCGTCGGTTGCTGTGGCTGAGGGAGACCAGGTCACCCGACCCGAAGACCCCACCCAGCCGGATCAGATCTTCGACCATTGGTACACCTACGAGCAAGGGAATGAGGTTGTCTTTGATTTCACCAGCCCGATCACGCGCAACCGGACGCTCTTTGCTGCCTGGGGTACCGGCGGGGAGGCTCCCCCCACCCCACCAACCGCGTCAGTCCCTCCCTCGGTGATACCCAACCCGACCTTCCCACCAACCCGGACCCCGGTGCCGGCTCCAACGGAATCTATCCCAGCCCTCCCGATTCCGGTGGAAACCCCGTTCCCGCTCCCCACGGTATTGCCCGATCCAGTTCCACAGACCGACCCAATCCCACCCGGCGACACGACTCCCGTGGCCTCAGTGGACCCACGCCCCGCACCATCAGACGCCGATACCGTACCCACCCCAGCGGTCAACACCTCCCCGAGCGAGTCAGCTCAACCGATCCCGACCTCGGATCCAGAACCCAGCCCAGGAGGATCCCCCGCCACCACCACCCTGCCCCCTCCCACGGCAACCACCGACGACTCTGCGATCCCGGTATCGGCCGAAACCCCCGCACCCGTACCCACGGCAACCCCGGCCCCCACACCCACGCAGACGCCGATCTTCCAGCGGTGGTGGGAAGCCCGCTTCCCAGATGTCCCCTTCCCCGGACTACCCGTGACACCGAATCCAGATAGCACGCCCCCCACCGCGACCATCACCACCTGGCGGGCCACCTTCACCATCAGATTCAGCGAACCGGTCAACGCCCTCACCGCTGACAACGTTCAGCTTTCCGGCACAGCCGCAGCCACCATCACCGACATCACTTGCAACAGCGCCACCACCTGCACCATCCGCGCCAACATCACCAGATCCGGGAACCTCACCCTCACCCTGATAAACGTCACCGACACCGCCGGAAACCCACTCGCCCCAGCCACCGCAGCTATCACCATCCCGGTACAGGAACCCTCATGGAGCCCCACGTTCTGGCGCACCTGGTGGCGGGAATGGTGGCAACAGCTGTGGAGCGACCTACCGACCACCACACCCACCGCTCCCGCGCGACCCACAACTGACCCGGTGCCACCTGCCACCCCCGCCGCGGTGGAATCGGCAACCCCGCTGCCCGGCACCGACCCGGTGCCGCCCACCACGGCCCCCACAGAACCGGAAGCCGACGAGCCCATGCCGACGTCATCTGCTCCGGCCACCCCGATCACTCCGATCGACGTTCCCTCAGGATTCCCAGCCCCCCTCCACAAGTGATGCCAGCCTGACCGGCCACACCGAGCACCATGAGAACGGGGTTAGGCATCCGACGACGGCCATGGCCGGATCAGGAAACAGACATCGAACAGCCCTTGCGTGTTAGCCCGCATGAGCAGTTTTCTGCGCCGGGGGAAAGATCATTCGATCTTCGGCGGGCTATCCACTATCGGATCCTGACGGGCCTTACCCCTAGTAGAGGAGACATCAAATGTCCCACGATCCCCAATCCCGCGCGTGGTGCGCCTTGCGGGCCACCACCCTATCGGCGCTACTCGCCTTCACCGTGCTGGTGACCCCCACGAGTGCGCACGCCGAGACGAAAACTGAGGCGGCCGCGGTCTCGGACCAATCCACCACCTCCAACACCCCCGCAGCCGAAACCGCAACCCCCACGCAAGCACCCGGTTTCCAGCGGTGGTGGGAATCAAACTTCCCCAACGTTCCCTTCCCCGGACAGCTGACAACACCGAGTCTCGACACCACGCCCTCCACGGCGACCATCACCACCTGGTGGGCTGCCTACTCGCAGCTCTATGTCGAGGACTGCATCGAAGCCAAGGGTGACCTGGCTACCCGCAAAGTGCCGGTTCAGGGTGCGGCGCCACTGACCCTGAATACCATTTCCGGTGACGACGTCATCTCAGCCTCTGAAGCAGCAGCCGGGATCACGATGAGTGGCACTGGTCAGCCTGGCTCCAATATCGACGTACGCTGGAGCGGTTCCGAAAGCACCCTGACCGCATTTGCCGTGGTCGAAACCGACGGCACCTGGTCGGTTACCTTCACCGGGACACCAGGCAAAGGCAACTCGCATGTCTACGTCGAGGACTTCATCGAAGCCAATGGCGACGTGGTTACCCGCGCAGTGCTGGTTCAGGTGTGACACCATGACTCTGGATATGCCAACTGGCATGGATTGACCATTTTGATAGGAGTTCTATCAAGCAATGAAGAGGGGCGGCATCAAGTCGCCCCTCTTCATTCACGATGTAGATCATCCAATTGGTGGTCGTTGCATTAATAATCATCGAACTACGTTCTTGACAGATCTAGCCAAGCGGTCGACCAAATACGCCCTTTGCAGCTTTCTATTGATTCATCATCCGAGCCGGAAATCTCACTCTCACCCTGATAGAGGTCACCGATACCGCCGGCAACCCACGCACCCCGGCCAGCGCGGCTATCACCATCCCAGTCCAGGAACCCTCATTGAGCCCCACCTTCTGGAATGACTGGTGGCAGGAAATGGTGGCAACAGCTGCGGAGTGGCCTACCAACCACCGATGCGGGGTATCGGTGAGGGCCATGGCCGGATCAGGAAACAGACATCGAACAGCCCATGCGTGTTAGCCTGCATGAGGAGTTTTCCTCCGCCGGGGGGGAAGATCATTCGATCTTCGGCGGCCTATCCACTATCGGGTCCTGACGGGCCTTACCCCTAGTAGAGGAGACACCAGATGTCCCACGATCCCCAATCCCGCGCGTGGTGCGCCTTGCGGGCCACCACCCTATCGGCGCTACTCGCCTTCACCGTGCTGGTGACCCCCACGAGTGCGCACGCCGAGACGGAAACTGAGGCGACGCCCCTCCCGCTCGCCACGGTTCAGCCCGACCAAGCCACGCAGCAAGATTCATCGATTCCCGCACTTCCACCGGCCGACGCACCCCCTGTGGTAGACCCCAGTTCGGTACCCGTTCCTGACCCAGCGGCCAGCGCTCCCCCCAGCGTGCGCGCTATGCCGGTCCCGACCCGGGTTCCAGGCACAGACGGCCCACTACCAACTGCCCCGGTCCCACCAGCCCCATCGGCAGACTCGAACCCGGCAGCATCGGACGACGCCAGTGATCCCGCCCCACAGAACGATCCGGTACCACCGCCATCAGGGGAACCAAGCCCAGCAGTATCTGCCGCTACTACGACCCTGCCCTCTCCTACGGAAGCGACAGACGACACGGCGGCCCCGGTCTCGGCCCAATCCACCACCTCCGACACCCCCGCGGCCGAAGCCGCAACCCCCACGCAAGCATCCGGTTTCCAGCGGTGGTGGGAATCAAACTTCCCCAACGTTCCTTTCCCCGGACAGCCCACAACACCGAGTCTCGACACCACGCCCCCCACGGCGACCATCACCACCTGGCGGGCCACCTTCACCATCACCTTCAGTGAACCGGTCAACGCCCTCACCGCCGACAACGTTCAGCTGTCTGGCACCGCCGCAGCCAACGTCACCGACATCAACTGCAGCGCCACCACCTGCACCATCCGGGCCAACATCACCCGGGCCGGGAATCTCACCCTCACCCTGGTGAACGTCACCGACACCGCCGGGAACCCACTCAACCCAGCCACCGCAGCTATCACCATCCCAGTCCGGGAGCCCTCGTTCTCCCCCACCTTCTGGAATGACTGGTGGCGCCAGTTCTGGAGCGGCCTACCCACCACCGCCCCCACCACGACCCCGGTACCCACCACAACTCCAGCACCCACCACAACTCCAGCACCCACCACGACCCCAGCACCCCCGAGCACGCCATGGCCAACGTACTAGCCCCAAATGATGCCGCCCGTGTAAATGTGATGTGATACTGCGCCGGGTATCCCTGTTCGGGGGTACCCGGCGCAGTTCTCTGCGGCACGGTCAGATCAGGCCAGGCTGCTCACGCTGGGTCCGACACGACCGTGCAGTTTGCTGCCAACGGCTTGTTAGCCGTATCTACCGGCTGCAATTCAGACTTCCTGGAGGAGTCCATCGGGCTGCACGTCGAGGCGACGATCCAGGCGCAACTGGCCCAAGAAGGCCCGATCATGGGAGATCACCACCAACGCTCCCTGGTAGGCGAGCAGTGCATCCACCAGTTGGGTGACACTGTCCAGATCGAGGTTGTTCGTCGGCTCGTCCAGGATGAGGAGTTCCGGGGGCGGGGTGGCCAACAGCAGACCCGCCAACGCCACCCGGAATCGCTCCCCGCCGGACAGACTGGCCACGGGTTGGTGGACACTATCACCACGCAGCAGGAACCGAGCCAGCCGATGACGCAACTCTGATTCGGGAACCTCGGCGGCCCCTCTGCGCAGGGTGGCCAGCACGGTGGCCTCGTCGTTCAGACCATCCAACCGCTGGGGTAGGTAGCCGATGCGTGGGGTCAGAGCTAGCGCGGTCGGCCCCACAACCCGGGACGAGCCGGTCAACTGGGCAACCAGTGTGGTCTTGCCGGCCCCATTGGGTCCGGTGAGCGCCACCCGCTCGGGTCCCCGGATGACGAAGGCGCGGCCGTCGGTTCCGGTCAGTACCGCCAGCCGACGACCAGCCGGCACCTCCGGATCGGGAAGGTCAACCCGAATGGTGTCCTCGTCGCGGACCCGGTTCGCCGCGGTCTCGACAGCTTCCCGGGCGGCCGCCACCTTGGCATCGAGCATCCCGCGGCGTGTCCCGGCAGCCTTCTCGGCGGAGTTGCGCCGGTTGTTGATGGCCGCTTTCACGTAGCGGCTATTGTTGACGTCCTTATTTCCCTGGCGGATGCCATGGGCAATCTTCTGTTCGGCCTCGATCCGTTGCCGCTGTTCGGTGCGCAGCGTCTGCCTAGCCGTGCGGAGTGCCTGCTCAGCCGCCTCCTGCTCTCGAAGCACCGTCTCCTGCCACACGCTGAACGGGCCACCCACCACGCGCAGCTCTCCGGTGCGCAGTTCAGCGGTTGCGTCTGTCAGTTCGAGCAGTTCCGGATCATGGCTCACCACCACCAGGGTCCCGCGCCAGTCGCAGAGCATGGTGTAAAGGCGCTCCCGGGACCCTCGGTCGAGGTTATTGGTGGGCTCATCCAGCAGGACGACTCCCGCACGGCGAAGCCTGATTCCGGTGATCGCGGCCAGGGTGGTCTCCCCACCAGACAGGGTGCCGACCCGCCGATCCAGATCGGTGGGCAGGCCCATGGCTGCCAAGGCGGCCACCGCACGGGCTTCGATATCCCAGTCGTCACCGACCCGGTCGTAGAGCTCGGTGTCCACGACGCCCGTCTCGATGGCGCGGAGGGCGTCCATGATGTGGCCCACGCCCAGCAGGT
This sequence comes from Propioniciclava sp., assembly GCA_047973325.1. GTDB lineage: Bacteria > Actinomycetota > Actinomycetes > Propionibacteriales > Propionibacteriaceae > Propioniciclava. Next base: position 1,071 of record JBKEBU010000093.1, on the reverse strand, counting down.
CGGCCAGCCGCGCATCGACGCCCAAGGTCAGCTGCTGGGGCAGATAGTCAACCGGATCGGTCCCGCTGATCTGCCCTCCGGTGGGCTGCAGGTCGCCGGCGAGCAGCCGCAACAGCGTCGACTTCCCAGTGCCATTGCGGCCGATAAGACCGGTTCGACCTGCTCCAAAACTGCCGGTCAGGTTGTCGAGAACGAGCTGGCCATCGGGCCAGGCGAAGCTGAGTTGGGTGAAACTGAGGGTAGGCATGGGACTCCAAGCGGGATCGGTGGGGCGCACCGACGTCAGAGTCGTTCAGTGCGCGGGGAGAAGATTCCGTCCCGGATCGCCCATATCCATCCTTTGTCTGCGTTCTTTGCCACTGCGGAGCATCCGCAAGAACCCCTGCATGGTGGCACACCTCTGACCGTCGGATCAACCAGCCTTTCCTACTAGTAGTCTGTCGCAGCTGAGATGTGTGGTACCGAGCGGCGTCAGGCGGGTTCTGGGCAAGACGGGGATCCGGAATCGATGCCGGGGTATCGATGAGGATCCACGGCGCAGCCCAGGGCTCACCTGGGGTCGCGAATACAAGAGATCAGCTGCGACACGCTACTAGTAGCGTGTCGCAGCTAAGGAAGCGCTGATCAATCATGCCCTGGCTGCGGCGCACCGGATCGGGCAAACCACATCCCCCACATCTGGCGATGGACATCCAGTACACCCACCAAATCTGGGGTCGCGGTTCATCCCGCCCGGCACGTCCTCGCACAGAGCAGCATTAATCAGCACATCCCTAAGAGTGGCTGTTGTTGGGGCAGTGTGAGACCTGGCAGATGTTCCTTCCCTTCTGCCAGTCAGGATGTTCATCATGCCGTCGCGAATGAAGTACCCGGTGGTGTTGTCACCCGGGGGATCGTGAAGACCTGGAGCGAGCGACCCGGAGTGGGGTGCGGTCGGTCTCGCTGGTGCATCGTGCGCGGGTGTTGCTCGCGTTGGACACCGGTGATGCGGCGCCTGGGCCGGTCGATAAACGGACGGTGATCGCGGAGCGTCTCGGTGTTTCCTGCGAGACCATCCGGTTGGTCTCCAAG
>JBKEBU010000062.1:0-11950 GCA_047973325.1 Propioniciclava sp. | reverse complement strand
CGGGATGAACCGCGACCCCAGATCTGGTGGGTGTACTGGATGTCCATCGCCGGATGTGGGGGACGTGGTTCGCCCGATCCGGTGCGCCGCAGCCAGGGCATGATTGATCAGCGCATCCCTAGTTGGCCGGGGGTGTATCATGACCGGCATGGCATGGGCGTACCTGCTTCTTGGTCGCCGCAGCGAGGCCTAGACCTCCCCGTCGAGCGCGGGGATGACAGTTGTCAGGCTTCCTCGTTGCGGTGTGTACTCGCGCCTGGCCCTTTCACCGAGAATCTGTGAGGAAGCCCGTCCATGACCATGAACATCACGACCGCGTTCGGCACCCGGCCTCAGCTGGGGCGGCCGATGCAGCAATCCAGCCCGATGCCGTTCCAGCGCTACACCGCGTTCGAACCGGTGGCTGTGCCCGACCGTACCTGGCCCGACCACCGGATCACCCAGGCGCCGCGGTGGCTCTCCACCGACCTGCGCGATGGCAACCAGGCTCTGATAGACCCGATGACATCGGCCCGCAAGTTGAAGATGTTCGACCTGCTGGTCAAGCTGGGCTACAAGGAGATCGAGATCGGGTTTCCGTCGGCCTCCCAAACCGACTTCGATTTCGTGCGCAAGCTGATAATCGAGGGTCACATCCCCGATGACGTCCAGATCTCGGTCCTCACGCAGGCCCGGGAGGATCTGATTGCCCGGACCGCGGAGTCGTTGGTCGGGGCGCACCGGGCCAATATCCACCTGTACAACGCGACCGCGGAACTCTTCCGCCGGGTGGTGTTCGGCATCGATGAGGCCCAGTGCATCGCGATGGCGACCCGGGGGACCGAGTGGGTGATGAAGTACGCCGACCAGTACCTGGGCGAGGTTGAATTCGGCTCCCAGTACAGTCCCGAGATCTTCACCCAAACTCCCACTGATTTCGCTATCGAGGTGTGCAACCGGGTCTCTGAAGTCTGGCAGCCGGGACCGGATCGGGAGATAATTTTCAATCTGCCCGCGACGGTCGAGATGAGCACGCCGAATACCTATGCCGATCAGATCGAGTACTTCTGCCGCCACGTGGACCATCGCGAGGCTGTATGCGTGTCCCTACACCCTCATAATGACCGGGGCACCGCCGCCGCAGCAACCGAACTGGCGCTGATGGCCGGTGCGGACCGGGTGGAGGGCTGCCTCTTCGGCCACGGTGAGCGGACCGGCAATGTCGATCTGGTCACGCTGGCGATGAACCTTTTCAGTCAAGGGGTGGATCCCCAGGTGGATTTCAGCGACATTGACGAGGTGCGGCGCACCGTCGAGTACTGCACCAACATCGCTGTCCATCCACGGCATCCCTATGCTGGCGATCTGGTCTATACAGCCTTCTCCGGCTCTCACCAGGACGCTATTAAGAAGGGTTTGGAGGCGCTGGAACTGCGGGCGATGGAGCAGCAGGTTGACCTGCACGAGATTCCGTGGGAAGCGCCGTACTTGCCGGTGGATCCGCATGATGTCGGGCGCACCTATGAGGCTGTAATCCGGGTCAACAGCCAATCTGGAAAGGGCGGCATGGCCTACATCATGAAGCATGACCACCACATGGATCTGCCGCGTCGGCTCCAGATTGAGTTCAGCCGGGCGGTGCAGGCCCGCACCGACGCCGAGGGCGGTGAGGTTGCACCGGACCGGATGTGGGGGTTGTTCGAAGCCGAGTACCTGGCGGTGACCGGTCCGGTTGAGTTGCTGCAGTATCGGTCAGCGTCCGACAGTGGTGTCTACACCGTGGACGCTACCGTGCGGATCAATGGGCAGGAACACCAGGTCGGCGGGGAAGGCAACGGGCCGCTGTCGGCGTTCGTCGATGCGATGGCCATGACCGGGCATCCAGTGCGGGTTCTGGATTACTCCGAACATGCGCTGAGCAGCGGGGGTGATGCGCTTGCTGCGGCCTATGTGGAATGCGAAATCGGAGAGGGCGAGGACAGCCAGGTGCTGTGGGGGGTCGGCCGGCACAGCTCCATCGTCACCGCCTCCATGAAGGCGGTGCTGAGCGCGCTGAATCGCTCCTTCACTGTCTGAGGCGGCCTTCGTCGTCGTCTTCACCCCGACACCGGGGGCGCACCACTACACTGCGCGGAGACGACGACGAAAGGTCCCTTGATGCCTGATCTGACCCCGGAGCTTCAGCACGAGTTCGACATCGTGGTGCGCCGCAACCCCGGCGAAGCCGAATTTCACCAAGCCGTGCGGGAAGTACTAGAGAGTTTGGGGCCGGTCATGCAACGCCGCCCGGAGTACCTCGAGGCGGGCATCATCTCACGGATCTGTGAACCGAACCGGCAGATCATCTTTAAGGTGAACTGGGTTGACGATCAGCATCGGGTGCAGACCAACCGGGGATTCCGGGTGCAGTTCAACTCCTCCCTGGGACCCTACAAGGGTGGCCTGCGGTTTCACCCCAGCGTGTACCTCGGCATCATCAAGTTCCTGGGCTGGGAACAGATCTTCAAGAATGCTCTCACCGGGCTGCCTATCGGCGGCGGTAAGGGCGGATCTGACTTTGACCCCAAGGGCAAGTCGGACATGGAGATCATGCGGTTCTGCCAGTCGTTTATGACTGAACTCGCTGGCCATATCGGCCATGACGTGGACGTCCCGGCGGGCGACATCGGCGTGGGCGGGCGGGAGATCGGCTATCTGTTCGGGCAGTACAAGAAGCTCACCGGACGCTACGAGTCCGGCGTCATCACCGGGAAAGGCCTCACCTGGGGTGGTTCTCGGGCCCGCACTGAGGCCACCGGCTACGGCACCGTTTTCTTCGCCGAAGAGATGCTCAAGGTCGACGGGGAGTCTTTTGCTGGCAAGAAGGTCGTGGTCTCCGGGTCCGGGAATGTTGCCATCTATGCGCTGGAGAAGGTGCAGCAACTCGGCGGGACCGTGGTGGCCATGTCCGACTCTTCGGGCTACATAGTTGATGAGAGCGGCATCCATCTGGACCAGATCCAGGATCTCAAGGAAATCCGCCGTGGCCGGATCAGCGAGTATGCCGAGGACAATGCCACAGCCCGGTTCATTGAGGGCGGTCAGATCTGGGATGTGCCCTGCGACATCGCGGTGCCGTGCGCCACCCAGAACGAGCTGCCCCTGTCCGGTGCCGAGGCGCTGCTGAAGAACGGCTGCACCCTGGTGGCCGAAGGCTCAAACATGCCCTCCACCCCGGAAGCTATCCGGGCCTTCCAGGCGGCCGGGATCAGGTTCGCTCCCGGCAAGGCCGCGAATGCGGGCGGGGTAGCCACGTCGGCGCTGGAGATGCAACAGAATGCCTCCCAAGATTCGTGGACCTTCGAGTACACCGAGCAGCGACTCAAGGAGATCATGGCGGACATCCATCGACGGTGCGCACAGACCGCCGACGAGTATGGCGTCCCCGGTGACTACGTGGTGGGGGCGAACATCTCCGGATTTATCCGGGTTGCTGACGCCATGATGGCCCTCGGCGTGATCTAGTGTGGCGGGCCACACCAGCGGGCGGGGTTGCGGTGAGGCACAGGACCTGCCGGGAGAGCACATCGGAGTACAGCGTGAGCCCGCTGGGCCGGGCGACGTGTATCACGTGGGACAGGTTGCTGGACGGGTCGAGATCGCCGAGCAGGTTGTCTTGGTCGGTGATCAGGTGGGGCTGGAAGGTCACGCCCGGCCGGTCATCCAACAGCGCGCAGTAGAAAATCCCGGCTTCGACGAGATCAGCGAAGAAGTGGCTGCCATAGCTCAGTTCCGGACGGAAGTCCCCGTCGGCATAGGTGGTCTCGACGAGCACGGATACGTGGGATATCTCGGCGAAGGTCACCGGGACGCCCAAGGCTTCGGTGGTGGTCCCCCAGCGCCCCGGACCTACGAGCAGGAACGCCGAATCTGCCAGGGCCTGATTGAGAGCGCCCAGCTGGCGGGCCACCGCGAATCTGTCTGATTGGCCCAGCCTCAGGTACGCCTCGGGGCGGACCAGAATGACGTAGTCGAGGGGGAGCTGCAGGTTACCGCCCATGAAATCGGCGGAGGCAAAGAGCAGCTGAGCCGGGTCGGGATCAGAGGGCATAGCTATCCCAGTGCCGGCACCGCGGGTTTGCAGGGGACGGCACTGGACCAGGCCCACCCGGGGGATGCCGTCGCTCAGGTTCACAGTGAACTCGATGTCCACCGGATAGGCGTAGGCCGCCTCCAAGGCATCCATGGCCTGCTCCATCAACGCTGGGAAGCCGGTGGTGCGAAGCAGCCCGTCGAAATCGGCGATCCGAGGTACGGTGCCCTCGCGGCCGCGTTCCCGGAGGCGTTGTTGGGCGCCGCGGTCGGGGCTGGTCAGCATGGGCCACACCGGGCCCAGGGCGTTGGCGAGAGCTGTGAGGGGCACGGTGGTCGACGTATCGCGGGTCAGGTCGAGCACGTCAACCCGACGCTGTGAGCGTCCCGCGGTGTCCTCCACCAGGGCTGCGCGCGGCGGCACCGGTGCACCCAACGGCACTATCCGGGCGTGGTCACGTCCGGTCCGGTCCACCGCTCGCGTGCCCAGGCCGATGACCATCCGCAGCATGCCGGCGTCAGCGAGGTTGTTGCCACCGGCGTAGAGATTGTCTGAGGTGCCGACACCGGCGGCATGGGGAAAGAAGTAGGTTCCATGATGATCGCCGGATACCCGCTGCACCAGCACCGCCATCTGCTCGTCGGCGTCGGCCAGCCCGCGCGCCTGCCGATAGCTGAGGGCATCGGCAGACATGGAGCTGGCATAGACAGCCTGTACTGCCTGAATCAGCGCGGCCAGCCGGGTGTCTGGATCGCCCTGGTTGGTCAGGAAGAAGCTGTCGTACTTGCCAGCGAAGGCGTTGCCGAAGTTGTCCTCCAGCAATGAGCTTGAGCGCACGATGATGGGTGCTTGTCCGAAGGATTCCAGCATGAGCCGAAACTGCTCGACTACCACTGCGGGAAACGTGCCCGCCGGAATCTGGGCATGCAACTCAGCGCCGGCTTCCAGGAATCCCTCCGGGCTGCGCTGCCGCAGCCGGGTGGCCCACCAGCCGTTGGCGACCAGATAGGTGTAGAACACATCGGCCCCCACATAGAACGAATCATGGGGTTCCAGGTGGGACTCGAAGCGATCCTCGACGTCGTGAGACAGAATCGCGCGGGCCACGAGCATCCCCACGGCCTTGCCGCCGATCCGTCCGGTTCCCACTAACCGGGAGGCGATCACCAGCAGGTCAGACAAGGTGAGGTGGCGCCGGGCCAGTTCGACCATCGGACCGTCCTGGCCGATGAGGACGGTACCGAGCAGGTCGGCGGTTGCCTGTTGGTCGGCAGCGGACCCATCGAGTGCGCTGAATGCGAGGTCCACATCACGCTGCCAGCGGTCGGGCCTGGTCCGGAGGCGGCCGAAAGGGGAGTGCAGCCGGGCAGAGGCATCCGATGAGGTGACCGGGATGGCGAGTTCGCCGTCGAGCAGGTGGGGGAAGAACATCGTCGGTGCTGAGCGCCCCTGCACTTTGAGCGGGTGAACGTAGCTCTGGCCGTCCACGACCTTCAGGTCGAGCAGCACCTGGGTGGTCTCCCGGACACCTGCGATGGTAGCGGTGGCGTGTTCTTCGCGGAGCAGGGCGAACCACGCGATGGTGTCCAGTTCATACAGCCACGGGCAGGTTACCTTGAAGAAGTTCATCACCATGAGGTCGGAATGCCAGGCATCCAGCAACTCGCTCAGACAGTCGAAAACGTAGAAGGCCCTCCGGCCCTGGGCGGCCACCAGCTCATGAACCGCCACCGCGAACGTCTCGAAGCCAGCACTGGGGTCGAGCACCTGGATGTCTACCCCATCCCGCTCGGTGAGCAAGGCCGGGTGATCGGCGAAGCGCACGTAGGTCAGACGGCGGCCGTCGGTGCGGCATTGGGCGAGAAACCTATCCAGCACTCGTCGGAAGTCGGCGAGATCGTCGACGGTCCACACGACGTTGTCGCCGATCCGGAGGCCGTCGATGGCGGCGTCTACCCCCGGGTGCCCGGTGCTTGCGCGCTCGATGGCGCTCGATTCAGATGATCGTGGTGGAAACTCGCTCATCCTGCGACCTGCCCTGATGAGCGGGCGGCGTACGTTGCCCCCGGTTCGGTCTCCACGAACGGCAATTTAGTCCACGGAGGGAGGCGGTACCTTGGCTAGGGGCGAATGCCATTGTCCATCGGCTGCTGGGATGGCGGCTCCGCCGGTAGACTCCCGCCCATGTCCAAGGTCCTCATGAAGCTCCCCATCGGGGAGAAGGTCGGGCTCGCCTTCTCTGGCGGTCTTGACACGTCGGTTGCGGTTGCATGGATGCGGGAGAAGGGTGCCATTCCGTACACCTATACCGCCGATATCGGACAGTACGACGAGCCTGACATCGAATCAGTGCCTGGCCGGGCCGCCGAGTACGGGGCTGAGGGCTTCCGGCTTGTCGATTGCACCTTGGAGCTGGTGAATGAGGGGCTCTCCGCGCTGGCGTGCGGAGCCTTTCACATCCGGTCGGGCGGGGTGCCCTACTTCAACACCACGCCTATCGGGCGGGCGGTGACCGGCACCATGCTGGTCCGGGCCATGCGCGACGATGACGTCCATGTCTGGGGTGATGGCTCCACCTATAAGGGCAATGACATTGAGAGGTTCTACCGCTACGGCCTACTCGCCAACCCGCAGCTACGGATCTACAAACCGTGGCTCGACCCTGAGTTCGTCGACGAGCTCGGTGGGCGGGATGAGATGAGCCAATGGATGGCCGCCCGGGATCTGCCCTACCGGGACAGCCAGGAGAAGGCATACTCCACCGATGCCAATATCTGGGGTGCCACCCACGAGGCGAAAATCCTGGAGCACCTGAACGTCGGCATCGAAATTGTGCAGCCGATCATGGGTGTTGCTCACTGGCGTGATGATGTCGAGATTGCCCCCGAGGATGTCACCGTCAGTTTTGACCAAGGGGTGCCGGTGGCGATCAATGGCACCTCGTTTGCGAGCCCGGTCGAGCTGGTGCGCGAGGCTAATGCCATTGGCGGGCGGCATGGGCTGGGCATGAGCGACCAGATCGAGAACCGCATCATTGAGGCCAAGAGCCGGGGCATCTATGAGGCCCCCGGCATGGCGCTGCTCTTTATAGCCTACGAACGGCTGGTCAACGCGATCCACAACGAAGATACGGTTGCTTCCTACCACAATGAGGGACGCAAGCTCGGCCGGTTGCTCTATGAGGGTAGGTGGCTGGATCCGCAGTCACTCATGCTCCGGGAATCCATCCAGCGTTGGGTCGGTTCGGCCATCACCGGGTCGGTCACGCTGCGGCTGCGTCGTGGCTGGGATCACGCCATCGTCGACACCCAGGGACCTGCCCTGTCCTACCATCCCGACAAGCTCTCCATGGAGCGGGTTGAGGGTGCCGCCTTCGGCCCAGTGGACCGGATCGGGCAGCTCACTATGCGCAACCTGGATATCGCCGATACCCGGATCCGGCTCGAGCAGTACAGTCAGATTGGCCTGGTCGGCGGGGCAGTTTCTGAGTTGGTCGGCGAACTCCAGGGTGGCAACGCCGGAGCGATCACCGAGCTGGAGTCGGGCGCGGCCAGTGAGGCCATCGACGAGGCGCAGTTCATCTCCGGCATGGAGGCGGGCACTGACTGAAAGCACCCATACGCCTAGCTCAAGGGTTCGGCGGCGTCGGGTTGGGTACGGCCCCGCCGAAGCGCCGGTCACGCCCGACGTAGGTCTCGATAGCCCGCCATAGGTCACGGCGGTCAAAGTCCGGCCACAGCCGATCCAGGAAGACCATCTCGGCGTAGGCGGCCTGCCAGAGCAGGAAGTTGGAGGTGCGCTGCTCGCCGGAGGACCTGACGAACAAGTCCACGTCGGGAACTTCCGGATGGTAGAGGTGGGTCCGGAAGGACTTTTCACTGACCTTCCCCGGGCTCAGCTTCCCCGCCTGGGCCTGGGCGGCGATCTGGCGCACCGCATCGATGATTTCCGCACGGCCGCCATAGTTGACGCAGAACTGCAGGGTGAGCGTGCGGTTGTTCCGGCTCATGGCCTCCGCCGTGCGCAGCTCGTCGATAACGCTCTTCCACAGGCGGGGATGCCGCCCCGACCAAACGATCCGGACACCGAGTGCATGCAGTTCGTCGCGTCGCCGGTGGATGACATCCCGGTTGAAGCCCATCAACCAGCGCACCTCGTCGGGGGAACGATTCCAGTTCTCGGTGGAGAAGGCATAGGCCGAGAGATAGGGGATCTGGGCCTCCACAGCCCCGTGAATAACATCGAGCAAGGCAGCCTCTCCGCGGGCGTGCCCGTCGGTGCGCGGTAGCCCCCGCTCCTTGGCCCAGCGCCCGTTGCCGTCCATGACGATCGCGATGTGCTGGGGGAGGGCTTTGGCAGGGAGCTGCGGTGGCCGAGCCCCCGAAGGATGCGGTCGTGGTGGGATTGGCATGGGTGAAGGGTACCGATCTGACGTGGATCACGATGTGGGTGGTTGCCGATGCCCGAGATGACTGCTGGTGCCCGGGGGTGGCTACTGGTGCAGCGGGCAACCGTGAGCGACACTGGAAGCACACAAGGGGGGTGGCTATGGGCACCATAAGGCGATCAGGGGTGGCCCTCGTGATGGCAGCCGCGCTGACCGGCTGCGGGATGTCCCCGCCAGCGACCACTCCCGGGGTGACGGCGCCGACAGTGACGGCACCGACAGTCACCGCGCCCCGGGGGACTGCCACCCCGACGACGGACCTGGCCCCGGTGTTGGTCTACTTTCCGCGGGATTCTTCGCGGGGGATCCGGCTGGGTCGCGAAGAACGACGGGTCCCGGCCCACGACCGGTTGCGGGGGGCACTGATAGCGATGCTGGACGGTCCGGTGGACCCGGACTATATCGGTGGCTGGCCGGCGGGAACGCAGTTGTTGGGAGTGTCCACCGCTGCCCAGGTGACCACCGTTGATCTCTCCGAGGAGGCCCGGGTGACCAGCGTGGGATCGGAGGCGGCAGCCCTGGCGGTGGCCCAGCTGGTGTGGACAGTCACGGAGATCCAGGGTGCCGACACCGAGGTGATGCTGACCATCGCTGGAGTCCCGGCGGATGAACTATGGGGGGTGCTCACCTGGGATGAACCCCGGGCGCGGGGTGCGGCTGTTGACGACCGGGTGCTGGTCTCCATCGATGCTCCCCTGGATGGAGCTGCAGTGACCTCTCCGGTGACTATCCTTGGCGACGCTGCCGTCTTCGAGGCCACCCTGCCCTGGCGGATCAGTGATCTGGCGGGGACCGTGGTGGCCGAAGGATGGGCTACCACCGCGGTCGGGCAAGAGTTCTCCGAATACTCGGTGGAGGTGGTGCTCGCCCCGGGGGAGTATGTCATCGAGGTCGCCGAGGCCGATGTCTCCGGCGGCGAAGGCCGGGCCGCAGACACCGACACCCGGAGGATCACCGTTGTCCGTTACTCGTAGCCGGCGTCAGCGGTCCACGTGGTGCAGGGTGCGCAGCCCCCGGTCGGTATGCCAGCTCACGAAGGTGGCAATCAGGCCGGAGGCCTCCCGTTGGGTGGCGGTGGTGACGCTGCGGGTCGCGGCCCAATCGCCGGTGATAAGTGCCGAGAGATAGTCCAGGGCAGCCGGGGTGATCCGGGGGGTTCCGGGTGGTCGGCACCGGGTGCACACAGTACCGCCCAAGGATGGGGAGAATGCCTGATAGGGCCCGGCGGCACCGCAGCTGGCGCAGGTAGCCAGGCTGGGGGCGAAACCGGCGGTGGCCAGCGCGCGCAGCAGATAGGCGTCCATCACCATGGTGGCCGGGCGCTCTCCATCGCTGGTGCCGGACGTCAGCGCCTGGAGGGCGCCGGTGAGGAGGCGGTACTGCGGTCGGGCGGGCTCACCTTCGATCAAGACCAGCCTCTCGGCGGCTTCGAGGATGACGTGGCCGGCGGTGTAGCGCCGGTAGTCCCCGCCGAGCGGTTGGGACCAGGCGTGCAGCGTTACCGCTTCGGTGACCACATCGAGGGATCTGCCGGTAGCAAACTGCAGGTCGACATGACTAAAAGGTTCCAGCCGAGCCCCAAACTTGCTGGACGTGCGCCGCACCCCGCGCGCGACCGCCCGGATCTTCCCATGATCTCGGGACAGGAACGTGAGAATCCGGTCCGCCTCGCCCAGCTTGTGGGCACGGAGGACGACGGCCTGATCACGGTAGGTCGGCACGTGACGATTCTGCCGCAGTCGGGGGTGGGCCTGGGCGATCTCGGTGGTGTGTTGGGGATGGGGCTCCTGGAGGCGGGCCAACCCGCTGGGTCAGGGTTTGGCCGAACATTGCGCACACCGGCCGAAGAGTTCCAGCTCATGGCCCACCTGGGTGAACCCGTGCCGACGGACTACGGCGTCGACAGCTGTCTCGACGCCTTCCAGTTCGATGGTTACAGCCAGACCGCACTCCCGGCAGATCAGATGGTGGTGATGGCCGTCCGCCTGGCCGCAGCCACGATAGGCCGCTTGGCCATCGGGGGTGCGGACCACATCGGCATCACCGGCGTCGGCGAGGCCTTGCAGCGTGCGATACACGGTGGCCAAGCCAATGCTCTCGCCTTGATGACGGAGCAGATCGTGGATCTCTTGCGCGGTACGAAACTCAGCAGTGCCGTCGAGGGCCTGCGCGACGGCACTGCGCTGCCGGGTTCGGCGTGGGGTGCTGACCATGCGGAGCCCTCCTTCTGCGGCTAGGGATGCGCTGATCAATCATGCCCTGGCTGTGGCGCACCGGATCGGGCGAACCGCGTCCCCCACATCTGGGGACGGATGACCAGGTACACCCACCAGATGTGGGCTTGCGGTTCATCCCGCCCGGCACGTCCTCGCACAGGACAGCATTGATCAGTGCCTAGCGTAGTCGGGTGCGCCCGGGCCCTGGAACCTAAGGGGTCGCTAGTAGCGTGTCGCAGCTGATCTGTTGTATTCGTGACCCCAGGTGAGTCCTGGGCTGCGCCGTTGATCCTCACCGATACCCCGGCATCGATTCCGGATCCCCGTCTTGCCCAGAACCCACCTGACGCCGCTCGGTACCACACATCTCAACTGCGACACGCTACTAGTACGTCTTCAAGTGTGGAGCTAAGGGTGTCTGATCTCACGACCTATGTCACAGGTGATATGTCGCTGATGTCTCGCGACATACGACACAGTCCCGGGCATGTCGAAGCACCGGGTCGTGGTTCTGAAGATCGTCCCCAAGCAGCTGTCGGTGTCCGAGGCTGCTGATCTGTACGGGCTGTCGCGGCGGCAGATCTACCTGCTGCTCGCTCGCTTCCACAACGGTGGGATCGAAGCGGTCGAGCCGCGATCCCGCGCCCCGAGGTCGAGCCCGCAGGCAATCCCGCCGGAGGTCGCGGATCGGATCGTGCAGCTGCGGCGGAAGCTGACCCGCGACGGCATGGACGCCGGTCCGGTCACGATCGCCTGGCATCTCGAGACCGAGGGCACGGCCGCCCCATCGCCCGCGACGATCCACCCCATTCTGACCCGAGCCGGCCTGGTGACACCCGAGCCACGCAAGCGTCCCCGCTCGTGGTGGACCAGCTTCGAAACGGCGCAACCCAACGGATGCTGGCAGTCCGACTTCACCCACTGGCGCCTGGCCAACGGCAGCGACGTCGAGATCCTGAACTGGCTCGATGACCACTCCCGCTACCTGCTGTCGGCGACCGTCCACACCCCGGGCCACTGGCGATGACGTCGTCACTACCCTCCTGGCCGCGATCGAGCACCACGACACACCAGCATCGACCCTGACCGATAACGGTCGCGTCTACACCGCCCGCTTCGGCAGCGGCCGCAACGTCTTCGAATACCTGCTCCCCTTGCTCGGGATCCGTCAGAAGAACGGCTCTCCTGGGCACCCGCAGACGCAGGGCAAAATCGAACGATTCCACCAGACCTTGA
>JBKEBU010000063.1:0-33713 GCA_047973325.1 Propioniciclava sp. | reverse complement strand
CACCCGGTTGCCGACGGTCGCGGTGAGCCAGGTCTGGGTGACGCCCAGGAGCGCCGACACCAGGAACAGCCCGATCATCACCGCCACCAGGGATCCCAACAGCCCGAGATCCGGGGAGGTTTCGTCCACCGGGAAGAGTGCATCGTCGAAAATCCGCTGCACAAGCAACGGCGGAATCACCCCGAGGGCCGCGCCGAGCACCACCAGCAGCCCGGTGAGTACCAACCGGCGCTGGTAGGGCCGGAACAGGGCCACGATCCGCGACCGAAGCTGCGGAATCTGCGGCGCCTCGGCATTGCGGCGGCGCTGCGCGGATTCCTCCAAACGGAGATCACCGGTCCGGCGGCCGTGCGGACCGCCCATCGAGGTCATGCTCATTGCTGCCTACTCTACGGTGCGCCCGTCGAGTGCCCGGCTGCAATGCGACAGGCTACTAGTTGACATGTCGGCGTTCACCGGGATACCGGCTGTTCTCGCCGTCGTGCGAAGTCGTACCTCGAAGTTGGCGCCTTTCGCCATCGGTGCGGCAGGCGCAGCAACGGTCGAACGGGCGTGCATCAAGGCGGCTACCGAGGCCATGCATACGAGAACTTGGATGAAAACTGAGCAGCGAGAAGGACGAACGATCCACGACACCTCGGACCTGTCGGAGTCGTTGCGCAGCCTCCCCATCCACGAGGCCGCCACGTTGATCGAGGCCAAGCACACCGAACAGGAGCGGATGCGAGAGCAGGCCGTTCAGCGGGCACGACAGCTCCATGACCCGTTCGAGTGCGACCCCCGCTGCACTGACCCAGGCCGCGACGGGCCAGCGCGAGGCATGTAGCACGGGAGACTTCTCCGGGCACGTCTGAGAGAATAGGAAGCAGAAAGGAGGTGCGGTCATGCTGTTCCAAGGTGAAGTGCTATCAGTCGCGGCGCTGCTGGATGTTGCCCGCACCACCCCTGAGGCCGCGCCGAGCCGGAGTGTGGGTGTGCGCCACACTGCCGCGCAGAACGCCATCGCCTGCCGCACCCTCCTCACTAGCGGCGAGAGCTTGGACGAGTGCTGGCGGTTCGGCATCCTGCAAACCCTGGACGACTACACCTCCCCCCTCCGCCGAGGCGGGCCTGACCTCGCGGCTGGGGTGTTCACCGCCGAGCCGCCCCACACGGGCGCGGTCGAGGTCGATGCCGCGCTCGCCGAACACCTGGCCGAGCGTGACGGCTGGCAGACACCCCGCTGGGCGCTCGATGCGTCACGGCACACCGAAGCTTGGTATCCGGCCGTTCCGGCGATCTTCCATGCCGACGCAGACCAGGAAAGCCCCGAAGCATTCCGACAGCGTGGGATTCTGATCACCTCCCGGTCTTTGGCGAGGGCATGACGAGTGGCGGGCAGCTTGACGCGGACGGGGTACGCGCCCTGTTCCAAGAGTTGTCCGACCGGCTCGCAGCAGCAGGAGTGTCGGCGCAAGTTGTTCGCAGCAGGAGTGTCGGCGCAAGTTGTTCGTCGTCGGCGGGGGGGTGAATCGGCCTATGACCCGGATTTGGCGGGGATCGTGCGTAAGAGCATCTTCGATCCGGTGCGCGAACACCTCGATGCGATCCTGGAACGTGCGCGAGCGCGCGGCGAGCGAGTCGCTACGGATGCCTCCTCTGCAGCGAGGCTGGTGGTGGGCACCGTTCTGGCCCGCATCGCGTTCGATGCCGCCGTGGACGCATCGGCTCCTGCAGCGGGCGGGTGCGACCTGTGACCGGAGGGCGACGCGGCCCTGCTGATCCGAGCCATCATCCACGAGGCCGGTCGCGACGACCAGCAACGGGGGGGTGACGATCGTGGAGCAGACGATCGTGATGACCGGGGCCAGCCGCGGTATCGGGCGCATCGCCGCCAAGCGCATCCTCGCCGAGGCACCCGACACGCATCTGGTGATCCTGGCCCGTGGCCCCGTCGGTGATCTGGCCGCAAGTGGCCAGAATGTGTCGGTAATCCGCGCCGACCTCGCCTCCTTGCGCAGCGTCGCCAATGCCGCTGCGGAGGTCGCAAGACGGCTCGATACGGGTGAGCTGCCACCCTTGCGCGCGCTGGTCTGCAACGCAGGAATCCAGTACACCAACGACCTCACAGAGACGGGCGACGGCTTCGAGGCAACCTTCGCCGTCAACGTGCTCGCAGGCCATGTGCTCGTGCAGCGCCTCCACGACCGTTTACAGACCCCGGCGAGAATCGTCATCACCGTCAGCGACACCCACTTCGGCGACTTCCGGCACAACCTCGGCATGGTGCCGGGGCCACGCTGGTTCCCGCCCGATGCGCTCGCCCGCGTCGGGGCGTTCCCGAACCCCGAGAGCACCACTGCGGGGCGAACGGCATACTCAACCAGCAAGCTCGCGGCGATCTACCTCGTGCACGAGTACGCCAGGCGTTTTCCAACCGGTATCTCAGTGGTGGGCTACAACCCAGGTTTCGTGCCGGGCACCGACCTCGCCCGCGACGCCGACTCGTTCTCGCGGTTCGCCATGCGCCGGATCATGCCGCTCCTGACAGCGACACCGTTGGCGACCTCCCCGGCAGAAGCAGGGAGATACCTGGCGGATGCCGCGCTGGGCATCATCGACGCACCGACCGGGGCGTACATCGACCGAAACCACGTTGCCAAATCCTCAGCAGAGTCCTACAACCCAACCCGCGAGCAGGACACCTGGAACACCGCCGAAACCCTCACCGCCGCGTGGTTCTAGGCCGTGTTGATCAAGTGGTTTTGCGGCGGGCTGGGCGAGTCTTGAACGGTGACGCGATAGGAGATCTCTGACGAGGCGTGGTCGGTGATGGAGCAGTTGATGCCGACGGCGACTGGGCGGTCGCGGCCGTGGACGGATCATCGACTTGCTGTCGAGGGGATGGCGTGGAAGTACCGCACCGGAGCGCCGTGGCGGGACGTGCCGGAACGGTTCGGGAAGTGGAACTCGATCTACAAGCGATTCAACCGATGGGCTGAGGACGGCACCTGGGAGTCCGGGATGCCCTCACCACGCGCGGGGACGGGCACGAGGTCGGTGTGGTACCCGACGACGGTGAAGTCGATCCTGACCTCCGCGCGCATCTCCGGGCAGCGCGCCTACCACCCCTCGTTGAAGCCGGGCGAGACGGAGCCGCCGCAGGGGCGGGAGATACTCGGGCCGGGGAGCTGCGCGCTTCGAAATGACGCCGCGTCCACTCCTGGTAGTGCTCGTCGAACGCGTCGTCACCGAATCGATCACGCCAGGTCGGCCCGACCATCCGTCGCAGCAGCTCCGCCCGCTCCAGCGACCCGTTCCCGGTGCGCTGGAGCTGTTCGAACATGGACGGCTCCACCAACACCGCGGCGTGGTTCGCAGCCTCCTGCCACACCTCGGGCCAGGCCGTCTCCCACGCCTCCCGGTCATCGGAGTCCCCGGCTCGCTCAGGCTCGTCCACCAGCCGCGGCGGCAGATCACCCACCGGCTGCAGACCCCAGGCCTCACGCAACCAGAGCAACTCCAGCAGCTGCTGGGAACCGTCCTCGACCGTGATCACCATGTCGTGCGGCCACGGGTTGCCTTCCATCGGAACCGTCGAGCGCATCACTTCCTCCTCTCCGACACCGTCGGCGTCCTCGATCTCGCGATCGGATCAACCGTCCTCGGACTCCCAAGACCGCGCCAGGGAGTCAGCCTTCTACCGTCCACCAGGCGACATCGACTAGGCAGAGCCCGTCATCGGTCTCGCGATAGAACACGTCACCGGGGTACTCAACCCCGGCA
This sequence comes from Propioniciclava sp., assembly GCA_047973325.1. Classification (GTDB taxonomy): domain Bacteria; phylum Actinomycetota; class Actinomycetes; order Propionibacteriales; family Propionibacteriaceae; genus Propioniciclava. The sequence continues at coordinate 29,948 of JBKEBU010000063.1, read as the reverse complement.
GCGACGCGATCCGCGGGCAATGACAGGTTGATACTCCATGCCGGCTCGAGGGGCGCTTGATCCGGCCAATACTCAGTGACGAACCGCTCGGGTTCCTCAGCCGAGAGCCCCTCCCAATCCTCGGGCTCCCGCAATTCGGGATCGTGGTCCTCGCAGACGAACGACCCTGCCTCCCCCGCCGTCGCGGCCACGATCAACTGCTCCGTGGTCTCGATCACTCCAGCTCCGTCAGAGCCCCAGATCAACGAGTCCAACGAGCACCCTGAGACCGCCAGCACGAATGCACCGGCAACAACCACTCCGCCCACTCGACGCCCACGACTCACATCGCGACCCTACCCGTCGATCACACCGACCGACCCAAGACCCACGACTTAGGAGTCGCGGCGTTGTCAGCTACGATCGCTGCTTCATGGCGCAGAAGAGCGAATCTAAGGTCGTGCTGAGCCAAGCCGAGCACATCAACAACCCCTTCATCCACATCCACGTGAACTCATTCATGTACGAACCCATCATCGACATGTCCGACTCGGCACTCCGAGGCCTCTACACCGACATCAAACGCCTCAGCCCCGGTTTGGTCTGACAGCCGACGATCGCATACCGCTCATCGGCTCGTGGCAGCAGCCCGCCCACTCCCTGCCATTGGCGTCAGATTTCCCATGTGGTATTGCCCGCGCCGGCTGGGCCGACCAAGACGTCCCCCATCCGGCCGGAGACCGCGACCCGCGTGAGTGCCTCGGCCTGATCCGGCCCGAGCCGGCCACGCTCAGCCCACACCGACACCCTGCTTTGTGATGAGCCGTTATAGGCACTGGCTATGGCCAGGATAGGAAATTTGGTTCTTCCGGATGGATAGCCATTCATGAATGCTGGGGTTTACCGCAACGGTGCGTCGATTTGTCAGACCGGCTGGCTCCGCACCACCGCATGAGGAGACCCCCATGAGACGAGTTGTTAGCCGATTGAGTCTCAGTGTTGCCGCCGCTACGCTCGCGCTCACCGCCGCCGGGTGCGCCGGGGGCAGCCCCAGCCCTGGCAGCACCGGAGCCGAGGGTGATGGTCCGATCAAGGTGACCGTTGGCGCCGTGTTCACCACCGCAGCAGTGCCGCTGTGGATCGCCGAGGACCAAGGCATTTTCGCCAAACACGGCCTGGAGGTGGAGATCACCCAAGCCCCGAACTTTGCCAGCTCCGCACCCGCGTTGCTGAGCGGACAGATGCAGTTCGCCAATGCCGCCACCGCGCCCATGATCACCGCAGTCGACTCCGATATGCCGCTTCAGATAGTCGCTGGTGTGCAGGCCGAAAGCGATGATCCGATGAACCCCGACGACGGAATCGTCGTCCCCGCCGGCAGTGATATCACCCGTCCGGCGGACCTGGCGGGCAAGACCATCGCCACCAACGCGGTTGGCTCCGGCCCCTATGTCGGGGTGATGGCGACGGTCGCGAAGGATGGCGGCAACCCCAGCGATATCGAATGGGTGGTGATGAATCTCAATGAGCAGATTCCCGCCCTCGAAAATGGCAGCATCGATGCTGGCATGGTGTCAGAGCCCTTCCTGGTGATGGCAGAGCGGGCCGGATTTTCACTGGCGTTCAATATCTATCGGGTTCCCGGAGTGGAAATGGTCCCGGCCGGATTCACCGATGCGGTGCTGGTGGCCAGCAATGAGTACGTGGCAGGCAACCCTGACGTTGTGAAACGCATGTACGACGCCATGATCGATGCCAACGACTATGCCGAGGCCAACCCCGATGTGGTGCGCGACCTGATGGTGGAGCGGCTGGAGTTGGATCCGGAGATGGCCTCCGATATCAACCTGCCGGCCTTCGTCGGCCAGGTCGACCCCGAGGGCATCCAGATCATGGTGGATGCGATGTTCGACCTGGAGCTGATCGACGAGAAGCTCGAGGCTTCCACCTTCGTCTGGCAGGAGTGAGTGGGCCATGGCTGTTGCAGTGGAGAAACCCACAGGGGGGGTTGTGCGTACCGCGGTAGCGCCCACCGCCGGGCGGGTCGCTCAGCCCAGGCCGCGTCGGCTCACCCGGCGGGATGAAACCCTCCTGGGCCTGGCCGGACTGGCGAGCGTGCTGGTCCTGTGGCAGGTGGCCAGCTCGACCGGACTGCTATCTGTCAATGCGGTGCCGCCGCCACTGGAGGTGGCTGCCGCGTTCGGCCGGCTCATGATCAACCCAGATTTCTGGGCCGCCACCGGGGCCACCTTGCTGATAGCGCTCCTCGGGGTGGCTATCGTCCAGGTGATCGCGATCCTGATGGCGCTGGCTATCGATAGAAGCCGGTTCATCCGGGAATCCACCTGGTTCCCGATCGAGTTCCTCAAGCCGATTCCGCCGGTGGCGCTGATCCCGCTGGCAATCTTGCTGTGGGGGCCGACCAAGAACGTGGAGCTCATCCTGGTGGTGTTCGCTGCGCTGTGGCCAATGCTCACCCAGCTGGTTTATGGCCTGCGCGAGGTGTCCGGGGTGGCTCTCGACGTGGCCCGGGTCTACCGAATGTCGGCGTGGCAGCGGATCAGCCGGATCGTGATCCCCAGCCTCACCCCGTTCGCCATGACCGGTCTGCGGATCTCGGTGACCATGGCGCTGGTGGTGGCCATCGTCACCGAGTACATCATCGGGATCCCCGGGCTCGGGTCGATGCTGTCGACCGCCCAGGTCAACGGGTTGCTCGACCGAATGTATGCCCTGATCGTCGCGATGGGTCTGTTCGGTCTGGCCCTCAATGCCGTCCTCACCCTGATCGACAAGCCGCTGCTGTTCTGGCACCCCTCACAGCGAGAGCGGGTGGCTTCCTGATGACCCGCACCGTGAGCTTCATCCAACTGTTCCTGATGCGGGTTTGGCTACCGATAGCGATCGTGGCGGCCTGGTGGGTCACCAGTACCACGAACCCATCGCTGTACTTCCCGCCATTGCCAGTGATCCTGTCGGAAATCGTCAACGAGTGGATCCTCGGGCCCCGATTTGCCGCTGACCTGCTCCCCACGCTGAGCAACTTCGCCATCGGCCTGGCGATTGCGCTGATTGGTGGCACCGTCTTCGGCGTCATCCTGGGTCGCAGTGCCGCCATCCGAGCGTTCCTGACCCCGATCATCAACTTCCTGCGATCCCTGCCGTCGCCGGCGCTGATCCCGGTGGTGTTGGTGATCTTCTCGATCGGCTCCAACATGAGCATCGCGCTGATCGCCATCGGTGCCGTCTGGCCCACCCTGCTCAACACCATCGACGGGGTCCGCAGCGTGGACACCCAGGTGCGCGACATGGTGCGCTGCTACCGGCTCACCCGCTGGCAGAACATCAGCCGGGTGGTGATCCCCGCGGCCAGCCCGCAGATCGTGGCCGGCTACCGAGTATCCCTGCAAATTTCGATCATCCTGATTGTGGTCAGCGAGATGGTCGGCGCGACCCGGGGGCTGGGCTACTTCGTGCTTGAGTCCCAGCAGCTGTTCAAGGTTGCCCAGACCTGGGCAGGCACGATCATGCTCGGCCTGCTCGGCTATCTCCTCACCCAGATCTTCGTCCTCATCGAACGGCGGGTCATGCGCTGGCAAATCCGGATGCGTGCCGCGACCGGCGCCGCCTGACCCCCTTCTCTAGAAAGTGAGCTACTCATGAACGAACAGATCCTGGCCGTCGAAAAACTCGGCAAGGCCTATACCACCGCCGACTCCCACGCCCAGATTCTGGACGGGGTCGATTTCGATGTCGAGAAGGGCCAGTTCGTCTGTGTCGTTGGCCCGTCCGGGTCGGGAAAGACGACCCTGCTGAAGTGCATCGCCGGGCTCACCGAACCGACCAGCGGCCAGGTGATCTTTGAGGGACAGACGGTCACCGAACCACCAGCCAAGCTGGCGGTGATCTTCCAGGATTACTCCCGCAGCCTGCTGCCCTGGCTGACCGTGGAGAAGAACATCGAACTCCCCCTGCAGAAGGACAAGTTCCCCAAGGGTGAGCGGCCCGGCATCATCGCCGAGGCCCTGGAGAATGTCGGTTTGGCGGGCAAAGGGCACCTGTATCCCTGGGAGATGTCCGGCGGGATGCAGCAGCGGGCGGCCATTGCCCGCGGCCTGGCCTATCAGCCCGATGTGCTCCTCATGGATGAGCCGTTTGCCGCCGTCGATGCCCAGACCCGGATCGAGCTGGAAGATCTAGTGTTGGCGATGAGTCGCCGGTTGCAGATGACTGTGCTCTTCGTCACCCATGACATCGACGAGGCGGTCTACATGGGCGATCGGGTGGTGGTGCTCTCCGGAGCCCCCGCCAAGGTGGCTCGCGATCTGGCTGTGGAACTGCCAGCCCAGCGGCATCAGGTGGAGACCAAGAATCTGCCCCGCTACGGTGAACTGCGGGCCGAGGTCTTCGACTTGATCCAGCAGGCCAAGCAGCCGGCGGCGAGTGGAGCGGGAGCGGCATGAGCTCGGCACCCTATGCCATCACTCTGGGCACCGGGGGCGGTCCGGTCTGGGACCGCTCCGGGGACCGGACCGGCATCGCCACCGCCCTGGTGATCGGTGACCGCACCTACCTGATCGACGCAGGGTCGGGAGTGGGCCGCCAATTGGTCCGGGCCGGACGCCGGTTCGACAGCCTGCGCGGGATCTTTATCACCCATCTGCATTCGGACCACATCGTTGACCTCGGCGCACTCATGATCTTCTCCATCATGCGGATGCCGGTGACCGCCACCCATCGGATCCCCATCATCGGGCCTGGCCCGCGGGGAGTGCTCCCGCAGGTGAGTCCGCGCTCCACCCGTCCGGTGGCGCCGGATTTTCCAGAAGACCCGACCCCGGGGATTGGCGGCACCGTCGACTACCTGATGCGGGCCTTCGCCACCGACCTCAACGACCGCAAACTCGACTCCCTCAAGTCAACCCCGCTGGATTGGTTCCACCCGCAGGAGATCCAGATCCCCGCCGAGGTCGGTTTTCATGCCAACGATAACCCCACCCCCGACGTGGCGCCATTTCCCATCTTTGAGGATGAGGCGGTTCGAGTGACCGCGACCTTGGTCAAGCACGCCCCACTGGCGCCCGCCTTCGGGTTTCGGTTCGAGACCGACGGTGGAGTCTTGGTGGTGTCGGGCGACACCGGGCCGACGCCCAATCTGGTGCGCTTGGCCCACCAGGCCGACTTGCTCCTGCACGAAGCCCTCGACTTCGATTGGGTGGAGGAGCAGTATGCGGCGGATCGGTCCGAGGCCGCCGAAGCGGTACGGGATCATCACTATGCGGCGCACACGTCGCCCAGGGATGCTATCCGGATTGCTACCGAAGCCGGAGCCCGGCAGCTGGCCCTGCATCACCTGGTTCCGCGTACCGGTGCCCAAGAATCCTGGTTTCGGGATGCTGGCGCCTATCCCGGGAGATTCTCCGTGCCAGCGGACCTTGAGGTGATCCCGCTGGTGCCGCGAGGCCTCGAATCAGTGCATATGCGAGCAGGAGATGCCGGCGGTGCGCGACGATGAGGTGGTGAGCCCCACCACTGAGCCAACAGTGCCGCCGCCGACCCGGGCGCGCCGCATAAGTCTGTTCATCGGCCTCGCAACGGTGGGAGCCATAGGTTTCGGCGGTGGGAGCGCGCTGATCCCGGTCACCGAGCGAGAGCTCGTCCGGCGACGGGGGCTGCTCCGGGAAACCCAGTACCGTCGGCACACCATCGTGGCGAATATCACCCCCGGAGCACTCCCGGTCAAGCTGGCCGCAGCTGCCGGAATCACCGTGGGTGGCTGGGGGCTGGCGGTCATCGCCGCCCTGGTGGTGGCCCTGCCCGGCGTGCTCGGCACCCTGGGGTTGCTAGCCGGATCGGAGGCACTCGGTCCCGGCGCGGTGACGCTGGTCTCCCGGGCGTCGGTGGGGATCACCGCGTTCATCGTGGTCCTGCTGATCGGTTATATCCACAAGGTGCATGCCCACGCGGGAACGCGACGGCTCCGCTTCGTCGGGATCACTGCGGTCGCGGCGGTGATCACCGGGGCCGGTGAACTGCTCAGCTTGGCCGGAGCACTCGTCGGTGCCGAACTGCACGTCACCGTGCCCCGACTGAACGCGGTGCAGCTGATCGTGGCCGCCCTGCTCGTCATCGTGGCGGTGAGTGTGATCCGGCCGCAGGCCGCGGACCTGGATCTGGGTCGGTCGCAGTCGAGCCCGCCGCAGGATCACGGCAAGACGATCAAGGCGGCTGTCGCCTTCGCCGCGATGACGGTGGTGGGGTTGATCGGTTTCATCGCCACTGGGGGCGGGGAAGGGCTGACGGCCGGTTTCTTGTTGGCGCTGTCGTCGGTCACCTCCTTCGGCGGCGGTGAGGCCTACATCGGTGTGGCCGATGGCTTCTTCGTGGCTTCAGGGCTGGTGGACCAGACCGCCTTCTACACGCAGCTGGTGCCGATTGCGAACGCGTTGCCTGGCCCGATCCTGGTCAAGGTAGCTGCCGGAATGGGCTATCTCCTGGGTGCCGACACCGGGCCGGCCACCGCTTGGCTGCTTGCCGGGGCCACCGCGCTGATAGTGATCGGCGCGTGCAGCCTGGTGGCGGTGCTGGTCCTGGGCGGCTATGAGCGCCTGAAAGATCATCCGATTATGGTCAACATCGGGATCTACATCCTGCCCGTTATCTGCGGGCTTCTGGTCACCGTGTCAGCCACCATGTTCGACGTCGCCACCACGGTGGCCGCCGAGGCCGGGTTCGCCGCCCAGCCAGTCCTGATCGTGCTGGCCGTGGCGACGATGGTGCTCACCTGGGTACACCTGAGGACCCGGATCCCCGATCTGGTGCTCCTGGCTGGGTGCGCGGCCGCATCACTGGTCATCCTTGGCCTGTAGCCCTCTTGTGCTCTCCGATGAACGCCGGACGCGTTCGGTGAGCTTCTGCAGGAGCGCGTTGAGTTCTCGGCGGCCGTCGGCCCCCAGCTCAGCGTCGATCAGCTGCTGGCCGCGCAGCGCGATCGGCAACATCCGATCATGGGCCGCTTTCCCGGCCTCGGTGAGGTACATCGGCCGGGTATTGCGCGGGCCATCGACCAGCACGACGTAGTCGGCCGAGGCCAACGCATTCACGCTGGTGGAGACCACCGCCTTGTTGACTGACAGGGCTTCGGAGATCTCCGACGCCGACAGGCCTGGTTGTGACGCCAGCGCTGATAGCACCCGCCATTCGTTGGTGGCCAGACCCAGCTCCTCCCTGAAGGCTCGGGACTGCGCCCACACCAGCGCATTGGAGAGCAGGGCCAACAATCGCGGGGTGAACTCCTGCTCGTCGAGCACATCGGTGAGGGGTTCGGTGATGACGTCGGTCCGCTCCAGCGGCCGCTGCATCGCCGTCAGCTGTGGTCTGCCGGCGGCGTTGGTGGCCCGAGCCGATTTGGTCATGATCCATCCTCTATCAGCTCGGCGATGGCGCGGGTGTCCTGGAAGGAGCGAATGCCCGCGATTCCCTGTTCGCGCCCGATTCCAGATTGTTTCATGCCGCCAAAGGGGGCTCGCAGATCCAACCGTGGCGAACCGTGGTCGTTGAGCCACACGTAGCCGCAGACCAGTCGGCGGGCGTAGGCCAGGGCTTGGTTCCGGTCAGCGGTCCACACCGAGGCGCCTAGCCCCGCCCAGCCAGCATTGGCCTGGGCGAGTGCCGCCTCGGCATCGTCGAAGGGCAACACCGGCACCACCGGCCCGAAGGGCTCCTCGGTGACCACGTCTAGCGCAGGATCGGGGTCGAGCACCAGGGCGGGCCGGAGGAAGTTTCCGCCCGCCTGGTCACCGCCGGGCAACTCCCCGAACTGATGAACCTCAGCACCGGACTGCTGGGCCTGCGCGATCAGCGATGCGGTGAAGTCCCGCTGCCGGGTAGTGTGCAGCGGCCCCATCGTCGTCTGGGGATCCAGCCCATGCCCGAGCCGGACACGCTGGAGACGTTCGGTGAGGGCGCCGACGACCTCGGCATACCGAGAGCGGTGCACGAACAACCGTTTGATGTTCATGCAGACCTGTCCGGTGGAGGTGTAGATCGCCGCGAACATCCGATCCAGCCGTTCGGGGGTGAGTTCGGCGTCGGCCAAGACCAGGGCCGGATCGTTGCCGCCGAGCTCCAAGGTGACTCGGGTGAGCGATCCGGACGCGAGCTCCATGATCTTGCGCCCACCGGCGGTGGAGCCGGTAAAGCAGATCTTGGCGATATCTGGATTGCGGACCAGCCCGGTCATTGCGGCATCTGGGCCGGTGATCACGTTGAGCACGCCCGGAGGCAGTCCGGTGGCCATGCGCTGCACGATCCGGGTGGTTGCCAGCGGCGCGGAGGGGGGTGGCTTCACGATCACTGTGTTTCCGGCGAGCAGGGCATGGGGGAGGGCGGTGGACAAGATCCCGACCGGCCAATTGAAGGGCACGATGATGGTGACCACCCCCAACGGCTGCCAGCCGATCTCGGTCCGGGTCGGGAACCCGGCTTCCGGGTCGAGCACCTCCCTATCGTCGACCCGGTCGGCCAGGCTGGTGACCTGACCGGTACGGCGGGCCAGCATGGAGACGTCTCGCATCGATTCGGCGAGGACTTTGCCGTTCTCTCGGGTCAGCAGTTCGGCGTCGGCGCGATGATCGGCATCCGACATGGCCACAGCGGCGCTGAGCGCGGCCGCCCGCTCGGTCACCGGACGACTCGCCCAGTCGGGGAACGCGGCGCGCGCCGCCGTCACGGCATCGTGCACATCCTCGGGTGTGGCGGCGGCGGCATGGCCGACGATGCGGTCGGCATAGGCGGGGTCGGCGACGGTGAGGACGTCGTCGGTAGGCCGGGGCTCGCCATCTAGGTAGAGGTCCGTGGTGAGGGGTGCGGGGTCAGCGGGCATGGGACGCCTCCTTGGGTCGAGTGGAAGTTTAGCATAGAACGGGTTTACAACTAAACTCATTTCTGCTAGGTTCGCGGTGAGTCGTTCAAGGAGGAACCCCATGAGTCGTGAAGCGCTCTTGACCCGCGGCACCGACGCAGACACGCTGCGCACGACCGCCACCGAACTGCGGAGGTCGCTGATGCGGCTGAGCCACAGCTATCCCGGCCCGATTCACCTGGGCGGGGACCTGTCCGCGGCCGACATCTTCACCGTGCTGTTCCACTACGGGATGGCCATCGATCCGGCCAACCTCACCCACCCGTTGCGCGACAGGTTCGTGCTCAGCAAGGGGCATGCTGCGGTCTGCATGTACCTCACCATGGCCCAGCGGGGCTTCTTCAGCTACGCCGACATCGAAGCCACCTATGGTCAGCTCGACAGCGCCTACGGTATGCACCCGTGCAAAGTGCAGCTCCCCGGGGTGGAGGTTTCCACCGGATCGCTGGGCCACGGGTTCCCACTGGCCACCGGGCTGGCGTTGCGGGCCCGGCAGCAGGGCGCTCCGCATCGGGTCTTCACGCTGCTCGGTGACGGCGAATCCGGCGAAGGATCGATCTGGGAAGCCGCGCTGATCGCCAGTAGCTACCGGCTGGGCAACCTGGTGGCCTTCGTGGATCGCAACCACATGCTGATGACCACCCGCTCCGAGGAGCTGATCATGCTGGAGCCCTACGCTGATAAATGGGCCGCCTTCGGCTGGAACGTGGTCCAGGTCGACGGCCACGACATGGCGGCCCTCATGGACGTGATCGACACCCTCCCCGATCCCGACGCCGAGCGCCCCACGGTCGTGATCGCCGACACCCTCAAAGGTAAGGGCGTCGACTTCATGGAAGGCCAGCTGGGCTGGCATGCCGGCAGCCTCACCGATGCGGATCTAGACCGGGCCCTGACCTCCCTCAACGCCACCGCCACCGAGAAGGAGCCGCAACGATGACCGCCACCGTCCTCGCCCCCGACAAGGTCACCGTCTCCACCCGGGCCGTGGTGGACACCACCCTGGCCGAGCTAGGCGCCGACCATCCCCAGCTGTGGGTGGTCACCCCCGACATCGGCGGCAACCTCACCCAGTTCCGGCAGCAGTTCCCCGACAGATTCCTGGACGTAGGGCTGGCCGAGCAGGCCAGCGTAACCCTGGCCGCCGGCCTGGCTTATGACGGCGCCATCCCGGTGGTGTCGGGGATGCTGCCGTTCCTGAGCATGCGCTCGCTGGAGCAGATCCGGACCGATGTCTGCTACCCGAACCTGCCGGTGAAGATCGTCGGATCCCACGGTGGCCTGGTCGGCAACGGTGGATCCACCCACTATGCACTGGAAGACATCGCGCTGATGACCGCACTCACCAACATGACCGTGGTCTCGGTCGTCGACCCGCATGTGGTCGGCGAGATCCTGCGCCAGTCGATGACCATGACCGGCCCGCTGTACCTGAGATTCGGCGTCGGCAAAGCCGAGCCGGTCATCTACGACCTCGAACAGACCCAGATCACCCTCGGCCGGGGGATCACCGCCCGCGATGGTGACGGCCTCACCCTGTTCACCCACGGCACCACCCTGCCGCAAGCCCTGACCGCTGCGGAAACCCTGGCCGCAGAGGGCATCCAGGTTCGGGTGATCGACATGTTCACCATCAAACCGCTCGATGCCGACCTGGTACTGCGCTGTGCCGCTGAAACCGACGGCCGCTTCCTCGTCCTGGAGGATCACCTCGCCTACGGTGGCCTGGCCACCAAGATCGCCGACCTAGTCCTCGACACCGGAACCCAGCTGAACGCCTTCGAGCGGCTCGGCATCCCGCAGGTCTTCCCCGGGTTCGGCTCCGATGTGGAACTCCGCGAGAAACATGGCTACGGGCTTTCCCACACCCTCGAAGCCGCCCGGCGGGTGGCCGGAGTCAGCCGATGAGAACCGTCGCCATCACCAAGTACGGCAGCCTGCGGGCCGCCGAGGAGGCTGACCGCGGGACGATCGAGGTGGTTGACTTCCCGGCCCAACCGCTCGGCCCCGAAGATGTCCGGATCCGGGTGGCCTATGCCGCGATCTGCGGTTCGGATCCGCATTTGGCCGAAGGCTACGTCCGCCGGGAACTCCCCTGGGGCATCGGACATGAGATCTCCGGGGTGGTGGCCGAGCTGGGGGAGCGGGCCACCCGCACCGGGCTGCAGGTGGGTGACCGGGTGGCCTGCAATTTCCAGCGCTACTGCGGTACCTGCCGGCCTTGTCTGGATGGTCGGCAACAGTTCTGCGAGTACACCATGGAGTATCGCCGCCCCGGGATGAGCCAGGAGGTGGTCTGGCATGAGTCGCAGGTGTACCGGCTCCCCGAGGAGGTGCCGCTGCTCACCGGGTGCCTTCTCGAACCGGTGTCGGTCGCGGTCCGGCTGGCCGATAAGGCCCGGATCCGGGTGGGGGACCGGGTCGCCATCTGCGGTGGTGGCCCGATCGGCCAACTGGCCCTGCAGATCCTCAAGAAACAAGGGGCCACCAGCCTGACCTTGATAGAACCTATCGCCGAACGGCGCACCATGGCCTTGGCGAGTGGCGCCGATGCCGTGATAGACCCGATCGCTGAGGATCAGGCGGGCCGCGCTGATCAGATCACCGGTGGACTCGGCTACGACCTGGTGGTGGACGCCTCCGGGGCCACCCGGGCGCTCGAAGGCCTGCTCGCGCTGGCCACCCGCGGCGGCATGGTGCTCTATGGGGCGATGTATCCGCCGGATTTCCGGCTACCCCTCGACCTGTCCGAATACCTCTACCGGCGCGAACTCACCCTCACCGGAGCCTTCGTCTCCCCCTACACCTTCCCCCGCTCGCTACAACTGCTCCCACACCTGGATGTGGCCGACCTCACCCGGGCAGTTTTCGACATTGAGGATGCCGCCAAAGCGTTCGCCACCCACATGTCCGGCGCACACCCCAAGGTCGTGCTCAAGTGCGGCCCCGACCCCGATCGAGGAGAAGCATGAGACTCGCTGGCAAGGTAGCCATCATCACCGGCGGTGCCGGTGGAATCGGCCGGGCCACCGTGTCCAAGTTCGTGGCCGAGGGGGCGAAGGTCGTCGTCGCCGATCTCGACCACGCCGCGAGCCAGAGAGTGATCGATGAGGTGGTCGCGACCGGCGGAGCGGGCCTGGCCCTGGCCGTCGACGTGTCCGACTACGCCCAGGTTCGGCAGATGGTGGCTGATACCGTTGCCCACTTCGGCAAACTCGATGTGCTGTTCAACAATGCCGGTATCGCCGGCGGCCGCCCGCTGCTGGAGCAAGAGCCCGAGGTGGACTACTTCCCGATGATCCGAGCCGACCAGGATTCGGTGTACTTCGGCATCCTCGCCGCCGCCCACCAGTTCGTCGCCCAGGGCACCGGCGGCGTCATCATCAACACCTCGTCGATCTATGGCGAGTCGGCGGCCGAGAATGCACTCACCTATGGGGCGGCGAAGGCGGCGGTGATCTCCTTCACCCGCTCGGCTGCCTACGAACTCGGCCCGCATGGGATCCGGGTGGTGGCCATCACGCCGGGCCGGGTGAACACTCCGATGATCCAACGACTCGGCCCCGCCTACACCGACCTGTTCCAAAGCCAGCAGGCCACCGGCAAGCTCACCGAACCCGAAGAGATCGCCAATACGGTGGCCTTCCTGGCCTCTGATGAGGCCAGCGCGATCACCGGCTCGGTGGTGCAGGTGGAAGAGGGCTATTCGGCGTTCAAGCAACGCTTCGACCCGCCCCGGTTCGACTGATGCTTGATGTTGCCTTCCAGCTCAGCGGTATCGCGCCGACAGCAACGGGGGCCGAACTCGCCGGAGTGCTCACCTCGCTGCGGGAGGCGGGCTATCGCCGGGTGGTGGTGCCGCGCTGGGATCTGACCGGGGTCGACCTGCACGCGGCGGCTGACGTCCTTGCCGCAGCGGAGATCGCGCCGATTGCCATGTGCGGTCAGACCCCGGATGCCGATGTGAGCTCGGCCGATCCAGCCATTGCCGCCCGCGGCCTGGCCACTCTCCGCGGGGCCGTGGACACCGCGACCATCCTGGGGGCTGACCAGCTCAACGGCGTTCCCTACGGCTGTTTCGGCCCGACGGCGGCGCTGCCCGAACCGGCCGCCTTCGAGCGGGCGGCCCGCGCCGTCGGGATCGTCGCCGATGAGGCGGCTGCCCGAGGGGTCAGCATGACCTTTGAGGTGCTCAACCGGTATGAGACCGCCCTGATCAACACCGCGGAGCAGGCAGTCGACTTTGTCGCGGCCAGTGGTTCATCCATGCTGCGGATTCATCTGGACAGCTACCACATGGGGATCGAGGAGGCCGATCTCACCGCAGCCCTGCGGGTGGCGCTGCCGCACCTGGGCTATCTGGAGCTGGGCCAGTCGGGCCGTGGCTATCTCGACGGTGGCCTGATCGACCTAGACCGGGTGATCCGGACGGCGCTGAGCCTGGGCTATCGCGGCCGCTGGGGGGTGGAGACCTTCACCCGCCCGGTGCTGCCGGCGCCGGTGGCGGACCGGCTCGCTATCTGGCGCACCACCTACACCGACGGGCTGGAGGTGGCCCGAGGGGCGATGGCCGTCCTCACCGGAGTTGCTGAAGTCGACCCCGGCCCGGACAATCTCGGCTAGGTTCGGACCCAGTGACGCGCCGAGGATGAGCGTCGATCCCGAGCCCGACGGGAGGCAGGTCGTGGAGCTGCGACACCTCGCGTATGCGCTGCAGGTGGCCCAATCGGGATCGTTCTCCAGAGCCGCTCCGCTGTTGCGGATGAGCCAGCCCTCATTGAGCGCGGCCATCGCCCAACTGGAGCGCGAACTGGGATCGACCTTGTTCGACCGCAGTTCCCGAGGGGTGACGCTCACCCCCACCGGGCTCTACCTGTGCGACCAGGCCGAGCGGATTCTCAGCGAGGTGGAGGATCTCCGGGTCACGGTGCGCTCCATGGAGAGCGGCGCGACCGGATCGCTCAACGTCGGGATCGCCCCGGTGCTGGCATGGCGGCTGGCCCCGCCCATCTTGCAGGCCTTTACCTCGGCGGCCCCGAGGGTGGTGCTGTCGGTGCGGGAGCGTAATGCCGGCGAACTGCTCGAGCTTATTTTGGCGGGCGAGGTGGATGTGGCCCTGGTGGCCACCGCATCGACTGACCATCTGCGGGATTTTCACCGGGGTGAACTGAGCGCCGACAACCTGGGGACGGTCCCGCTCGTAGCTGCGCTCCCGGAACGGTTTTCGGCCAGCCCCGATCCAATCACGCTGGCCATGATCGCGGCTGAGTCGATAGCGCTGCCGCCGATTTCAGTGCGGACCCATGGCCTGCAAGCAGGGTTGCTGTCCGCCTTCGAAAGGTCGGGGTTGCCGCCGCCGCGGGTGCATGAGGTGCCTTCACTTTTCGAAGCGATTCCGCTAGCTATCGCCGGGGTGGCGGTCGCCATCATTCCCGAAGGGATGCGGGCAGCGGTGGCGGCTATGGGAGTGGTGGTACGCCGGATCGCCGATGGCCCGTTCCCGCTCGACGTCTCGGTGGTTTATCGCCAGGCGCCGACGGTGCAGCCACCGTTGAGCACCTTCATTGACATTGCTCGGCTGACCCGGCGGGACTCCAAGCCACCCCCGTAGCCTGTTGGTTCGCTCAGGCCGAGACGTAGTCGGACAGGTGCTGCCCGGTGAGGGTAGCCCGGTCCGCAACCAGGTCGTGTGGCGTGCCTTCGAAAATCACCTGACCACCGTCATGGCCGGCGCCGGGACCGAGATCGACTATCCAGTCGGCGTGGGCCATCACGGCCTGATGGTGTTCGATGACCACCACCGTCTTGCCAGAATCCACCAGCCGGTCCAGCAAGGCCAGGAGGTTCTCGATGTCGGCCAGATGCAGCCCGTTGGTGGGTTCATCCAGCAGGTAGACGCCACCGGTTTCACCCAGGTGCATGGCCAGCTTGAGCCGTTGGCGTTCGCCGCCGGACAGGGTGTTGAGCGGCTGCCCCAGGGTGAGATATCCCAACCCCACGGCATCGAGGTTGGTCAGGATCTTGTGTGCGGCCGGAACCTTCGCCTCGGCGCCGCTGAAGAACTCGACAGCCGCAGCGACCGGCAGATCGAGAACCTCGGCTATGTTCTTGCCGCCCAGAACATAGCCGAGCACATCGGCGTTGTACCGCTTGCCTTCGCAGTCCTCACATGGGGTGGAGACGGTATCCATGAAGCCCAGCTCGGTCACGATGATCCCGGCGCCCTTGCACACCGGGCAGGCTCCCTCGGAGTTGGCGCTGAACAAGGCCGGCTTGACACCGTTCGCCTTGGCAAAGGCCTTCCGGATCGGCTCCAACATGCCGGTGTAGGTGGCCGGGTTGCTGCGCCGGGAACCCTTGATGGCGCCTTGGTCGACGGTCACCACGCCCTCGCGGCCGGTGAGTGAACCGTGGATCAGGGAGCTCTTGCCCGACCCGGCGACGCCGGTGACCACGGTGAGCACCCCGGTGGGAATGTCGACGTCCACGTCGCGCAGATTGTTCGCCGTGGCGCCCCGGATCTCCAGCGCACCGGTCGGGGTGCGGAGCGTGTCCTTGAGCTGGGCCCGGTCGTCGAGGTGGCGTCCGGTCAGCGTGCCGCTGGCGCGCAGACTGTCCACCGTCCCCTGGAAGCAGATCGCACCACCGGCGGTGCCCGCACCCGGTCCCAGGTCGACCACGTGGTCGGCGATGGTGATGGTCTCCGGCTTGTGCTCCACAACCAGCACCGTGTTTCCCTTGTCGCGGAGCTGGCACAGGAGGGTGTTCATCCGGGCGATGTCGTGGGGATGCAGGCCGATGGTCGGCTCATCGAAGACATAGGTGACATCGGTGAGTGAAGAGCCCAGATGACGGATCAGCTTGGTGCGCTGCGCCTCCCCACCGGAGAGGGTGCCCGAGGGTCGGTCCAGGGACAGGTAGCCGAGCCCGATCTCCACGAAGGCGCCGAGTAGTTGCCGCAGGCCGGTCAGCAGGGGCGCCACCGAGGCGTCGTGGAGCGAGTCCACCCAGGCGGCCAGGTCGGAGATCTGCATCGTGCAGGCGTCGGCGATGCTGACCCCGGCGATCATCGAGGACCGTGCGTGCGGCGCTAGCCGGGTGCCGTCGCAGTCGGGGCAGGCACTGAAGGTCACCGCCCGCTCCACGAACCGGCGGATATGCGGCTGAAGTGCCTCGACATCCTTGCTCAGCATCGACTTCTGGATCCTAGGAACCAGCCCCTCATAGGTGATGTTGACGTTGTCGATCTTCACCTTGGTCGGTGGTTTGTACAGGAAGTTGTTGAGCTCCCGCTCGGAGTAGTCGGCGATCTTCTTGTCGCCGTCGAGGAAACCGGCGTTGGCGTACTGGCGGACATACCAGCCATCGGCGGCATAGCCGGGGACGGTAATCGCCCCCTCGTTGAGCGACTTGGAGGCATCGTAGAGCTGAGTCAGATCGACATCCGACGCGGTGCCGGTGCCCTCACAACGCGGGCACATGCCACCCACGCGGGAGTAGGTGGCGGCTTCGCGCATCGGCTTGCCGGGCCCCTTGTCGATGGTGAAGGAGCCCGACCCGCTCACCGAAGGCACGTTGAACGCGAAGGCTGCTGGCCCGCCGACGTGCGGGTCGCCGATCCGGCTGAACAGCGACCGCAGCAGGGCGTTGGCATCGGTCACCGTCCCGACGGTGGAGCGAATATTGGCCGCCAGCCGTTCCTGTCCGACGACGATGGCCGTGGTGAGCCCATCCAAGTCGTCTACATCGGGGCGGGCCAGCGATGGCATGAAGCCCTGGAGGAAGGCCGAATAGGTTTCATTGATCATCCGCTGGGATTCGGCAGCGATGGTGTCGAAGACCAGCGAGCTCTTGCCCGATCCCGACACCCCAGTGAACACCGTCAGGCGACGTTTGGGCAGCTCGACGGTCAGGTTCCGAAGGTTGTTCTCCCGGGCACCCTCGACGCGGATGAGGTCATGGCGATCGGCCGGATGGACAGTGGGTTGGTCGGCCATGGCGGTCCCCTTCGCGTGCGGGCGAGGCAGCCCTCGTCCGAGGTGCCCCGAGTAGTGTGCCCGCGGACGTGGTCGCAGACAAGGGGTTCGGGAGACTCGGTGCTCACGGTCACCGGGGTCAGATGTCGTCGTGGAACTTGCCCAGAACCCACCTGACGTCGCTCGGCACCACGAATCTCAGCTGCGACACACCACTACTGGGTGGTCACCACGCGGCGAACCAGTTTCACGATCTCTTCGGCGACTAGCACCACCGCGCCCATCCCGATGCACAGCAGCCACTGGTGCAGGGTCAGCGCCGTGGTCCCGAAGGCCTGCTGCATGAACGGCACGTGCACGACGGCAAACTGCAGCACCACGGCCAGTGCGATAGCACCCCACAACCAGGCATTGGTGAACAGATGCCCGAAGGCGCTGCCCAGGTCGGAGCGGGCGTTAAGGGCGTTGAAAAGCTGAGCCATCACCAAGGTGGTGAAGCCGGCAGTGCGGGCGACGTCGAGGGATTCGGTTCCTTCGATCAGGCCGCCGGGAAGGAGCCAATCGATGGTGGCTAGGGTCGCTGCCCCCATGACCATTCCGATGAACAGGATCCGGCCCCACATGTGGCCGTCGATGATCCGCTGATTGAGCTGACGAGGGGCGCGCGCCATCACATCGTCGTTCACCGGGTCAACACCCATGGCCAGGGCGGGCCCAGAGTCGGTGATCAGATTGATCCACAGGATCTGGGTGGCCAACAGGGGGACCACGATGGCGTCCGGGTCGGCCGGGTCGCTCAGGCCGATGACGCCAGCCAGCACCACCCCGAAGAAGACGGTCACCACCTCACCCATATTCGAACTGAGCAGATAGCGCAGAAACTTGCGAATGTTGTCGAAGATTATTCGCCCTTGCCGAACGGCATCCACGATGGTGGCGTAGTTGTCGTCGCCCAGGATCATGGTGGCGGCCTCTTTGGTGACCTCGGTCCCGGTCTGCCCCATCGCGATCCCGATGTCGGCGCTCTTCAGGGCGGGCGCGTCATTGACGCCATCGCCGGTCATGGCGACCACGTGCCCATCCGCCTGCAGCACGTCCACGATCCGGAGCTTGTGCTCGGGCACCACCCGCGCGAAGACCGACACGTCCTGGGTGGCTCGTGTGAACTCGGCATCGGTGAACTCAGTGAGCTCGGCGCCGGTCAGAACCCGGTCATCGGTGGCCGCAATGCCCAGATCGCTGGCGATCCGTTGGGCGGTCACCGGATGATCTCCGGTGATCATCAGCGTGCGGATCCCGGCTCGGTGGGCTTCGGCAATGGCGGCTGCGGCTTCATCGCGGGGTGGGTCAATTATCCCCACGATTCCGAGGAAGACCAGACCCTCCTCGGCGACCGCGTCGAGTGCGTCCGGGGTGGGGGCGTCATCGGCGGGCCGGGCAGCCACGCCCAGCGTCCGATAGCCCTCGCCGGATAACCTGCTGACAGCAGCCAGAATCTTGAAGCGGGCGGCGTCGGTGAGCGGTACGACCTCGCGCCCGACCATCTGTGCAGTGCAATGCGTGAGCAACACATCGGCGGCGCCTTTGCTGGTGAGCATCCGGCCGACGGGCTCCTCGGATCGCACCAGGACCGACATCATCTTGCGCTCCGAGGAGAACGGCACTTCCGCCTCCCGGGTGAAGGCCTGAGCCTCCGCTTCGACACCAGCGAGCTTGTGCTGGGCGACCAAGAAGGCAGCTTCAGTGGGATCACCCTCGATCCGCCATTCGCCGGCCACCTCGGCCAACTGGGCATTGTTGGTCACCACACCGGCGGCCAGGGTGTGCTGTACCTCCTCAAGGAGCACCGGGTCGGGCTCACCCACGATCTGACCAGCGGGCACGTACCCGGTGCCGGTGAACTCCACCTCTCCGGAGGCAGTCACGACCGTGTGCAGGGTCATCTCGTTGCGGGTCAGGGTGCCGGTCTTGTCCGAGCAGATCACTGAGGCCGAGCCCAGGGTCTCGACGGAATGCAGGTTCTTCATCACGGCCTTGCGGTGCGCCATGCGCTGCACCCCCACGGCCAAGACCAGCGACAGGATCGCCGGCAATCCCTCGGGAACGGCGGCCACAGCCAAGGACACCCCCATGAGCAGCACTTCGACAGCCTCGTCCACGGTGGTGATCCGGTAGAGGAGCGCGAGGGCTGTCATGACGACAATCGCGATCCCCGCCACGAGAAGTCCCAGCTTCTTGGACACCTGAACGAGCTCGCGCTCCAGCGGTGACGGCTCGGTGGTCGTGTCGGCCAGCATGGCGGCAATCGCGCCCATCTCGGTACGCATTCCCGTGGCGACCACCACCGCTCGGCCAACGCCACGGACCACGGCGGTGCCTTTGTAGACCATCGTGTGCCGATCCCCGAGCGGGACCTCCTCCCCGAGGCTGCTGAGGGATTTGCTGGTGGCCGCCGATTCACCGGTGAGGGAGGCCTCCTCCACGCTGAGGTCGGCACACGAGACCAGCCGGGCATCGGCCCCAACCGCATCGCCTTCGGCCAGCACCAGGATGTCGCCGGGCACGAGGTCTGCCGACGGAACGGATCGAAGGGAGCCGTCGCGGAGCACCATCGAGGTGGCCGCGGTCATATCGGCCAGCGCGGCTACGGCGTCTACGGCCTTCTGCTCTTGTATCAGCCCGATGACGGCATTGGCGAGCACTATCAGGGCAATCACCAGGGCATCAATCGGGAGGCCGTGGGCGCCCTCCACCCACCAGGCGACGGTGGAAATGGCCACCGCGACCAGCAATAGATACACCAGCGGATCCCGGAACTGCCGCAGGAATCGTCGCCATCGCGGGGTGGGTGGTGCCGATGCTAGTTCGTTGGGGCCGAAACGATCGCGGCGGCGGGTCGCCTCGGCCTCGGCTAGGCCGAGATCCGCGTCGACTTGGAGTTCGGCGAGGACGTGCGGCCCGGGGCGTCGGTAGGCCTGCACCGGAGGGGGGAGGGTGGTGAGGGGCATGCTGCCACTCCATTCATGGACTGCGGTGTCTCTAACACCCTAGTGGTCTGCGGCTGAAAGCGCTGCTGTTCGTGAGGCCCAGCTGCCGCCTCCCCACGGTGTCGCCCTCGCCGATAGGTCTCGAGATGCGCTGGGTGACGCCCTCCCTCGGGATGGAGCCAGGCCGGCGCGAACCACCAGCTGATCTGTGGGTGGGGTTGACGGTTCGTGGTGAAACTGGAAGACTACAAAAAATGATTACTCCATATTCGGAGTATTAGACGAGCGGGAGGATTTGGACATGGATCCCCGGGCGCAGTTCCTGGATCAGGCCGTTGCCGTCGTCGGCAGTGCGCAGGTGCTGACCGATCCGGCCAGCCTGGATGCGACCAGCCACGACACCTGGCCGCTCACCACGAAATGGGCAGCGGTAGGACGGCATCCGCATCGGGCAGAGGCCGTGATCCGGGTGGCTACTGAGGAGCAGATCGCAACCCTGGTCCGCGCGGCGAGTGCCGCCCGGGTGCCGGTCACGGTCCGGGCCTTGGGATCATCGGTGACCGGCCAGCCGATTCCCCTCCAGGGCGGGGTGGTCTTGGATGTGGCCGGGCTCGAGGCCTGGCACCGGGTGGACGAGACGAACCTGGTGGTGGCGGCGTCGGCGAGCTGCAATGGTGGTGAACTCGAGGATCAGCTCAACGAGCGGGGTTTCACGCTGGGCCATTCGCCGCAGTCGCTCTACCGGTCCTCGGTCGGTGGGTGGTTGGCTACGCTCGCCACGGGCCAGTTCTCGTCCCTCTACGGCGGAATTGAAGATCTCGTGGTGGGCTACACGGTGGTCCTCGCCACGGGGGAGAGCATCGAGGTGGCGGCCTCCCCACGGGCAGCGATGGGCCCCGATCTTCGCCGGATCTTTATCGGCGCCGAGGGCACGTTGGGGGTGATCACCGCCGTCCGGCTCAAGATCTTCCCGATCGCCGACACCGAACTGCTCACCAGCTACACGATGCCCACGGTGGCCGCTGGGCTGGCGTTCATGCGGGAGCTCTACACCACCGGCCTACGCCCGTTCCTGCTGCGGTTCTATGACACCGACGAGGCCCGCCACGCCATGGTTGATCCGGACTTCGACAGCCCGGTCATCTTCTTCGGCAGCCGCGGGCGCACCCGGATGGTTGAGGCTGAGTTCGCCGAGCTGGAGAGCATGGCGCAGGCTCATGGTGGACATGCACTCGGCCCCGACCCAGCGGCCGCCTGGATGGCGCGCCGCTTCGACTTCTCCTCGGTAGAGAACCGGCTGGCCGAGCCGGGTGGCTACGCCGAGACCATCGAGGTGGCCCACCTGTGGAGCGGGATTGAGCCATTCTGGGCCGAGCTCAAGGAGGCGTTGGCTCCGCTGGCCGACGAAGTGCTGGCCCACTTCTCTCACGTCTACGCCCAGGGCACCTCCATGTATGTGATCCTGTTCGGCCGAGCAGCCGACGATGCTGCCGCGATCCAGCGCTTGGAGCGGATCTGGGCCACCGCCATGCAGATTTCCCTCAAGCACGGCGCCGAACTCTCCCATCACCATGGGGGCGGCTTGGCGCGTTCGCCGTATGCCGAGGCCTCCCTCGGCTCGGCCCACCTGGTCCTCCGCAAGGTCAAACAAGCTCTCGACCCTGCCGGGATCCTCAATCCGGGGAAGCTCGGCCTCTAGCCAGACGGCTGGGTGTTCCCCTACAAACCTCCACGAAGGAGTGGTCATGTCCACTGACATCTTGTTGTATCTGGCGGCGTTTGCCGGGGGATTCCTCGGCGCCGCGTTCGGTGCCCTCATCGCATTCGTGTTCACCGGATTCGCAGTTCTGGTCGGGATCGCGGCCTTGATCGGCAGCGGGGACGCCAGCTTTCTCAACGAGGTGGCCTTCGGCCCCTTCTTTGGGCCGCACATCTCCTTCGCAGGTGGGGTCGGGGCTGCGGCCTACGCTGGTCGCAAAGGCTGGCTCGACAGCGGGCGTGACATCGTCACCCCCCTGGTGAGTCTGGCCAAGCCGACGGTCCTCATCGTCGGCGGCGTCTTCGGGGTGCTGGGTGTCGTGGTGGCCCAGGTAGTTGCCCTGGTGCCCTGGTTTGGGAGCAATACCGACGGCGTCGCCTTGACGGTGGTGGTGTCGGCGCTGATCGCCCGGCTGCTCTACGGGAAGACCGGGGTGATCGGCGCTCATAGCGACGGGCTTACCGGGGCAGCCCGGTTCCGGCCCACCGACACCCACAACTGGGTGCGCTATCAGGAGGCCTGGCCACAGGCAGCCGTCCTGGGGCTCGGGGTGGGGATGATTGCGGCCTGGGCTGCAGTGGCGCTGCTGGCCGCCTATCCCGAGGCATCCGGGGTGATCTTCCTCGGTTTCGGGGTCTCCGCAGCGTCGCTGACCTTCCTCGCGGTGGGCCTGAGCGTGCCGGTCACTCATCACATCACCATCATTGGTGCCCTGGGGGCGTCGAGCTTTCTTGGGGTCACCGGGAGCCCGGCGGCTGCGGTGCTTATAGGAACTGGATTCGCGGTGGTCGCGGCCCTGGTGGGTGAGGGCTTCGCCAGGTTCTGGCTGATTCGCGGCGACACCCACATTGATCCGCCGGCCAGCACCATCTGGCCGATGACCACGCTCGTCCTCGCCAGCGCCGCGCTGTTCGCCTAGGACCCTGTCGATGATCGCGCCGAGACCGAACCTTGCGGATGTGGCGGCTACCGAGTTCGATCTGATAGTCATTGGTGGCGGGATCACCGGAGCTGCGACCGCCCGGGATGCCGCCCTGCGGGGGCTGAGTGTGCTCGTGCTGGACAAAGGGGACTTCGCCTCCGGAACCTCAAGCCGGTCATCGAAGCTCATCCATGGCGGGCTGCGCTACCTGGAGACCTTCCAGTTCCGGCTGGTCGCCGAATCGCTGCGGGAACGGGAACGGGCGCTCCGCCTGGCGCCGCACCTGACGTCGGTTTCTCCGTTCCTGTACCTGTCCTATGACGGCTATCCCCAGTCGCTCCCCCTGGTCAATCTGGGCCTGACCTTCTATGACGCGGCCTCCGGGCAGTGGGCAGCTCGGCGGCACCGTATGCTGTCGCCGGAACAGGTGCTGGAGCGGGAGCCCCACCTAAACCCCGAGGGCCTCCGGGGGGCTGGGCTGTTCTATGACGTGCTCACCGACGATGCCCGCTACACCCTAGGACATGTGCAGGGGGCTGCCGAGCAAGGTGCGGTTGTGGTCAACCATGTGACCGTGACCGGCATCGTGCGCTCCGCAGGCCGGGTCGTCGGGGTGACCGCGCGAGATGACCTCACCGATGCCAGCGCCGAGATTGGTGCCCGCATAGTCGTCAATGCCACCGGGCCATGGAGTGGGCAGTTACAGGCCCAGGAGTACGGTGCCGATAGCCCGGTGCTGCGACCGTCCAAGGGGGTGCACTTGGTGTTCAGCAAGGCGGACTTCCCGCTCAACACGCCGGTCTTCCTCCGATCCCCCGATGACGGCCGCATGGTGTGGCCCACCCCTGCCCTGGAACCCGACCGGGTCTATGTCGGGACCACCGATACCGAATTCCGCGGAAACCCCGATGAGGTGGTGCCTGAGGAGCAGGACATTCGCTACCTGCTCAATGTGGCCAACCACACCATCCCGGATGCGAAGCTCGACGACAGTCATGTCATCGGCTCCTGGGCCGGGCTACGCCCCCTGATCCCGCCTGCCCCGGGCACGACCACGGGGGATACCTCTCGGGAGCACAAGGTCAGCACCGGCCCCGGCGGCATGATCACCATCGCGGGCGGCAAGCTCACCAGCAACCGGGTGATGGCCAAGCACGCGGTGGACGAGGTCTTCCGCGCCTTGGGTCGACGCTCCAGTCCATACCTGGCCGACCGGGTCCCGATCGCGGGTGGCGGCCGTGGTCAGCTCGCCGCAGCCGCATCGGCACTGCGGGCGGCCGATGTGCCCGCAGACCTGGCGGCACTGTGGTTGCGGCGCCACGGCGGCCGGGCGACGCAGGTGCTCCAGCGCTGGCTCGATCATCCTGCGGAACGGGCGGTGGTGGGGCCGCGTTCGCTGACTGCTGCTGAGATCCGGTTCTGTGTCGAGGCGGAATCGTGCGTAACCCTGGAGGACCTGCTGGTCCGGCGCACCTCGGCCTTCTTCTGGGATCCAGACGGTGGCCTGGGGCAGGTCGCGGCCGTGAGCGCGGTGCTGGCCGAGTTGCTGGGGTGGGACCACACCGAGCAGACGCGCCAGATCACCGGCTACGCCGACCTGGTTCGGCGGCATCGCCCGGGGTACCGGATGCCGGATGCCGTCGCGCGGCTCCTGGACGGCTCCGACCTGCCGCACCTTTCCACCCCGGCCACCCCGGTCCCGCGGACATTTGCCGCCTACCTGTTCGATATGGACGGGACCATCTATCTGGGGGATCGGCTGCTCCCCGGGGTGGATGAGCTGATCACCGCACTCCAGGCTGCTGGCCGAAAGCGGGCCTTCCTCACCAACAACTCCACCAGAACCCGGGCCGAGTATGCCGCGAAGCTCACCGCCCTCGGCATCGAAGCATCCCCCGCGGAGGTGGTCACCAGTGGCACCCTGACGGCCCAGTGGTTGCGCACCCATCAGCCTGATGCGGTCGCCTTCGTGATCGGGGAGCCCCCGCTAGTGGCGGAGTTCGTCGCCGCTGGGATAGCCCTCTCTGAGGACCCGGCCGACATCACCGTGGTGGTGGCGAGCTATGACCGGGGTTTCGACTATCGCAAGCTTCAGATCGCCTTCGATGCGCTCCGGGGCCGCCCCCACGTCGGCTTCCTCGCCACCCATCCAGATCCCTATTGCCCCTTCCCAGGTGGGCGCGGAGAGCCAGATGCCGCCGCGGTGATAGGCGCCATCGAAGCCTGTTCGGGCCGGGTGTGCGAACGGGTGATCGGCAAACCGTCACCCGAGGCCGCGACTACCACGCTCGCGTTGCTGGGTGTCTCTGCCACGGACGCGATCATGGTGGGTGACCGGTGGCGTACCGATATCGCGATGGGCCGTGCTGCCGGAATGGCGACGGCCCTGGTGCTGGGCGGGGACACGAGCCAGGCGGAGCTTGCGCGTCTCGATCCCGCCCAACTGCCCGACTATGTGCTGGGGCGGATTGATGCCCTGGCCCCTGCGCTGAGGGGAGAGACGCCGTGACCCTTCGGCTGGAGGCAGGACCACTGGACCAGTTCTACGCGGCCGCGACCGCGATGTCTGGACGTGACCGGAGCCTTCGATTGGCCGAGATCCGGCTCGGTCCGCAGGCGCTCGATGACTGCGTCGACGTGGCGCTCGCCGAATCCCGCTCCCGGGTGGTGCTAGTGCAGGACGAGACTCCCGTGCACCGGTCGGGCCACCTCGTGAAACCGCTGATCCGGGCCAGATTCAGCCGATCCGGTGCTGACATAGCGCAGGTGGTGCTCACGGGCCCCGGTGAGGTACACACCACCACTGAGCAGATCACCACCGTGCAGCGGCAGCTGCGGTCCGGAGACGTGGTGGTGGCGCTGGGGTCGGGGACCATCGCCGATATCACCAAACATGCGGTGCACGCTTTCGAGACCGCCCACCCGGGCGTTCAGCTGCGGCTGGTGGTGATCCAGACCGCCAACTCGGTGTGCGCCTACACCTCCGGACTGGCGGTGGTGACCACCGACGGAGTCAAGCGGACACTGCCCTCTCGCCTGCCGGATGTCTTGGTGCTGGATACCCAGCTATTGGCTGAAGCGCCAGAGGTGTACACCCTGGGCGGGATTGGTGATGCATCCGTGGCCGCCGGCTCGTTCGCCGACTATCGGTTGGTTCACTTGCTCGGGCTCGGTCCGTGGGAGCCACTCTCCTGGGAGCTTATGCAGCCCTCGCGGACTCGGCTGCTGGGCCAGCATCCGGTCCTGGCCGACCGGGGCGATGCCGGGACCGGCACCTTGGGGATCGACTTGGCCGCCTGTGGACTGGCCATGACCTGGGCCGGTGATTCGGCGCCGCTGTCGGGTCTGGAGCATGTGACCAGCCACATGCTTGATATGGCGGCCCCCGCCGATCGGCGTCCGGTCGGCAATCATGGCAGCCAGTGTGCCCTCGCCACCATCCTGACGCTTATCGCCTATCGGAAGCTGTTGGATCAGGACCGGCTGGTCCTCGAGAGCGGTCCCGTCGATGATCTCGCTGAACGCGAGCGTGTCTACCGGACATTCGCGCGGATTGACGACACCGGTAAGGCCGCGCGTGAGTGTTGGGCCGACTACCGGCTCAAGCTCACCGCCTGGCAGCAGCATCAGTCTGAGGTGCAGGCCTTCGCGGACGCCTGGTCCGACCATCGGGCGGAACTGTCCGCCTACGTGGCCGATCCAGCCCAGTTCGTGGCCGGATTGGCCGCTGCCGGGCACCCGCTCCGGTTCGACGCCATCCCCACCGGATTGGACGAAGACATGGTTCGCTGGGCGTTCGGCGGCGCCCGTCTGATGCGCAAGCGGACCAATGTGGCAGACCTGCTCAGCAGCGCCGGGTTGTGGACCGAGGACTTCCTCGACGACGTCTTCGCCGACTACCGATCTTTGCTCCACCCCTACTTCTCTCCTGATCCAGCCAACCAACCAGCAAAGGAGCTCTTATGAACTACGTCATCGGCGTGGACACCGGAACCACCGGGGTCAAGGCCAAAATCTATGACCTGACCGGACGGATCATCGGCCAGGCCTACCGTGAATATGGCTGTGTCTACCCTCAGCCTGGATGGGTTGATCAGGACATTGCCATGTTGACTCGGGCCAATGACGCGGTACTGGCCGAGGTGATCGCCACCTCCGGGGTGAATCCAGCCGACATCAAGTCGGTGGGTATCTCCACTCAGCGCTGTCTGCACCTGTATGCGGATGCTGCTGGCACGATCCTGCGCGACGGGATGGGCATCTCCTGGCAGGATGCCCGTACCGGTGCCGAAGTCGAGTGGATGCGGGAAACCATCGGGACCGGCGCCTACTACGACAGTGTCGGTATGCCGCCCAGTGTGGTGTGGACGGCTCCGAAGATCCGCTGGATGCAACAGCATGAGCCGGAGGTTTACGCCCAGACCGCCAAGATAATCACCACCCAGGAGTGGTTCCTGCGGGAGCTGGGTGCCAAGGACGGGTGGTACGAGGACTACTCGAATGCGTCGCTCTTCGGTCTGATGAATATTCGCACCTTTGAGTGGGATGACGAACTGCTGAGCACGTTTGGCGTTGACCGGGACCTGCTGCCCGATCTGGTGCCTTCCGGTGTCCAGGTAGGCGTCGTGGACGCGGCCGCATCAGCCCGGACTGGTCTCGCGGTGGGCACCCCGATCTGCACCGGTGGTGGTGACCAGCAGTGCGCGGCGGTGGGAGCTGGCGTTATCAGCACCGGGCTGGCCGAAGTGACCCTCGGTACCGCCGGGGTGAGCATCGCCCACCTCGATGAACCCCGCTTTGACCCGAACCATCGGATCAATTGCTCCGCCTCGGCCATTGCCGGGAGCAAGAAGTGGATTTCGGAGGGCCTGCAAGCTGCTGCGGCGAGCTCCTACCGCTGGTTCCGGGACGCTATCGGCTATGCCGGAAACCAGGTGCAGGCCCTCGGGGGCGGCGACGCCTATGACATCCTCAATGGTCTCGCCGGCTCGGCACCAGCAGGTGCGCAAGGTTTGCTCTATCTGCCCTATCTGGCCGGCTCGGTGGCACCGAACTTCGACTCCGATGCCAAGGGCGCCTTCCTCGGGCTCACCTTTGCCCATGGCACCGCTGACATGGCCCGGGCGGTCATGGAGGGGGTTTCCTTCGAGACCCGGGACATTCTGGAGTCCTTCGCTGCCATGGGGACCCCGCTGGATGAGATCCGGCTGTCCGGCGGTGCGACCAAGAGCCCGCTGTGGTGCCAGATCCAAACGGATATCTATCAGCGGCCTACCGTTGCCTTGGAGGAAGGCGAATGCACGGTCCTGGGCGCGGCCCTGCTGGGTGCCATGGGTGCTGGGGTGTTCACCTCTATGGAGGAGGGGGTCGAGCAGATGGTCCGAGTCCAGGCAACCTTCGAGCCGAATGCGGCCCTGGCTGACCGCTACGACCAGGAGTTCGGTCTCTTCCGAGACGCCTACCGGGCGCTCGCCGACGGTGGGGTTTTCGGTGGTCTGGCCCAGTTCCAGACCGACCACTCCGCTGCCCTCGGCTGAGTTGTGCGCCCGCTCGCGGTGGCGACGGATGTCGACGGAACCCTCGCCGGGGCCGATCATCAGGTGAGTCGGCGCACCCAGGAGGTGGTGCGCCGGCTGGGTGTGCGTGGGATCCCGGTGCTGCTGGTGACCGGACGTACCGAACTAGCCACGCTGAGACTGGCGAGGTTGATGGCGTTGACCGCACCGGTGATCTCCTGCAACGGCGCCGTCGTCACCGACCCGGTGACCGAGGATCGGCTTCAGGTCCAGCCGATGGCAGCAGCAGCGGCCCGGGCGGCCTGCGCGACCGCGGAGCGGAGCGGCCTCAACCCAGTCTTGTTCACCCTCGATGGTCTGTGGGCAGCGCACCGCTCCGCGGAGACCGAGGTCTTGGCCACCCTGCTGGCTGAGCCGGTCCGGGTCGGCCCGTTGGCGCCGGTGATTGCATCCAGCACCGTGGTCAAGCTCATGATCGGCGGGGACCCGTCAGCGCTGGACGACGCTAGCCCGGATCTTCGGCGAGCCATCCCGGGGCTGGAGCGGTCGATGCCACAGTTCCTGGAGGCGGCCCCAACCGGGGCCTCCAAGCGGGAGTCCTTGAGCTGGGTGCTGGATCGGCTCGGTATCCCGTTGAGGTCCTGTGTGGGCTTCGGCGACGGCGGCAATGATGTGCAGTGGCTGGCCTCTGTTGGTCGGCCGGTGGCCATGGCGAATGCTCGTCCAGCGGTGCTGGCTGTGGCTGATGAGGTGATCGGCCATCATGCGCAGGAGGCCGTCGCCGACTATCTCGAGCGGATGTTCCTCACCGCGACCGACTCGGGGACCAACACCTGACCAGAGCCGGTGCCAGGCCGATAGGCTGAGGTCTGTGGATGCAGCTGCTGGCGCCCGGCCCTATGGGGTGGCGCTGCAACCTGCGGTGGCGGCGCTGGCCACCGATGCCCTCGCGGTGGGGATCGGCGGCACGCTACCGACCAACAAGCACTACCTGGCGACCAAAGGCATCGGGGCGGGCACCCTGCAGCGGGCTTTGAAGGAACTGCGGGCCGGGGAGGCGGTCGAGGTAGTCTCGCGCGGACATATGGGGCGGGTGGTGACCGATCTGGATATCGCAGCCGTCTGGCGGGCGGCGTGGCTGCCGCCGGTGCGGATGGTGCTTCCGCCAGCTGGTCCGGTGGAAATCACTGAACTCCAGCAGGTGGTCGCGGAGGCGCTGACGGAGTTGGGCATCCCGCACACCGTGCAACACCTGCGAGGCGGGTCCGCCCGTCTGGCGATGGCCGCGGCTGGGGAGGCAGATCTGGTCGTGGTCTCGGCCGGTACGCTGGCTGCTGACCGGGACCCGTTCCAGCATCGGGCCCTGGGCCTGGGCACCTACTACGGTCCGGATCGGATTGCGGTGGTCCGGCGCAGGGGCGACCATGAGCCACCGCGCCGGGTGGCGGTCGATCCAGATTCTCCGGATCATCGTGCGATCACCGAAGGTGAGTTTCCTCCGGGTGGTAGGTATGAGTATGTGACCGTGCCGTTCCCCCGGGTGCCGGCGGCGGTCCTGAGCCACCAGGCCGACATTGGTATTTGGCACATCACTCCCTCGGTGGTTCCTCTCGATCTAGCGGGCCTCATCTTGGCCCAGCTGGCCGAGCCTGCCGGGATAGCCGCCTGGCAGCAGGCTTCGGAAGCTGTCGTGGTGGCCAGCCAGCGGCGCACGGAATTGGCGGCGGTGATGGCTGGTCTCGATGTGGCGACGTTGGTGGAAAGGCAGGCTGCCGCGATCGCTGGTGATTCCGGCCTGGTGCCCACCTAAGGCGCCTCGACGGGCCTCAACTTCCATTTCTCCCTCGGCTACTGCCCGTTTTTCAGGGGACGAATGCGCGAGGCAC
>JBKEBU010000171.1:0-1624 GCA_047973325.1 Propioniciclava sp. | reverse complement strand
GGCAGCGGAACTCACACATCGAGCCTATAGAGGATCGGCAAAAGGTTCGGACAAGCATGAACGCGGTGTCGCTCGGCCAACGCGATGCCGCTCACCTAGGCTCTGATCAGCTTCAGATTATCCTGCGTCGACAAGCCTGGGAAGAACTTCTTCGCTGAAGCGTCGCATCTGCTCTACACCTTCGCCGAGCCGGGGAAATAACACTACGCTGTCAGCGCCGGCTTCCCACAACCCGCGTACGGTTTGCTCACAGGACTCGGCGGTTCCAGCGGCTGCCATGAGTTGGATGGCCTCATCACTGAAGACCCCTGACCCATCACGGCCGAGGCCGGCTTGCTCAGCCATATCCGGGAAAAGGCCACTGGTCATCCAAGCTTCAAGTTGAGGTCGGATCGCCGCGACACCTGAGGCGTCGTCATCATCGATGCTGAGAAATGCATAAACAACTACATGGCCTGGGTCTGGGCCTGCAGTCGCACGGGCCCACTGGACTGCTGCTGGGCAGGCAGCCTCAACCACCAGGATGCCGTCGGCTGCTCGCCCCGCCATGGCCAAGCCCTTGGGGCCGGTCGTCCCCACCAGAACCGGTGGTGGCTCAGAAGGCGGGAATTCCAAGACCACATCGTCGAACTTCACATGTGTCCCCTGAGTGTTCAGGGTCTCGCCCCCGAGTAGCGAACGAATTGCTGTGACCGTCTCTTCGAGCACCGCCATACGGTTCGCAGGACGGTCGTTGATCTGCCGCATCCACCCGTCGACGCCATGACCCAAGGCGGGGACGAATCGGCCCGGAAAAAGGCGGGAGAGTACGGCTAGTTCCATCGCCGCTATTGCCGGATTCCGAACTGAAGCAGGCAAGAGTCCGAGTCCGACCACGATCTTCTCGGTTGCTGCCAAGGCGAGGGCGGTTAAGGTCATTCCGCCGGCGGAGAAACAATCCTCGACCGTCCAAAACTCGTCGTAGCCCAGCGCCTCGACTTCTTGGGCTATCGCTGACAGGTTGCTTGGGTCCCAACGGGGGTCCCAGCGCAGTCCGATTCGTGGTGCTTCACCTGATTTCATCCACGAATAGCTAAAACATTTAAGATTAAAAGTCAAATCAAATTATCGGAAACTCACCCAAGGGCCCGTTCCGAACGGGATTTGTGACTCAGACGGTTCGCATGGCCGCAAAGAGCTCTGACTTGCTCTCGAAACCGACCCCCGGAACCTGAGGCAGTGCCACCCGGCCGTTGTTTACCGCGATTCCATCGGCGAATCCGCCGAACGGCTGACAGATTCCCGGGTAGGACTCGGTGCCGCCGAGGCCAAGTCCAGCCGCGATCGAAAGCCCGAACTGATGGCCGCCGTGTGGAATCAAAGCACTCCGGCTAAGACCTTCTTGCTCGACGGCACAAATCGTTCGCAAATATTCGGTCAGCCCGTAGCTCAGCGCCGGGTCCATTTGCAGAACGTCCAGGCCTCGTCGGACTCCGCCGAAGCGAATCAGATTGCGGGTGTCTTGCATGGAAAACAGGTTCTCACCTGTGGCGAGTGCCAGCGGGTAGTGCTCGGCCAACCTTGCGTTCAGCTGGTAGTCGAGGGGGTCTCCCGCCTCCTCGAACCACCGCAATCCGTAAGGTTC
>JBKEBU010000160.1:0-15431 GCA_047973325.1 Propioniciclava sp. | reverse complement strand
GCGGTGGCCTTCGCCTCGGTGCTCTTCGCCAAGGCCCTCACCCAATGGAATCTGCCCATGCTGCTTGCCATCGTGGTCACCTTGCTGATCGGGGCCAGCTGGGGTGCCGTCGTCGGTGTGCTGCGGGCCAAGGCAGGGGTGCCCAGCTTCATCGGCACGTTGGGACTGTGGAATGTGCTGGGTGGGTTGGCGCTCTTCACCACCGATGCGCTGCCGGTGCCGATTCCTATCGATGACCCCATGGTCGAACTCATGTCCGGGACCATCGTGGGCATCCCGACACCGGCGTGGATCATGATCATCGGCTTCTTGGTGTTCGGTTTCCTGGCCACCCGGACCGCCTACGGTCGTTCGGTCTACGCTGTGGGTGGCAATGCGGCGGCGGCTGCGCTGGCTGGGATCAGCGTGGTCCGGGTCCGGATCCTCATCTTTGTGACCACCGGATTCTTGTCGGCACTCAGTGGGATCCTGCTGGCCGCTCGGCTCGGTTCGGGCAATGGGGGCGCGGCCCAAGGACTCGAGTTCAGCATCATCGCTGCCGTGGTGGTGGGTGGCACCGCCATGATGGGAGGTCGGGGAAGCCTGCTCGGGACCTTCCTCGGGGTGATCTTCATCACCCTGCTCGGCAACGGCCTCGTGCTGCTCGGAGTCAACTCCTTCCTGCAGCAGGTGGTCAGTGGCGCGATCATCGTCCTGGCTGTCCTGGTCAATGTGCTCATCTCCAGCCGCCGCGGATCGGCTGCGACAGGCCACTAGTTCTGCTCGACGAAAGGAGCACTCACATGTCCGACACCATGCGCGGCGTCTTCCTGCCCGGTGATTCCACCGCCGAGGTACGCGACTACCCGATTCCGAGCCCGGGTCCGGGACAATTGCTGATCAAGATGGGGGCTTCGGGGATCTGTGGCTCTGACCTGGGCTACATCTACCACGAGTACCGGACCCACAAGGGTCTGGACGGCATGCCCGCCTACCGGGGCGTGATCGCCGGACATGAGCCGTGCGGCCGGGTGGTGGCCGCCGGAGATGGTTGTGTCCGTTTCGGTGAGGGCGACCGGGTGATCGTGTATCACATCGTCGGCTGCGGACGCTGCTCCAACTGCCGGGCCGGCTACTTCATCAGCTGCACCGATCAGCTCCGGCGTGAGGCCTACGGCTGGCAGCGGGACGGCGGCCACGCCGACTACGTCCTCGTCGAGGAGTCCACCTGCATTCCGCTGCCGGAGCCGCTGACCTATGTCGACGGGGCACTCATTGCGTGCGGCTTCGGCACCGCCTACGAGGGACTGCGACGGACCGGGATCCGCGGTGGGGAGGACCTGCTGGTCGTGGGGATGGGGCCGGTGGGTATGGCAGCGGCCACCATCGGCAGGATGTTCGGGGCCCGGTCGGTCATCGGCGTGGAGCGGGGGGAGGAACGGATCGCGTTCGTCGAGCAGTCCGGCCTGGTAGATCGGGTGATTGTGGCCGATGAGCACGCGGCCGACGCGGTGCTGGAGGCAACCGGTGGGGCGGGTTGTGCGGTTGCCGTGGATTGCTCGGGTAGCCGGCCGGGGCGTTCAACCGCCGTGGAGGCAGCAGCCGAATGGGGTCGGGTGTCACTCCTGGGCGAAGGTGGGAAACTAGAGACCGAAGTCTCCGATGTCTTGTTGCACAAGCAGCTGACGGTGCATGCTTCCTGGGTGACCTCTCTCCAGGGAATGGAGCGCCTGACCAGGATGCTCCACGCGGAATCCATCCATCCCGACCAGGTGGTGAGTGACAGGTTTGGCCTCACCGAGGCGGATGCGGCCTACCGGCTGGCTGCTGGGGGGGCTGCGGGCAAGGTGGTGCTCGTTCCGGAGGAGGCGCCATGAGCGACGATCTGGTGGTGGTGGACACCGGCGCGCTGCGGCTGGTGTTCTGGCCGGGTTGCGGCGGGCGGCTTCTCGGGATCGAGGTCAGCGGTGTGGAGTTCTTGTGGCGCAATCCGGACTACGTCGGCCCCGATGCCGTGGTGAAGCCCAAGCGCACCTGGGCGCCCTTGGACGGCACCATGGGATCGTGGGCCAACGTCGGGGGAAGTAAGACCTGGCCAGCTCCCCAGGGCTGGTCCGGCCCGGACGAGTGGCCAGGGCCGCCCGATGCCGTGCTCGACTCTGGGGTGTGGGATTGCGCGGTGACCGCAGCGCCGGACACGACCGTGACGCTCACCAGCCCGGCGGATCCACGCAGCGGCTTGCGGGTGACCCGGACCTTCGAGGTGCCCCGCCTGGGAACGGCCTTCACCCAAACAAACACCTTCACCAATACCAGCGATACCCGGGTGCGCTGGTCCATTTGGGAGGTCTGCCAGGTCGACACCGACGGCCCCGCCCGACCTGCGGAGATTGCGGTGTCCGTGGCTGACCGCGAACCACCGCTCACCATGGTGCAGGCCGTCGGCGAGGTGCCCCAGGGCACGGTGGCCGACGGTGTCCGCACCATCCAGGTGACCGATGTCGTCGGCAAGCTGGGCCTGACCAACGCCACCGGCCTGCTGTGTCTGGAACGCGGCGACGGTGCCGCGATCAGTATGCGGTTCGACCCGGATCCAGCTGCCAGCTATCCCGACGATGGCTGCCAGGCAGAGTTGTGGTTCCAGTGCCCCGTCGAGGAGCCGTTGGCCGAGCTGGGCGGGCTGCATCCGCAGGTTCGGCTGGTTGAGCTGGAGGTCCTTGGTCCCCTGGTGACCCTAGAGCCCGGCGAGAGCACGTCGCTGCGGATTGACTGGGAGGTCACCCCGCCGCGGTGACCCGGCACCATTTGCCTGCCCTGCAAGGATGGGGATCGTGCTCTGGTCCCCCGCGCAACCGGCCCCGTTGCGGCTGCGTGGACGGGTTTTCGATGCCAGCCATCCGGCCGTGATGGCCATTATCAACAGAACCCCGGATTCGTTCTACACCTCGGCCGCGTCGGATGCCGGTGCACTCGAGGCGCTGCACCGCGGAGTCGAGGCCGGTGCGGACCTGGTCGACGTGGGCGGCGTCCGCGCTGGTCAGCAGGGTGCGTGGGTAGATGCCGCTGAAGAGATCGCCCGGATCACGCCATTCCTGGAGGCAGCGCGGTCAGAGTACCCCGACCTCCCGCTGAGCGTGGATACCTGGCGTACCGAGGTGGTCCGAGCCGTAGCTGACATCGGGATCGACCTGGTCAATGACACCTGGGCCGGGCACGACCCGGAGCTGGTCGAGGTGGCAGCGGGCATCGGGGCGGGCTATGTGGTGTCGCACACGGGTGGGCTGCCGCCTCGTACGGATCCGGTGAACGTCAGCGCCGATCCGGAGAGCGTTGTCGAAGGGGTGCTAGCCGCGCTACACCAGGGTGCGCAGCGTGCGGTGGCCGCCGGGGTGCCCGCGCATGCGGTCGTGGTGGACCCTACGCTGGATTTCGGCAAGACCACGAGGCATTCATTGCGGCTCCTCCGAGCCACCGCCGACCTGGTTGCCCTCGGCTTCCCCGTGTTACAAGCAATTTCGCGGAAGGACTTCGTGGGGGAGACCCTGGATCTGCCCGCCACCGAACGGCTCGAAGGGTCCTTGGCGGCGACGGCGGTGGCGAGCTGGCTGGGCGCGACAGTTTTCCGGACCCATGACGTTCAGGCCACCCGGCGTTCACTGGACATGGTCGCCTCCATCCGTGGGGACCGCGCTCCGGCGAAAGCCATCCGGGGGGAGCGCTCCTCCTGACGTGGCCGCGGCCACCTCGGCCACGGGGACGCTGATCGGCCACTGAGTCTGGCCACTACGATGGGCGGCGTGACGATGACGGCCACCCTTCCCCAGCCCGGCGCTCCCAGCTTCGGTCGCCGGATGGGCACCTTGCTGCTGGCGCTGCTTGCGCACGCCTTGGTGGGGGTGGCGTGGCTGATCACCGCGCTGGCGGTGATGGGTTCGCTCGATGTGCTCCGGAAGATGCTGATGAACAGCGAATTCGCCTGGGACACTGGCCGGCTGCCGCAACCGTGGGTGATCCCTATCGGGATCGTCGCCATCTGGGTGTCCCACCGGCTCTTCGGCTGGGCGATGCGTCGCTGCGGCCGTCGCAAGCCGTGGTGGGGTCCCTCGGTGATCGCCTGGAGCGGAGCCTTCCTGGGGGTTGCTCTCGGGGCCTACCTCGCGGTGCCACCGCTCCAGGTCGGGCAACAGGTCGGCCCGGCGGCCGGTCAGTCGACCCCGTGGGGGATTCTCGGCTGGGCCGCCTACTATCTGCGTCCAGGGCTGCCCGCCCTGATCGGGCTGGTGACAGCGATCTTGCTCCTGGTGTCCAAGAACTCACCGCTGGTGGTCGGCTACCGCTGGCTACGGCTCCGACGGCGCCGTCGCCGGGCTCGCCGCGCGCTTCAGTGAACCGCCCCTGGGTCACGGGGCTGGCCACATTGCTGCCCATTCTGGTGGCGGCCGGCATTGTGGTGACCCTCACCGTCGGCGGGATCGGCCCGTTTGCTCGTGACGAACCGGTGTCCGATGCTCCGCCAGCAGTCGGGGTCGGGGTGGGCGATCCCTACTATCCAGATGCGGGTGCGCCCGGGTGGGATGCCCAGCACTATGCGATCCGGATCGACTGGGATCCACGTGAGCAGCAGCTCACGGCAACCACCACGATCACCGCCGTCGCGACGACAGCGCTGACCGAGATCGGGTTTGACTTGTACCATGAGGTGACTGCGGCCAGTGTCAATGGCGCTGCCGCAGTGGTACCGCCTGGTGGCCCGCTCAATCGCACCGTGGTCCCCGAGCGACCGATGGCGGCAGGGGAGCAGTTCACCCTGGAGGTGAGCTATGCAGGGTCGCCCAGCAAGGGCGATGGATTTGCCAGCCGCGGGGAGGAAGCGCTCTTCGCCGGGGAGCCCCAAGCATCGGCGCTGTGGTACCCAGCCAATGATCATCCGACGGATCCGGCGACGGTGGAGGTCTGGGCAACGGTCCCCGAGGGAATGGAAGCGATCAGCAACGGCACCCTGGTGAGCCGGGACACCGATGCCGATCCGGATACCGCCACCTGGCATTGGGCGGCCGACGAACCCATGGCTACCTATCTGGCCTTTCTGGCGCTGGGCGAGTTCGAGCTGAGGGAATCTGACGCCGATGGCAGGGCTGCGGTCTATGCGGTCAGCGAACGGCTGGCCGATCGGGATGAGTTGTTCGCCCGGTTGGGGGAAACCCCGGACATCATCCATCAATTAGAGGTTCGCTACGGCCCCTATCCCTTCGATGATGTGGGCGGCGTTGTGGTCGATCTGGAGCTGGGTTGGGCGGCCTTGGAGACCCAGGAGCGCCCGGTCTATGCCCTCGACTTTGCTGGGTTGAGCGCGTCGGCGGCCACGGACGTGATAGTGCACGAGCAAGTCCACCAGTGGTTTGGTAATCAGGTCCGGGTGGCTGACTGGTCTGACATTGTCAACAATGAGGGCTGGGCTACCTTCGCCGCCGCCGAGGTTCGGGAACGGCGTACCGGTCAATCCGTGGAGCGCTGGCTCGTGGACCGCTGGACCGAGAACGACCGGTTCTGGGGGCGTTCGCTCTCCGACCCGGGGATCGGCAATATGTTTGGCACCACGTACGTCCGAGGCGGGATGGCGCTGGCCGCCTTGCGGGTGCTCTTAGGCGATGATGAGTTCTTTCGAATCGCCCGCGCGTGGGCTCAGGAACCGGGCGCCCGAAGCTTGGCGGACTGGCAGTCCTTTGTAGAGAACCAGGCCGGTCATGATCTCACCGACTTCTGGGAGGCATGGTACGAGGCGCAGCCAGGACCGCCGCCCCAAGAGCGAGCCTACGGATGGCCGGATTAATTAAGTGGCCACTCGTCGGTAGTCGTATTGCCTGAGTCAGACCCCTATCACGATCACACGCTAACCCTCACGTTCAGCCACGAGTAGCCGATTTAGTACCAGGCAATTGATATTTATATCAGTGTAACAGTCAGTGTTCTGCCACTTCGGGGCAGAGTTGGTTGACATTCCTGATGGGGGGTAGTGTCGCAGCACGAGGCTCACTTCCAGTGTGATTTTGTATCAGGCTAGCCTGCTCCCAACGGTGATATTTGGGGCAGCTTACGGAGAATTGCGAAATATCACAAGGAGTTTCATGCTATCGAATATCTCTCACGATCGCTCATCCAGCAACATGCGTTGACGCCCCGCCTGCTTGTAGCAGCTATGGCGTTGGTGTTAAGTGGAGCCCTTGTAGATCCTATTTCCGCAGAGGCGGCGAGCATCAACGCGTCATCGTGGAGGCAGTCGGCAAAAGTTGCAGGCGGAACCATGTACCGGGCCAATGCCAGGGCGACCAAGATCTCAGGACTCAAGATGCGCGCGAAGCTGGTTCGCAGGTGGGGTCCTGATTACTCTAGCTCTTGGACCAAGCGGCGCAACAAGACAGTGAGGACAAGCTACTTTGGGTGCTGGCAGGGTTGCTCGGCAACCTTTGTGGTTGCGCCTGCGTAGTTTCGCTCGGACAGGTTGGGCGTGCGCTGGTGGCGCCCGGCCTGTCCCCATACTCGTGCGAGGAGGTTCTCGAAGTGCTTGTTGCTGATGAACTCACAGTGGCCTACGGTGACCGGAAAATCCTGGATGGGTTATCACTCTCATTTTCGGCCGGAACTACGGCGCTGATGGGTCCGAGTGGCAGCGGTAAGAGCACACTATTGCGAATTATCTCGGGACAGCAAGCTCCCTTGTTTGGAAACGTAACATTCGAAGAGGTTCCCATTGAGCAGACCACCTGGCGCTCTGCAGGGGATGCTCGTATCACCATGATTTTTCAAGACTACCGCTTGGTGCCTTTTCTCACAGTGTCAGACAATATCGCCCTAGCGGCAGAGGTGCGAAAACGTGCTATTGCCGATGATGAAATTGTGGCAGCTCTCAGGCGAGTGGGCCTGGCGCCGGCCATGGGTAGCCGGGTACCGACATCGCTTTCTGGAGGGGAACAGCAGCGTGTGGCTATCGCGCGGGCGCTGGTTACGGGTGCGCAGGTTCTCTTGGCTGACGAGCCTACAGGCGCGCTGGATGCGAGGAATTCTCGCCGGGTGAGTGGCATCCTCCAAGAACTGGGTGGCGAATGGTCTGACGGTCGTAGTCGCGACCCATGATGAGAGCGTTGCGGCGGCTCTCGATCGCACTGTGCACCTAACAGACGGTCGTCCACGGTGGCGGTGACTCACGGTGATCTCCGGGCCGCGTCCCCGGGTGCGCTTGTGGTCCTCCTGGGCGGTGGCGCCCTCGTGGTGGCACAAGAGCCCACGCGGCGCGCGCTCATCGACATCGGTCTTCCGACGTCGACGCGGATCGGTCTTGTCTCCCGCTGGTCTGCGCTGCCGTCGCTTAGCCTGTTTGTCAGTGCGGTGCTCCTGACACCGATGATCGCCACCCGTGGCTGGGTCGGGTCGGTGGCGTCTATGAGCTGGCCATGGCTGGTTCCCTACATCGTTGGAATCCTGGCCGCCTTGGTGATCGGCTGGGCATACCTGCAGCCGCCCCGGAGCTCGCCCGAGTAGCCCCCACCGAAATGCTCCGGGATGGTCGTCTTTAGCTAGAATTTATAGCCACATTTTGTTAGTGTGGGAGCATGCCGAAGGCGCTGCCGATCCACGAGGTCAAGAATCGGCTGTCGAGCGTGATTGCCGAGATCGCCGCCACCGGTGATGTGGTCGAGGTCACCCGGCATGGCACTGTGGTAGCGATCCTGTCAGCTCCGCCGAGCAGCGGAGTCATCCTTGGGTTGGGCGGGGGTCGTGGCGATGTGCAGATCCCATCGGTTGACGACCTTGCCTTCTCCCATGAGGAGCTCAACGCTATGGCCGCTGCGCCGATCGACCCCTCGGCCTGAACCACATGCAACTGCTCCTCGACACCCACGTGCTCATCTGGTTGGTCACTGCACCTGACCGGCTCAGTACCGCTGCCACGAATGCGCTGACCGCCGCGACGGCCGAGGTGTACGCGTCACAGGTTTCACTGTGGGAGATGGCGATCAAGCGCCGAGCGGGCAAACTCGACGTGCTCGACCGGGACGCACTCGCCTGGTTCGACAACTATGTGCCGGCGTCCAACCTGCGAATCCTCAGCATCTCCCCTCGGCATCTCGGAGCGGTTGAGCAACTCCCCGACCTGCACCGCGATCCGTTCGACCGCCTGCTGATCACCCAAGCGAGCCACGAGGGGCACCGCATCGTCACCGCCGACCATCGCATCACTCAGTACCACATCCCCACCCTCTGGTGACCCTCTGTGGGCTGGCCAGGGCTGATCGCTTCCTTCCCAAGCGTTTGAAATCGTGATAGCGTTCCCGACTGAGCAGAGATGCTTACAGGGTTGTTACTCTCACGAGGCAAGACCTGAGACACGTCAGCAGACGTGACTCAGGTCTTTTTTCAATTTCTGAGGGGCCCAGGAGCAAAGGAGGGGACCGATGGGATCGGTTGACTACGCGGTACTTGCCCGCGATGTCCTGAACAACGTGGGGGGCGAGGAGAACATCTCTTCCTATACCCACTGTGCGACTCGGCTGCGATTGCAACTCAAAGACAATGCCAAGGCCGACAAGGCGACCGTTGAGAAGCTACCCGGTGTCATCGCCGTGATGGAGGCGGGCGGCCAGTTCCAGGTGGTCATCGGCAACAACGTGCCCCTGGTGTTTGCCGAACTCAACAAGATCACCTCGATTGACCACGACGCGGTGGAGGCGCCCAAGGGCAGCCTGTTCAACCAGTTCATCGCGCTGATCAGCTCGATCTTCGCGCCGATGCTGTGGACGTTGGCCGGTGCGGGTCTGTTCAAAGCGTTCCTCAGCCTGTTCGTCAACTTTGGTTGGCTCGACCCGGCGTCGACCACGCACACGATCCTGAACGCTGCCTCGGACGCGCTGTTCTACTTCCTGCCGCTGTTCCTGGCGATCACCGCCGCCAAACGGTTCAAGACCAATCAGTTCACCTCGCTAGCTATCGGTGCGGCGCTGGTGTACCCAGCCACGGCTGCCCTGGCGGCCCCGGATGCGGGTCCGGTGACGTTCCTTGGGATTCCCGTGGTCATGATGAGCTACGCCAGCTCGGTGATCCCGATTGTGGTCGCGGTGTGGCTGCAAGGGTACTTGGAGCGGTTCCTCAACAGGGTGCTTCCTTCGGCCATCCGCAACTTCACCACC
Organism: Propioniciclava sp.; assembly: GCA_047973325.1. Taxonomy (GTDB): domain Bacteria; phylum Actinomycetota; class Actinomycetes; order Propionibacteriales; family Propionibacteriaceae; genus Propioniciclava. Next base: position 6,270 of record JBKEBU010000160.1, on the reverse strand, counting down.
CCGCTGCTGACGCTGTTCATCATGGTGCCGCTGGTCCTCATGACCGTTGGCCCGGTGACCACTTACGTCGCCAATTGGCTCTCCGGGGGCATCAACGCGCTGTTCACCTTCGCTCCATGGCTCGCGGGCGCCATCATGGGTGGCTTCTGGCAAGTCTTCGTACTGTTCGGGCTCCACTGGGGTCTGACGCCGTTGATGATCAACGAGTTTGCTACTCAGGGCTACTCGATTCTGACTGGCCCGCTGCTGGCGGCGGTGCTCGCCCAGGCGGCCGCAACTCTGGCGGTCATGCTCCGTAGCCGTAGCGCCAACCGACGCGAGGTCGCTGGACCAGCTGCCCTGTCGGGCTTCCTTGCCGGGATCACCGAGCCGGCGATCTACGGTGTCAACCTGCCGTTGAAGAAGCCGTTCTACTTCGGTATTGCCGGTGGCGCTATCGGCGGTACCATCGCTGCCCTGGGTGGATCGGCCGCCGACGCGTTTGTGTTCCCGTCGCTGCTGGCGATTCCGGCCTACATGAACGTTGGCAACTTCACGCTGCAGCTGCTCGGTACCGGATCGGCTATAGCCATCGCCTTCATCCTGACCTGGCTGTTCGTTGATCGGGAGCTGCCCGACGCCGACACTGATGCCGATGCCGCCGTCGAGGCAGTGGCCGGCCAGAGCGCCGGGGCGGTCGTGCACGTTCCCTCACCGGTGGCCGGCGACATCATCGCCCTCGACCAGGTCCCTGACAAGGTGTTTGCCTCCGGGGCCATGGGGGTCGGCTTCGGTGTCAAGACCACCGATGGCACCGTCCGGGCTCCAGTCGACGGCACCGTGGCGGTCACCATGAAATCCAACCATGCCTTTGGTCTCAAGACCGACGACGGCGTGGAGGTGCTGATCCATATCGGGATCGATACCGTTCAGCTCCAGGGTGAGCACTTCACCTCGCACGTGGAGAAGGGTCAGCGGGTGGCTGCCGGCGATGTGCTGGCCACCTTCGACCTCGAGGCCGTCAAGGCCGCTGGCTACGATCCGACCACCATCGTCGTGATCACCAACTCCGCCAAACTGGGTGGCGTCACGGTCTCCGACGAGGCCCTCACCGTCACCGTCTAACCAGAGAGGACTGATCCTGCATGGCCACATTCCCCGAGGGATTCCTATGGGGTGGCGCGGTTGCTGCCAACCAGTACGAAGGTGCCTACCAGGCCGACGGCAAAGGCCTGAGCATTCAGGACGTTGCCCCGAACGGCATCGCTGGAACCATCAGTGAAGGTACCGATCCGCTCAACCTGAAACATGAGGGGATCGACTTCTACCATCGCTACGCCGAGGACATCGCCCTGTTCGCTGAGCTTGGATTCAAGGTGTTCCGGTTCTCCATCGCCTGGAGCCGGATTTTCCCGAACGGTGACGAGGAGACCCCGAACGAGGAGGGCCTCGCCTTCTACGATCGAGTGCTCGATGAGTTGGAGAAGCACGGCATCGAACCGTTGGTGACTATCAGTCACTACGAGACGCCGCTCCACCTGGCGAAAACCTACGACGGGTGGACTGATCGCCGGATGATCGGCTTCTACGAGCGGTATTGCCGGGTGCTTTTCGAGCGCTTCGGCGACCGGGTGAAGTACTGGCTGACCTTCAATGAGATCAACTCGATGTTGCACTTCCCGCTGTTCTCGGGAGTGTGGACCCCGAAGGATGAGCTCAGCCCGCAGCAGTTGTATCAGGCCATGCACCACGAGTTGGTGGCGTCGGCGGCGGCGACGAAGATGGCTCGCGAGATCAATGAGAACATCCAGATTGGATGCATGGTGCTCGCGGCTCCCTTCTACCCGCTGTCGTCCGACCCCGCCGACGTGTGGGAGGCCAAGCAGGCCGAACATGAGAACTATGCGTTCGGAGATGTGCACTGCCGGGGTGAGTATCCGGGCTACTTCCTGCGGAAGCTCCGGTCGCTCGGGGTGGAGCTGGAGATCACCGACGAGGATCGCGAGATCCTCACCCACACGGTGGACTTCGTCTCGTTCTCCTACTACATGAGTATGTGCGCCACCGCCGACCCGGCTAAGCGGACCGAGGGTGCGGGCAACATCCTCGGTGGGGTACCCAACCCGCATCTGGAGGCCTCCGAATGGGGCTGGCAGATCGATCCGGTTGGCCTGCGGATCGTTCTCAACGAGTACTGGGAGCGGTGGCAGAAGCCGCTGTTCATCGTGGAGAACGGGCTCGGAGCCAAAGATCAGCTAGTCGAGGTCGACGGCCAGCTCACCGTCGTCGATGACTACCGGATCGACTACCTGCGCGATCACCTCGTGCAGGTGGGCGAGGCTATCGAGGATGGGGTAAACCTGCTCGGCTACACCTGGTGGGGGCCGATTGATGTGGTGAGCGCGTCCACCGCTCAACTCAGCAAGCGCTACGGCTTCATCTACGTGGACCGCAATGATGATGGCACCGGGACTCTCGCTCGGCACAAGAAGAAATCGTTCGATTTCTACGCCGACGTGATTGCCAGCAACGGCGCATCACTGTGACACTACGACGGGGCACCCATACCGCGGGTGCCCCGTCGTTCATGGGGGACGGGACAACCATGGAGATTCTGCGGGTCTTCAACAACAACGTGATCTTGGCCCGGGAGCTGGGCGGGCCAGAGGTCGTGCTCACCGGTCGGGGAGTCGGCTACCAGAAGCAGGCTGGTGATCTGGTCGACCCGGACAAGGTGGCGCGCAAGTTCGTTCCGGCTGGTGACGTAGATTCCGGTGGGTTCGCCGCGCTGGTCGCTGAGCTTCCCCCCGAACACCTGGCGCTGGCCGATGAGGCGCTGGCCGTCGTGGATGGCCGGATCAAGGACAATGTCGGCTCCTCACTACTGATAGCTATCGCTGACCACCTAAGCTTCGCCATCAAGCGGCGGCGCCAGGGAATCGAGATGGAATTCCCGCTGCGCGCCGAGGTGGCCCACCTCTACCCCGAAGAGCTCAGCGCCGCCCAGGCGATGCTGGCTCAAATCAACCGGCAGCTCGATGAACCCCTCCCCGACGACGAGGCGGTGGCGCTGGCCATGCATCTTGTCAATGCGGGCTTCGCCACCGGCAACCTGGCCCCTACCTACCAGATGACCGAAGTGCTGCGGCAGGTCTTCGACATCGTTGACCAGTCGGTCGGGCAGGCCTTCGACAGGCAAGGGGTCAACGCGGCCCGCTTCATAGCCCACCTCCGCTACTTCTTCGTGCGGGTTCATGATGGCGCGCAGATCGATGAGAACCGAGAGGGGATCCAGCAGGCGATCTCCTCGGCCTATCCGGATGCTTATCAGACCGCGATCCACATCAAGGCGATGCTGGAACTACGCCTGGGGGTCAACGTCACCGATGATGAACTGACCTACCTCACCATGCATGTGGCCCGGCTGGCCGATGGCCCGGCTCGCGGCCGCTAAGGATGCGCTGATTAGTGCTGCTCTGTGCGAGGACGTGCCGGGCGGGATGAACCGCGACCCCGCCTTTGGTGGGTGTACTGGATGTCCATCGCTAGATGTGGGGGACGTGGTTCGCCCGATCCGGTGCGCCGCAGCCAGGGCATGATTGATCAGCGCATCCCTAAGTCGGCGCGGCGAGCGGCACCCAGACGGGTGGGATGGCAAGACGATCCTCGCGAAGCGCTACCGGGCGTAGCGTGAGCGGTCGGTGCAGCCAGCGGGCCCGAATGGGGTCGCGCAGCAGACGAGATTCCACGGATCCAGGCTCAAGGACACCGGGGCTCCCATCTTGGGGTGACGAGGCGTAGGGTTCCGACCGGGAGACTTCTACCCAGGTCTGATCCATCGGACCCCGCTACCCCCGGTGACAGGAGCATGCCATGGAGGCACTCGAAGAGTGGTTGGTCACAATCGACAACATAGTCTGGGGGCCGTTTCTCCTCATTCCGTTGTTGCTGGGTACCGGCCTCTACTTGACGATTCGGCTCGGCGGGATTCAGTTCGTCAGACTGTGGGCTGCCCTGAGTTTGGGGCTATTCCGACGTCGGGATCGGGGCTCCGAAGGAGATATAAGCCAATTTCAAGCGCTGACCACCGCCCTGGCCGCCACCGTGGGCACTGGGAATATCGTCGGTGTGGCCACGGCTATCTCGGTGGGTGGGCCCGGTTCACTGTTCTGGATGTGGGTGACCGGGCTGCTGGGCATGGCCTCGAAATACTCTGAGACCTTCCTGGGGGTGCGCTTTCGAAAGACTGATGCTGTCGGTGAGAAGTCTGGTGGGCCACAGTACTACCTGGAGCATGGCATCAAGCACCCTATCGGGAAGGTGCTGGCGGTGAGCTTCGCCGTGTTTGCCGTCCTGGCCAGTTTTGGGATCGGGAACATGACCCAGGGCAATGCCATCGCTAGCAATGTGCAGAACTCACTCAATCTTCCGCTGTGGGTGACCGGTGCTGTGCTGACCTTGGCCACCTTCCTGGTCCTCGTCGGGGGGATCAAGTCGGTGGGCAAAGTGACCGCCGGCTTCGTGCCCATCATGATCGTGCTCTACGTGCTGGGCGCCTTGTTCATTCTGCTGGCCAATATCGCCGCTATTCCGGCAGCCTTCGGCCAGGTATTCGCTGGAGCTTTCACCGGCACCGCCGCCGTGGGCGGCTTCGCCGGGTCGGTCATCATGATCGCGGTGCAGATGGGTGTCGCCCGCGGCATCTTCTCCAACGAATCCGGCATGGGTTCGGCGGCGATCGCCGCCGCTGCCGCCCAGACGTCCCATCCCACGCGCGGGGGGCTGGTTGCCATGACCCAGACCTTCATCGACACCATCATCGTGGTGACGTTCACCGGTCTGGTGCTGATAACCACCGGGGTGTGGCATGACGTTGTCGATTCGACGACCGGTGACCTGGCGCCAGCCCTGATGACCAGCCAGGCCTTTACCCGAGGGCTTCCCGGAGAATGGGGTCACTGGATCGTGACGCTGGCGATCGTCATGTTCGCCTATTCGACGATTCTCGGGTGGGCCTACTACGGTGAACGCAATGTCGAGCGGCTCTTCGGCCGCGGTGCGGTCACTCCGTTCCGGGTGATTTTCTCAGCTGTCGTCTTTGTCGGCTGCACCATCCCACTGAATGTTGTCTGGACTTTCGCCGACATCATGAATGGACTGATGGCCTTGCCGAACCTCGTGGGGCTGCTTATCCTCTCCGGACTCATTGCGCGGGAAACCAAATGGTACTTGCAGAACGACCCCACGCTGGTGGCCTCACCGGAGGAAGTGGCGGCGTTCATGCGGGATCGGCCCGAATACGCCGACTGGAAGGCCGGGGACCAGGTGGGTTCGAGTCATGGGTGACCGGGGAGCAGGCCAGTCACCACGCTCGCCGGGGAGAGGTCGCGGTTGATTCGTGAGGGGGCTGGGGCTTCGTGGTTCGGAATCGTCCCGTGATCACCACAGTGCCTTCCCGGTCGGGCGGCAGGATCGGAACCTGATCTCCGGTCCGGGTCGGTGCCTGGCCTGGTGCCGAGGGGGCTTCACTGGTGCCCGACTCGGTGAACTCGACAACCGTCACATCGAGCGCGCCTGCTGTCGTCGCGATGATGCGAGCCCGATGGAAAGCATCGGCGACGGCCCCGCCCAGGGCGTCTTCAGCCACCCGGGCGCGGCGGGATTCCGAGACCTCCCAGTCAATGTCGAGCAGTGCAATATCGGGTAAGGGCGCCCAGCGGGCTACGAACGAGGCCAAGCCCAGGGCATCGGCGAAGCACGCGCGGATCCGGGCCGTTGCCCGATGGGTCATCTGGTAGCTGATGGTCTCGTGCCCATAGGGAGGCCGAGGGCAGGTGCCGAGGGGATCAACTGCGTGCCGGGTGACCGGGCCATCAGGTCCGGTCAACAGGGTGAGTTGGCGGGTAACCTCGGCCACCACATCGGCGGCGGCGACAGCAGCCTCAGCGGGGGTGCTCCTGTCGGCCACGACCAGCAGGGTCACCTGTCCTAGATCCGGGGTCACGGTGTAACGGTGACGCCCTACCACCGTTATGTCCATCGGCCACCCGTCCCCCTGCGCGCGTCTGTTGACCGAAATCCAGTGATCTGGATGGGGGTGTGCCGGTCGGTTGCGCTCTAAACCTTAGCCTGGATCCGTGGAATCTCGTCTGCTGCGCGACTCCATTCGGGCCGGCTGGCTGCGCCGACCCCGCTCACGCTACGCCCGGTAGTGTTTCGCGAGGATCGTCTTGCCATCCCACCCGTCTGGTGCCGCTCGCTGCGCCGACCTTCCACGGATCCAGGCTGGGC
>JBKEBU010000153.1:0-2014 GCA_047973325.1 Propioniciclava sp. | reverse complement strand
CCGCGATTGTGCGGTGCGTCCAGATTGAGCTCCGGTCCGAGCGGCACCACGCCGGTCGGATTGATGGTCTTGTGGCTGCCGTAGTAGTGGGCCTTGATGTGCAGCATGTCGACGGTCTCGGCCACGCCCGGCACCTGATAGAGTTCGCGCAGATAGTTCGACAGGTTCGGATAGTCGTCGATCCGGCGCAGGTTGCATTTGAAGTGACCGACATAGACCGGGTCGAACCGCACCAGCGTGGTGAACAGCCGCCAGTCGGCTTCCGTCAGCTGTGAGCCGGTGAGGTAGCGCTGGCGTGAGAGGCGGTCCTCCACCTGATCCAGCGTATCGAAGAGCGCTTTGAACGCCTCTTCATAGGCGGCCTGCGTGGTGGCGAAACCGGCCTTGTAAACACCATTGTTGATGTTGTCGTAGACAAGATCATTGGTGGTGTCGATCTCGGCGCGCAGGTCTTGCGGATAGAAATCCAGCGAGGCGTCGCCCCACTCATCGAACGCTTCGTTCAGCATGCGGATGATCTCCGCCGACTCGTTGGAGACGATGGTTTCCGTCTTCTTGTCCCACAGCACCGGCACGGTGACGCGGCCGGAATAATCCGGGTCGGCCTTGGTGTAGATCTGGTGCATGAAGTCGAAACCGTAGAGGTCGTCGCCCGTCGCACCGTCTTCCCTGAGGAAGGTCCAGCCATTTTCGCCCATGAAGTGATGGACGACCGAAACGGAGAGCACGTCTTCCAGCTTCTTCAGCTTGCGGAAGATGAGCGTGCGGTGCGCCCACGGGCAGGCGAGCGATACGTAGAGGTGGTAGCGCCCGGGTTCGGCCCTGAAGCCGCGCTCGCGGCCTTCAGCCGGTGCGCCGTCCTTCGTGACGAAATCCCTGAACTGCGATTTGGACCGCTCGAAGCGGCCGCCGGTCTTGGAAGTGTCGTACCACTGATCGCGCCAGACACCGTCAACGAGCAAACCCATTCTCGAAACTCCTTTGTTCCAGCCGCATGTAGGTTATTGCCGGGGTGAACCCAACCGTTCTGGTTGTAAACACTGCGTCAACAATTTTGGTTCCGCGGTAAAGTTCCAGTGGACGAGGCAGGGAATTGCTGGTAGCGGGAAAACCATTCAGCGAGGAAAACGCACGACATGATCCTGTTTCTGGTGGAGCGACGACGAAAGGACTAAAGGCCCCTGGCATGGGGCGGGCGGGCCTATGGCCGCTTCCACCTTTCGAGACCACCGGACTAGACGATCATGGCTTCTGCCGAAATTCATTACCTGCCGGAACAGCCGGCCCACGACGCTGAAATCGAACTCATCAACGAAGAAGCCTTCGGCCCCGGCCGCTTCACCCGCGCGGCCTACAAGATCCGCGAAGGCGGCCTGCATGATCGTGCGCTCTCTTTTGTCGCCATTCATCAGGATGTGGTGATCGCCTCGGTGCGGATGACGTGGATCGCCGCCGGCGAGGGCAGGGCGCTTCTGCTCGGGCCGCTGGCGGTGCGGCCTGCCTTCAAGAGCATCGGCATCGGCCGCAAGCTGGTGCACATCGCCATCGAGGCCGCGCGTGAGGCCGGAGCGGGCGCTGTCGTGCTCGTGGGAGATGCGCCTTACTACGGGCCGCTGGGGTTTGAGAAAATCCCCTATGGCCAGATCGAGATGCCGCGCCCGGTTGATCCAAACCGGCTTCTGGCGGTGGAATTGCAGGAAGGCGCGGTCGCCCGCCTTCAGGGTGATGTCAGCCACGCGGCGCTGGCGCGATAGCGCAGTCCAGAAAAACTGCGGAAAATCGCTCCGCCCCCGTGGTTCGACAGGCTCACCATGAGGGCTCGGGTGGCGCCTGTGTTCCAGGCTGATGCCCCCGCTGCACAACCACAGCCCTGTCGACCCACGAGGGCGGGAAGCCGCTTCCCTCAGCGTCCCTCGCGATACCACATCGCCCCGAAGGCAAAGAGCAGGAGGGCGAGCGCCAGAAGGCCGGTGAAGACGGGCACCCGGCGCACGGCCTTCAGCACGCTGTCATC
>JBKEBU010000130.1:0-29098 GCA_047973325.1 Propioniciclava sp. | reverse complement strand
CTATAAGTACCTGGACATGCACATGGCCATCGGGGCGGCGCTCTCCCTGGTCGACAATGCGGTGGCGCCAGCGCTCACCCGGCACTGACGTAGATCGCTAGTAGCCTGTCGCAGCTGATCTTTTGTATTCGCGACCCCAGGTGAGCCCTGGGCTGCGCCGTGGATCCTCACCGATACCCCGGCATCGATTCCGGATCCCCTTCTTGCCCAGAACCCACCTGACGCCGCTCGGTACCACACATCTCAGCTGCGACACGCTACTAGTGTCCCGCGCCTGAGCTTGGTGTCATCAGTGTTGGTGTTCAGGTGGATGGATCGCCAGGCGGAGTTCGAAGGTGATACTGGACGCATCGCCGAGAGCAACCACGTAGCGATGCGCCGCCTGGGCATCAACAAATGCAGCGAACTTCAGGCGCGGGACACTAGGCTGACGGCGTGAATCCGGTGGTGTCGAACATCCTGTTGGTGTTCCTCTTCATTCTTATCGGCGGGGTTTTTGCTGCTGCCGAGATGGCGCTGGTGTCGCTACGGGACAGCCAAGTCCGGGCACTCAGTGGCCGTGGTAAGCGCGGGCGGACGGTGGCTGCGTTGGCGGCCGATCCCAACCGGTTCCTGTCCGCGGTGCAGATCGGGGTGACCCTGTCGGGCTTCCTGTCTGCGGCCTTCGGCGCGACCACCCTGGCGACGTACCTGGCACCCCTGCTGGTCGGTTGGGGGCTACCCGGGGTCGTGGCCGGCACGGTGGCCACCGTGCTTATAACCGTGGCAATCTCGTACTTCTCCATCGTTCTGGGTGAGCTGACTGCCAAACGGCTGGCTATGCAGCGGGCCGAAGCCTTCGCGATGGCGCTAGCACCGCTGGTCAACGTGATCAGCACCCTGGCTCGGCCACTCATCTGGTTTCTTGGGGTGTCCACGAATATTGCGGTTCGGCTGCTCGGTGGAGACCCGAAGGCCTCCCGGGAGGAGGTGACCGACGAGGAACTTCGAGCGATGGTGTCGAGTTCAGCGACCCTCGGTGACGAGGAGCGCCAGATTGTCGACGAGGTGTTCGCCGCCGGGCAGGTGACCCTTCGTGAGGCGATGATTCCCCGGACAGAAGTGGACTTCCTCGACGGGGACCTCCCGGCCCACGCCGTCATTCGGATGGTCGCTGAAGGGACCCGTAGTCGCTATCCGGTGGTCGGGCGGGATGTCGACGATGTCTTGGGCTTCCTGCACATGCGTGACCTGTTTGACCTGGATGCCGTGGCCCGGAATGCACCCATCGGCCAGTTGGTGCGCCCGATCGCCTCGTTGCCGCAGACGGTACGCATCCTGCATGCGCTCTCGGTGATGCAGAGTGCGGGTGACCATATGGTGCTCGTGCGCGACGAGTACGGCGGTACCGCGGGGATCGTGACCATCGAAGACTTGGTGGAGGAGCTCATCGGTGATATCACCGACGAGTTCGACCTGGATAACCAGATGGACACCGGGGAGCTCACCAATGAGCTCGACGGACTGACCACCCTGGAGCAGTTCGGGGAACGGTTCGGCTTGTCGCTACCCGAAGGCCCCTATGACACCGTGGCCGGCTACGTGATGGCGGAGTTGGGCGAGCTCCCGCATGTGGGCGATAGCGTTGAGTCAGTCCTGACCCCACGAGACACCAGCGAGGGGTCAGCCGAACGGGTCGCGCTGACGGTGACTGCGCTCGATGGCCGGCGGGCTTCCCGGCTGCGGGTCACGCGTTTCGGGCCAGCGCTCGACGATGAGGAAACCCTGGATGGGTGATGACGGTGCCGAACTGCTCGGATCCGAGGCGGTGGGGGACTTGCTCGCCGCAGCGGTGGCGCAGGGCGGTGGTCAGCTACGCAGCTGGACGCTGAACCAGGTGGATGCGCACCCACACAGATCCACGACGGCGACCTATCTAGCGAGCGTGGACTGGCCGTTCGGGCGGCGGGATGAGCTGGTCGGGGTGAGCGCCCGGGCTGCTGGACCGACAGCGGCAGATAGCCGGGCCGAAGTGTTCGCCGATGGTGAGCGGGAGGTAGCGGTATGGCTGTACCCGAACGATCCGGACCTCCCGGGGCTGGGTCGGGCCGCCTACGCGGCGCCGGTCACTGAACTATTCAGCACGGCTGGTCTGGTTTCGGAGGTGACCTCGGATCAGATCGAGCTGGCGATGGTGACCTATCGGCCGCGACGGCGGGCCGTCCTCCGGGTGCGGTTGCCCGATCGTCGGGTCTACTACGTGAAGGTCCTGCGGCCCGAGCTGCTGGCCGAGGTTGAGCAGCGGCATTTGCTGCTCCGTGATGCTGGTGTGCCCGTCCCGGAGGTTGCAGCGACGACCGGTGATGGCCTGCTGATCCTGGCCGAGCTGCCGGGTCTCCCGCTGGCCCGCGCGGTCTTCGAGCCGCCGACCCCCTGTACTGCCGAGGACATCATCGACGTGTTGGATACCCTGCCGCAGGAGGTAGCTACGTTGCCGCGGCGTCCGGGGTGGGCCGATGCCGTCGACCACTACGCGACTATTATCAGCACCGCTGCGCCGTGGGAAGCTGACCGGCTTGCTGAGATCACCGCCCAGGTTCAGGCGGGGTTGAGTGGTCTCCCGCCGGGCCAGGAACCCACCCACGGCGATCTGCACGAGGGTCAGGTGCAGGTGGCCGACGGCCGGGTGGTGGGCATTCTCGATGTGGATACCGTCGGACCGGGACGCCGGGCAGATGATCTCGCCTGCCTGATCGCGCACCTGTCCACTATCCAGCGGATGAACCCGGCCCAAGAGGCGCGTGTGCATGCGCTGTTGCGGACCTGGGTCCCGGTCTTCGACCTCCGGGTAGACCCGGTGGAGCTGCGGCTGCGGGCCGCAGCCGTCATAATCTCGCTGGCGACCGGACCTCACCGCAGTCAGGAGCCTAATTGGCAGCAGCAGACCGCCGTCATGCTCGATGCTGCGGAGGCACTGGTACGCCAGGTGACCTGAGAGTCACAATGCGATATCGACTTGGTCAACAACGATGTCAGCGGCGGGTTGGGCAGCGGTGACGACCTAGGATCGCGCTGAGTGCTGGCACGAGCTGTGCTGGCATCAGCTGCCCTGAGGAGGCCATTGTTGTGAAGAAGTCCCTGATTGGTTCCGGTGTCATCGGTGCGCTGATGCTAGCCGGCTGCGCAGCCCCCCCGGAGGCGACCACGCCTCCGGCTAGTGCCCCTGAGACTCAGGCGGCCGATTTCCTCGCCTGCATGGTCTCCGATGAGGGCGGTTTCGACGACAAATCATTCAATGAGACCTCCTACAAGGGGCTCATGGATGCTAAGGATCAGCTGGGGGTCGCTACCAAGGAGCTCCAGTCGGCCACCACCGCGGACTATGCCAAGAATGTGCAGGCCATGGTGGACTCCGAATGCAATATCATTGTCACTGTAGGTTTTGCCCTCGGAGATGCCACCGACGCGTCGGCCAAGGCGAACCCAGACATCGACTACGCGATCGTCGACTTTGCCTACGAGCAACCAGCCGAGAATGTGAAGGGGCTCACCTTCAATACTGCCGAGCCGGCCTTCCTGGCCGGGTACCTGGCTGCTGCCATGACCAAGACCGGCACTGTTGGTACCTATGGTGGGGCCCCCTATCCGACGGTCACCATCTTCATGGACGGCTACGCCCAAGGCGTGGCCTACCACAATGAGGCCAAAGGTACCGACGTCAAGGTGGTCGGCTGGGATCGGGAATCGAAGGATGGCGCCTTCATCCCCGGGGCCAACTTCTCTGATGTCGCCGGGGCCAAGCAGCTCGCCCAGAACCTGGTTTCCCAAGGTGCTGACGTGATCCTGCCCGTGGCCGGTCCGGCCTCCGAGGGTGGCCTGCAGGTGGCCCAGGAGTCCGATGGCAAGGTGGTCTCCATGTGGGTCGACTCCGACGGTTACCTGGCGAAGCCTGACTTCGGGTCAGTAATCCCCACCTCGGTGGGCAAGGCCATGGACGTGGCCGTGTTCGAGGCGATCAAGGCTTCGGTGGAGGACAACTTCACCAATGAGGCTTACCTTGGCACCCTGGAGAATGAGGGCGTCTATCTGGCACCCTTCCATGATTTCGACGCGACCATCTCTGCGGAGACCAAGAGTGAGATTGAGAAGTTGCAGGCTGACATCATCGCCGGGACGGTTACCGTCGAATCCTGATCGGCTCGCTAGCTGACATGCACCGTGGGGGTGGTCCGGCGACGGGCCGCCCCCACTGCGCTACGGTGTGGTCCACCACCGGAAAGGGGGATTCTCGTGGCTGAGGGGCAAGTCGGGCTGCAGTTGGCGGGTATCACCAAGCGCTTCGGCTCATTCACTGCCGTGGATGGGGTGGATCTGCAGCTTGTCCCCGGAGAGATCCACTGCCTGCTCGGTGAGAATGGGGCTGGCAAGTCGACACTGATGAATGTGCTGTACGGGCTGCTGCCCCCTGATGCGGGGACGCTGACGCTGGCAGGCAGGGAGGTTACCTTCGCCAACCCGAGAGATGCCATGGCGGCCGGGATCGGGATGGTGCACCAGCACTTCATGCTGGTCGATCCGTTCACAGTTACCGAGAACCTCATGCTGGGTCGCGAGGGCGGCCTACTGCTCGATGCCAGCACCGCGCGTCAGCGGGTCCTAGACCTGGGGCGGCGCTATGGCATGTCGGTTGACCCCGATGCGGTGGTCGGGAACCTTCCGGTCGGAATCCAGCAGCGCGTCGAAATTCTAAAAGCTCTGGCCAATGACGCCACCTACCTCATCTTTGATGAGCCGACTGCCGTCCTCACGCCCCAGGAAATTGATGAACTGATGACGGTGATGCGCGGGCTACGCGACGAGGGCAAGGCCATCGTTTTCATCACCCACAAGCTGCGCGAGGTGCGGGCCGTGGCGGATCGGATCACCGTGATGCGACGCGGACAGATTGCTGGGGAGGCTGCGCCTACGAGCACCGAGACTGACCTGGCGGAGCTGATGGTCGGGCGGGCCGTCGATTTACGGGTGGCGAAGCAGCCTGCAGACCTGGGTGCGTCCAGGCTGCGGGTTTCCGACCTGGAGGTGGCCAATGCCGCCGGCGGGGTCGTGGTCGCCGGCGTAACCTTCGAGGTCCACGCTGGCGAGATCCTGTGTATCGCCGGAGTGCAGGGCAACGGCCAGTCTGAACTGGCCGATGCCCTGCTGGGAAACATAACCCCGCTCCGTGGGACCATCACCCTCGACGGTGCCGATATCACCCGGGCTAACCCCCGGCGCAGCATTGACGCCGGCATGGGCTTCGTTCCGGAGGATAGGGAAGTCGATGGATTCGTCGCCTCCTTCAGTATCGCCGAGAACCTGATTCTCAACCGGTCGACGGTGGCCCCCTTTGCACAGGGGTTGTCACTGGACCTGGCCCGTATCCGGAATCATGCCGAGCAACTCACCCAAGAGTTTGATATCCGCACCCAGGCGGTCACAGATCCGATCTCCTCCCTCTCGGGTGGCAACAAGCAGAAGGTGGTCCTCGCTCGGGAGCTGAGCCGAGAGTTGAGCGTGCTGGTTGCCAGCCAGCCCACCCGCGGGGTGGACGTCGGGGCGATTGAGTTCCTGCACCGGCGGATTGTTCAAGAGCGGGATCGAGGGACGGCGGTGGTGTTGGTCTCCACCGAACTCGACGAGGTGGAAGCCCTCGCCGATCGGGTGCTGGTCATGTATCGCGGCCAGGTCGTCGGTGTGGTGCCGCCCACCACCCCCCGGGAGGTGCTCGGCCTGATGATGGCCGGAGTGCCCCACGAGGAGGCCGCAGCACCCAACGCTCCTCGGGATGGGGTGGCGCAACATGGCTGAGCCGGGCGGAAACCTCTGGCGGGAGCGCCGCCGCAGCTGGCTCACCACCGGAGGGTCGATAATCCTGGCGCTGGTGGTGGGCGCGGTGCTGATGATTGTCTCCGACCCGGAGGTGATCGGGCAGTACCAGTATCTGTTCACCGCCCCGGCGTTGCCGTTGGGTGCCTCCTGGGGCAAGGTGGCCGGAGCCTACACCGCGCTCTTTCTCGGTGCGGTGGGTTCGCCGACTGCGCTGGCCGCGACCGCATGGCAAGCGGCCCCGTTGATCTGTGCCGGCCTAGGCGTCGGGGTGGCGTTCCGGGCGGGACTGTTCAACATTGGCGCCCAGGGGCAGGCCATCTGGGGTGCCATCGGTGCCGCCTACGTGGGTTTCGCGCTTCAGCTTCCACCGGGGCTTCACCTGCTGCTCGCGGTGGCCGGCGGGGTCGCTGGCGGTGCGGTGTGGGGAGGCATCGTCGGTCTCCTGAAAGCCCGAACTGGCGCGCACGAGGTGATCGTGACCATCATGATGAACTTCATCGCGGCCGGGTCGCTGAGTTGGCTGTTACTCACCCCAGCCTTCCTCCGGCCGGGTCGGATCGACCCGCTGGCGCCGGTTATTCAGCCGAGTGCGGCGTTCCCGATCCTCTATCATCAGCTCACCGTCGGTTTTCTGGTGGCGCTGCTGGCGGCTGGTTTCACCTGGTGGCTGCTCGACCGCTCGACCATCGGCTTTGCCATCCGGGCAGTGGGGGCTAATCCGCAGGCGGCGGGTACCGCCGGGATGAGTGTTAGCACGACCCTGATCATCGCCATGGCGACCTCGGGGGCACTGGCGGGTCTCGCCGGGGTGCAATACGCGCTGAGCCCGGGGGCTGATGGCATTGCCACACCGCTTTCGCTCGGCCTGGTCGGGACTGTCGGTTTCGATGCGATCACCGTGGCGTTGTTGGGGCGTAGCCGACCTGTCGGCATCGTCTTGGCCGGTTTGCTGTTCGGGGGCCTGCACTCGGGTGGCCTCGCCATGCAGAGCCGAGCGGGCACCCCGGACACCCTGACCATGGTGCTGCAGGCGCTCATAGTCTTGTTCGTGGCGGCCCCCGCTATTGTGAGCGCGCTGCTACCCCGGGTGAAACCGCCCCGGGAGGCGGCGCTGACGGGGGGTGCTGGGTGAGCAGCCGCGTGCCGACAGATCCTTTGGAGCAGAGCATCGAACTGACCCGGACCGAGTCGGGTGCGGCCCGCACCGCCCGGATCTCCACGGGTTGGCTGCTAGTGGCTTTGGGAGCTCTCCTGGCCTGGCTGGGGCCAGGCACCAGCGGCATGGCCTCGTTCGCCCTGTCGGATGCCTTCGCGGCTGTGGAACTGCCGACAGTCTCGCTCCCCGGGGCACCCACCATTCTGGTCAGCGCGGTGCTGATCCTGCTGGTGGGGCTCGGATTTCTCACCGCTCGGCTCCAGGGCACCCTTCGGACCGCGGCCGCAGCCGTGGCCGGGATCGCCGTCGTGTTGGGCTTCGTGACCTGGGCGGCTGCGGGTAGCCCCTACTCGTTCCCGGTGAGCAATCAGCTCAGTGGCACTATCGCGTTGGCGACTCCGTTGATCTTCGGGGCGCTCGCCGGGGTGCTGTGTGAGAACGCCGGCGTGGTGAATGTCTCCATCGAAGGTGAGTTCCTGGTGGCGGCCTTTACTGCGGCCACGGTCGGGTCTATCACTGGATCCATCCCGGCCGCCTTGCTAGCCGGCATGACAGCCGGGCTGGCGATGGCCGCACTGCTGGCGCTGTTCTCGATCAAGTACCTGGTGGATCAGGTGGTGCTCGGCGTGGTGCTCAACCTGCTGGCTTCGGGGATCACTGGTTTCTTGTACGACCAGCTGGTGCAGCCCAACTCGGGCACCCTCAACCGGGCTCCGATTCTGGACAAGCTAGAGATCCCGCTGCTCGGGCAGATCCCGTTCCTGGGACCCATCCTGTTCAATCAGACCGTGCTGGTGTATTTCGCTGCGGTGAGCGTCGCTCTGGTCTGGTTCCTGCTGTACCGGACCCGCTGGGGTCTGCGGATCCGTTCGGTTGGCGAGCATCCCGAGGCCGCTGACACCGTGGGCATCAATGTGCGACTGATCCGCTGGCAAGCTGTTCTGACCGGAGGCCTGTTCGCTGGCTTGGGAGGTGCCTTCTTCACTGTCGGCTCCACCGGTGGGTTCATCAAGGACATCACCGTCGGCAATGGATTCATTGCGCTGGCTGCGCTGATCATGGGGCGCTGGCATCCGCTCCGAGCCGCACTGATGGCGCTTTTCTTCGGATTCATCACCCAGCTGGCTTCGCAACTTCAGACCCTCGAGACCCCGATGCCCAGCCAGTTCCTCCTCCTGCTTCCCTATGTCGCCACCATTGTCGCGGTGGCGGGTCTGATCGGGCGTTCCCGTGCGCCGAAAGCCGATGGCGTACCGTTCACGAAATGAGCGCCATCATCGACTGGGACCGCCTCCGTGCCGCAGCTCTTCAGGCTAGCGGGCGGGCCTATGCGCCCTATTCGGGGTATCCGGTGGGCGCCGCCGCACTGGTCAGTGACGGCCGGATCGTCACCGGGTGCAATGTCGAGAATGCTGGCTACGGAGTCACTCTCTGCGCTGAGTGCGGGCTGGTCAGCGACTTGGTTAACGGTGGCGGCGGTGAGCTGGTCGCGTTTACCTGCCGCAACGGTGCCGGGGCCACCATCATGCCCTGCGGCCGCTGCCGCCAATTGCTGTGGGAGCACGGTGGTCCGGAGCTGTTGGTGGAAACCCCGCGCGGCGTCGTGGCGATGACTGACGTGCTCCCACAGGCGTTCGATGCCGGTGACCTAACCGAGGAAGAGGATGTGAGATGACACTGTCCCCAGAAGAGATCAGGGAGCTGCCCAAGGTGGTGCTCCACGACCATCTCGATGGTGGGCTCCGGCCCGGGACCGTGTGGGAGCTCGCGGCCGAGCGGGGCCACAAACTTCCAGTATCTGATCCGGCGCAGCTGGCCGATTGGTTCTTTGCTGCGGCGGACTCGGGGTCGTTGGTGCGCTATCTGGAAACGTTTGAGCACACCGTCGCGGTGATGCAGACAGCAGCCCAGCTACGTCGGGTCGCGCGGGAGTGGGTGCTGGACCTGGCCGCCGACGGGGTGATCTATGGGGAGGCCCGATGGGCTCCCGAGCAGCACCTCCGGGCGGGGCTTACCCTCGACGCTGCGATTGCGGCCGTGGGTGAGGGGCTGCGCGAAGGCATGGATGAGGCTGCCAGCCAGGGGCTGGAGATGGCCGCCCGCCAGCTAGTTACCTCGCTGCGCCATACACCGCCCTCGGCAGAGCTCGGGGAGCTGGCGATCGGTGGGGCCAAGCACTTGGTGTGTGGCTTCGACCTCGCCGGACCTGAAGACGGCTATCCGGCCGAGTTGCATGAGCGTCCGTTCAAGTATTTGCGGGCGGCCTGGGTGCCGATAACCATTCATGCGGGGGAGGCTGCTGGCCTGGACTCGATCGTCGGCGCGCTGAGTCAGGGGGCGTTGCGCTTGGGCCACGGGGCGCGGCTGGTGGAAGACCTAGAAGCCACCGCTGATGGCTGGCATTTGGGACCGGTGGCCACCTGGGTCCGGGACCGCAGGATTGCCTTGGAAATGTGCCCCAGTTCCAACCTGCAAACTGGGGTGGCAGGCAGCATCGGCGAGCACCCGTTCGGGTTGCTGGCGGAGCTTGATTTTCCGGTCACCGTCAACTGTGACAATCGGTTGATGAGCCGGACGTCGATGAGCCGGGAACTGACGCTGCTGACTGAGGCATTCGGCTATGGGCACGCGGAAGTGACCCGGTTCATGCTCAATGCGGCGCACTCGGCATTCGTTCACTATCATCAGCGGCAGGAGCTCATCGAGCAGATCCGGGGCTAGCGACCAAGGATCGCTAGCCCGGCTCAGAAGAACAGCTGCACACCCAGACCGTGGGCGACAATGGCGGCGATCCCGACAAGAACTGCCGAACCGACGATCCCGTACGCGCCGGCGGCCAGGATCTTCCGGCCCGCCACCTGCTGACGCACGCCGAGGCTGAAGAGTGCTGGTAGACCGGCCCCCAGGATCAACCCGATCAGGAGTACCTTCCACACGGCATCAAGAGCGGCCAGCAGCTGGTTCATGCAGCCCTCACGCTCTCGTCAGGCAGCGGTTCGGCGTCAGGCACGGGCTGCTGCGGATCCCAGTCGGCGTTGACATTGCTGAAATCTACCCGAGCGCGACGCGAGGCCAGCCACATCCACAGCACCATGCCCAGCATGACCGACACCACGACAACCGGTCCCAGCCAGCCGCCGAGGGCGCTACCCAGAAACCACAACACGGCACCGACCAAGCCGGCGCTGGGGAGCGTGATCAGCCAGGCCAGCCCCATCCTTCCGGCGACCCCCCACCGGACTTCACCCCGGCGGCCCAGACCGGAACCGAGGATTGATCCGGTAGCCACATGGGTGGTGGAGAGAGCGAATCCTAGCTGAGAGCTGGTGAGGATCACCGCCGCTGAGGCTGCCTCGGCTGCCATGCCCTGGGGTGGTGAAATCTCGGTGAGGCCCTTACCCAGGGTGCGAATTATCCGCCAGCCACCGAGCCAGGTGCCGAGCGCAATCGCGACCGCGCAGGTGACCTTGACCCAGAATGGGATTGAGTGCGTATCAGTCCACACGCCGGCCCCGATCAGGGCGAGGGTAATCACCCCCATGGTCTTTTGAGCATCATTGGCGCCATGGGCCAAGGAGACCAGGGACGCGGTGCCGACCTGGCCCCAGCGGAAGCCAGCGTTCATGGCGTTCTTGGCGACACCACGGGAGATCCTGAACACCAGCCAGGTGCCGGTTAGGGCGACCAGCGCCGCGATGACTGGTGAGGCGAGCCCCGGCATGACCACCTTGCCGACAATGCCGTCGAGCTTGGGGCCGTCGCCGATCCACTTGACCGCATCCGGACCCAGCCCGGCCATCGTGGCACCGATGAGCCCGCCGAAGAGCGCGTGTGAGGAACTTGAGGGCAAGCCCTTCAGCCAGGTGAACAGGTTCCAGGTGATCGCACCAGCGAGTCCGGCCAGCAGCACCATCAGCAGGTGATGACCGCCATTGGCTAGGAGCTCAGACCGGGGGGATCCATCAGGATTCTGGATCCTGATGATGGCGTTGGTGATGGTCAGAGCCACCTCGACGGACAGGAAAGCGCCGATGAGATTAAGGATGGCCGATAGCCCCACGGCCACCCGAGGGGTGAGCGCACGGGTCGCGATGGACGTCGCCATGGCGTTTGCCGTGTCGTGGAAACCGTTGGTGAAGTCGAACAGAAGTGCGGTTCCGACAGCAAGTATCAGGAGGACCAACTCTGGGGTCACGATGAGATGGTAGCGGGGATCACGCCCCAGATTCATCCCGATATCTCAAGTTGTTCATTCTCTGACGGTGCGGTGCTCCTGATGGTGGCGCCTGCTACCCGGGTATGCGTCGCGCATGATGGGTGGCCACTGTGGTGGTGGCCAGCAATTGAGCCTGATGGAAGATCATGAGCGGAAGGACTATCAGGCCGACCGGCTCGCCAGCGAACAACACCGTGGCCATAGGAAGCCCGGTGGCCAGTGACTTCTGAGTCCCGCAGAACTGGATGGCGATGCGGTCGCCCCGGTCGAAGCCCAGCCACCCGCCGACGATCCAGGTGAGCCCCAACATGACGCTCACCAGGGCAGCGCAGATGCCCACCAGCACCAGCAGGGTGGCTCCGGTCACCTGGGCCCAGATTCCCTCCCGGGCGCCGTCGGAAAAGGCGCCGTAGACCATCAGCAGGATCGAAAGCTGATCCAGCAGGCGAAGCCGGGGGTGACGGGTCACGAAGGCTGCGGTCCACCGGCGGGATAGTTGGCCGAGGACAAACGGCAGCAAGATCTGGGCCAGGATTGTGGTGAGGGTATCGAGCCGGACAGCGCCCGCGATCGTCGTGCTCAACAGGGTGGCCGCCAGCGCGGGTGTGAGCACGACGCCGAGCAGGTTCGAGGTGGTTGCCGCGACTATGGCTCCGGCGACGTTTCCCTTCGCCAGGGAGGTTACATTGACCGAGCTCTGCACCGTGGACGGGCACAGCGTGAGGTACAGCAGGCCGGGGATGAGCGCGGCCGGGATCAGGTTGGAGGGCAGGGCAGCCAATCCCAAGCCCACCACGGGAAAAGCCCCGAAAGTGAACAGCAGGATGGTCACGTGCAGTCGCCAGTGCCGCAGTCCGGCGCGTGCATCGTTGGGTTCGAGCCGGACTCCATACAGGAAGAACAGCCCGAAGATGGCGATCCGGGTCACCCCGTCCATCGCGGTGGAGTAGGTCTCGGGGATGGGAAGAAACGATGCGGTGACGGCAGTTACCAGAATCGCCGTGAGGAAGGAGTCGAGCCGGAAGCTCGCGCGCTGCGCCACGCACCCACAGTAACGGCCCGGAGGTGGGCGGTGCCGCCCATGATGGCGTCATCGCCGCTTTCCACCAGTAGGGTCTGCGGTATGGAGCACGTGCTTGAGTATCCTCACTATGGGGAGGCGCTGGGCAACGCAGCATCGGTCATCCGGAGCAACGCGGCGGCGGCTGGTTTGGCAGCCCCAGTACCCACCTGCCCTGGCTGGTCGGTTACTGACCTGGTCAGTCACGTCGGCTGCGTTTACCGCTGGGCCTCAGCGAGCGTGCGACGGGTGGCGGCTCCGGCTGCGGAAGCGGCCCTGGCGGAGGCGAGGGGCAGCGTGGATCTGCTCGACTGGTTCGACGACGGTCTGGTTGACATCCTGAATGCCCTGGGCAATGCGCCCGCCGATCTAGACGTGCCGTTCCTCCTGGGTGATGCACCGGCGCCGAGGGTGGCGTGGGCGCGACGGCAGGCCCATGAATCCACGATCCATGCCGTCGATGCGATGGCGGCCCGGCTAGGGCGGGTGCCGGTGGCCAGTGAACTCTGGTTCTCGGAGGAGCTGGCCACCGATGGGCTCGACGAACTCCTGACTGGGTGGGTGCCCAGAGTGATGGCTACCGCCGAGGGCAGCATTGGGGTGGTGACTGACGGCGGTGCGGCCTGGGTCGTCGGACCGGAGGCTGGATCGGTACGTCGAGTACTGGCCGCCGAGGGCATGGCAGCTGCTACGACGTTCACCGGGTCGGCAACCAGCCTCTACATCGGCCTCTGGAACCGCGGCGATGAGATCGCCGCCTCCGCGCGAAGCACCCTGGAGGCCTGGCGGCAACGGGTCCGGGTCTGATGGGGCTGTACACCCTCGATGATGCTGCCGATCCACGTCTGAGCGACTATGTCGCGCTGCGGGACACCTCTTTGCGCCGCAGTCTGGAGTCGGAGCGGGGGCTCTTCATCGCTGAGGGTGAGAAGGTTATCCGCCGCGCGCTCACCGCTGGGCATGTTCCCCGGAGTTTTCTGCTGGCCGAGCGGTGGCTCCCTGGATTGTCAGATCTGCTGACCGCACATCCGCAGGTTCCGGTGTATGTGGTGACCGAGGCGCTGGCCGAGAAGGTGACCGGCTTTCATGTTCATCGGGGTGCCTTGGCCTCGCTGCACCGGGCAGAGCCGGCCACCATGGCCGACCTCCTCAACCTGCGGCGCCTGGTCGTGGCCGAGGACATCGTGGACCACGCCAACGTTGGTGCTTTGATCCGATGCGCGGCCGGACTGGGCTGGGATGGGGTGCTGCTCGCCCCCCGGGCTGCCGATCCGCTGTATCGGCGGGCGATCAAGGTAAGTATGGGCGCCGTCTTCTCGTTGCCCTGGGCGCGCTCGGACGATTGGGCCGGCACGCTGCCGGCACTGCGAGCAGCGGGGTTCTCGGTGATGGCACTGGGCCTCACCGAGGGGGCCAGGTCACTGGACGACGTTGTTGCCGGGGGGGTTCCGGAGCGGATCGCGCTGGTGGTGGGCACCGAGGGTGCGGGGTTGTCGCCCCGATGGTTGTCGCAGGCCGATGCGGTGGTGAGGATTCCGATGAGCCGCGGGGTCGATTCGCTCAACGTGGCGGCGGCTACCGCCGTGGCGTGCTGGGCGCTCCGTTGATGATCCACCCGAGGATAGCTGGCGAGCCATGCGCCTCTCGTGAGTTTCAGGCAGCGACAGAACCGGGTTCCGCTCTTCGTCATGACCCCAAACATGTGCTCACCGGACCGACACCCCAGGCCCGGACTCGGCGGTCAGGGTCGGAGCCTCGGTAGGCTCTCTGTTCTCGACAACGAGGAGGAGCCCATGCCCGGTCACCGCATTTTCGGTACCAGCTTCGCGAGTATCTACCCGCACTATGTCACCAAGGTGGAGCGGAAGGGGCATACCCAGACAGAGCTGCACCAGGTCATCTCCTGGCTGACCGGCTACGACGAAGCCGGGATCGAGCAGGCGATTGCTTCCGATATCGACCTGGCAGGGTTCTTTGGGGACGCGCCTGCGATGAATCCGAATGCGGTGCTGATTACCGGGGTCATCTGCGGACACCGGGTGGAGGAGATCGACGACCCGCTGATGCAGCAGATCCGATGGCTGGACAAGCTTGTCGATGAGGTGGCCCGGGGCAAGCAGATGGCCTCAATCCTGCGTGAGCCTCCGGGCTAGCGACCAAGGGAGGCTACTAGTCGTCAGTGGCCGCCGGTAGTTTGGGGCTGACCGGCCAGTCCGCCGGGTAGCGATGAGCGAGGGCGTCTACCTGTTCGGTGAGCTTGCGGTAGGTCCGCGCTGAGAGCCGATCTCCGAAGACCATGCCGTTCAGATGGTCGGTTTCGTGCTGCAGGCAACGCGCGAGTAAACCATCGCCGTCGATGGTGATGTCTTTGCCCCAGGCGTCCTGCCCGGTGCAGGTTGCCCGGTCAGGGCGGGACAGGGGCTGGTACCCGCCTGGGTAGGAGAGGCACCCCTCGTCGGCGGCCTCAAGGTGGCGGGCTTTGCCAGTGGGCGTGGTCACGACGGGATTGCAGATAACGCCATGCTGCAGGGTGTCCTCAGCATCGGGGCAGGAGAATACGAAGACGCTGATGCCTTGACCTACCTGAGTGGCAGCCAGTCCCACCCCGTCGGCGGCCTGCATCGTGGCGAACATGTCGCGGACCAGGGTGCGGAGGGCGTCGTCGAACTGCGTGATCGGCGTGGTCGGCTCATGCATCACCGTGGCGCCCCAACGCGTGATCGGCAGCACCGTGCCGCCGGACATCAGCTCCTCCATCGTCCTACATCCCCTCCCTGGCCCGTGTCAGAGCCGGGCACAACGTCCCCATTCTGGCACGCTGGAGGGTATGCATCCGACCGCAGGTGACCTGGCGTCGGAGGGGTTGGCGCCCGCGGTTTCTGCCTGGGCTGATCACCTTCACCTGGAGCGGAACTTGTCACCACATACCTGCCGGGCCTACCAGGGAGATCTCACTGCGCTGGCGGAGTTTCTGGCCGCACGGGGAACATCGCGCTGGAATGGGGTGGAGGCGCGGGACCTGCGGGCGTGGCTCGCGCACCTGTACGGCGAGGGTGCCGAGAGATCGACGCTGGCGCGTCGGGCGACAGCGTTGCGGGTGTTCTTCGGCTGGGCTGCTGCTACCGGCCGGATCGAGCAGAATCCGGCTGGGGCGCTCAAGTCTCCGAAAGGGAGCCGAGTGCTTCCGCCTACGGTGGACCGCCAGGCCATGTCGGCCGTGTTCGCGCATCTTGAGGAACGGGTGCGGGGTGCCGCAGGTCCTCGGGAGCGGGCGGTGGCGCTCCGTGACCGGGCCATGCTGGAGGTGTTGTACTCCACGGGTATTCGGGTGAGTGAACTGTGTGGCCTCGACCAGTCGGGTATTGATGAGGGCCGGGGATTGCTGCGGGTCCGTGGCAAAGGAAACCGGGAGCGGGTCACTCCGCTGGGGACACCGGCGGCGGATGCGCTCGCCTCGTGGCTGGCTGCGCGTCGCATGCTCGCTAAGGTGATCGCCCACGAAGCTATCTTTGTGGGGGAGCGAGGCGCCCGTATTGATCCACGGGTGGTGCGACGGGTGGTCCACCAAGCACTGCTGGCAGTCCCGGACGCGCCGGATCTGGGCCCCCACGGCCTTCGGCATGCGATGGCGACTCATCTGCTGGAGGGTGGCGCCGATCTGCGGACCGTGCAGGAGATCCTCGGTCACGCCTCGTTGGGCACGACCCAGATCTACACCCACGTTACCAACGACAGACTCCGGGCGGCCTACCAGCAGGCCCACCCCCGGGCCTAGTGCATCGCGCCTGAAATTCGCTGCATTTGTGCGTTGAATAGTGCTGCTCGGGCGAAGGGATACTGGGCCTGGTGATCTGCACCACCGGGTGTCGTGGGCGTAGGTCCGTCGAGAGATCTGGGGCAGCGGATCGCCGGATCCGGTCGCCGCGCCCAGGCCATACTTGGTAAGTGCATCCCGGGAACATCGCTCTTGGACCCGAATCAGGGATTTCTTGGGGGACCAGGCAGATCTGCCGGTTTATCCGGGTTTGAATGATTTAATATGCGACAATATGGACAATGATTCAACTGCTCTCTCGGAGCGGAGGTAAAATTTCCGTATTTCGGTCCAGGTGCCGAGAGTGGAGAACCTTGCTAGCATTCCGCCCATGAGACAACCCCTATTTCCCTCCATTTTGGGTGCTCTGGTGCTGTGTGCGGGTCTCGCTGCACCAATAGCCCTGGCTGATGACTCGAGCACGGTTCACTATGTGGTGGACACGTCCGGTTCGATGAACGGTTCGCGCCTCAAAGAAGCGAAGAAGGCCGTCGTGGATAGTTCCGCCGGATTGGATGATTCCATACAGGTGGGTGTGCGGTCCTACGGCGGCGCTTGCGGAGACGGCGGTCGGCTGGTTCTCCCCGTGGGGACCTATTCCGACGCTGAGATCGCCACCAAGGTCAACGCACTGAGCGCTGGCGGTAGCACTCCCACAAATGCGGCCCTCGAGGCTGCTGCTGCCGATCTGCCGACTTCCGGGGACCGCACCATCGTCCTGATCAGCGATGGTCAAGCGACGTGCGGTAAACCGTGCCTGACCGCGGCCACGATCAAGGCTGACCTGGGGATTGACTTCCGGGTTCACACCGTTGGGCTCGGCTCCGGAGCTTCGGAGGAACAGTTGAGCTGTATTGCTGATGCCACCGGCGGTACCTACGTGTCCGTGAGCGACCCGGCCGGGTTGAGCGACGCCCTGGACAATCTGGTGGCGGAGGACAAGTGCGCGGACGTGCGCTTCTATGGCCTTCGTGGCGAGGGTCAGGGATTGAACGAGTTTGACGGCTACGGCGAAGAGGTCAGCGTGCTGGCGGAGACCTTCACCAGTCGCGCCTCGAAAACCTACGATGTGCGCACCGAGGCTCTCGACTATCCCGCGCTGGCGGCGCCGCTGAACCCGACGACTGTGAACCGATATGCGCTCGTTCCCGGTGCTTTCTCCGACGGAATGTCAGCCGGCGCTGACATGATTGCCGAGAAGATCAAGGAGCGGCGAGCCGAGTGCAGCGGGGATGACCGTGAGCAGCTGGTGTTTGCCGGGTATTCCCAGGGAGCGGGCGCGATTCACCTGGCGATGCAGCGGACCTCTGCCGATGACCTTCGGGGTGTGAGTGCATTGCTCGTCGGCGACCCGCTGCGTTCGCAAGGGTCCACCATCCCCAACTACGGTGATGCACCGTCCAGCAATGGCATCCTGGTGTCGCCGCTGTCGCGCCGGACGGGCGCCTGGGGTGCCTTCGATCTGAACTCCACCGGGGACACCTTCGTGGGGGAGGTTTGTGCACAGTCGGATCGGGTGTGCAATGAGGCCTATCAGCCCCAGGGCAACGCTCGACGGTTCATTGATGGATTCGTGCAGGGGGATTCGTCGCGAACTTCCCGGATGGGTGTCCATGCCAGCTACCCGGCTGAGCAGAAGGCCCAGCTTCAGCAGCTCGGCTATCAAGGCGTCCTGGCGTCCGGCTGGACCGAGCCCGAGGTTAACCTCGAGCAGTGGCTCGCTTCCCAAGGCATCAACTTTCAGGTTCCGTAGCGGCTAGTACCGGAAGCCCGGGTAGTTCCCTCGCTGAGGGGCCTACCCGGGCTTCTTTGTATATACACTAGCCATAGCCGCATTGCGAGACCTGTATTGGTCTGGTCGTGGGTCACTCTCACCCGAGAAGTGATCGTATCACTGCCTTCGCCATGACTCCTCATTCTCGGCTCCGGATTCGGTGGGAGTGGTGTAGCCCGGTGGCACCTTGGGGCTAAGCCTGGATCCGTGGAATCTCGTCTGCTGCGCGACCCCATTCGGGCCGGCTGGCTGCGCCGACCCCGCTCACCCTACGCCCGGTAGCGCTTCGCGAGGATCGTCTTGCCATCCCACCCGTCTGATGCCGCTCGCCGCGCCGACCTTCCACGGATCCAGGCTAAGGCTGTGTCGCCGGTGGCGGTTGCCTGGTGGGCTGTGGACGCACAGCTCGCAGCACACTCATGGCAACCACCTGTTAGGCCGTCCTACCAGGTGCTCTGCGGATCGATGTGTCGTCCATTCTGCTTTGTACTGAAATGCACATGGCATCCGGTAGACCACCCGGTCGATCCAACAGTGCCGACTAGGTCACCGCGGCGTACGCGTTGACCTGAGCTGACCGAATAGCCCTGGGCATGCAGATAGCTGCTCTGCAGGCCGCCCCCGTGGTCGATTATCAGCCGCCATCCGCCGGATGCATCGAATCCGGCATGGGTGACCACGCCATCACCTGCTGCCCGGATGGGAGTGCCACAGCTAGCGGAGATATCCACGCCGGCATGGAGTCGCCACTCGTGGAAGATTGGATGGAATCGACGCCCGAAGCCGGAGCTGAGGCGGCCCTCGGTAGGCATCCCGAGACGGCCACCGCCGATAGTTGCGGTTGGTGCAGCGGTGGTGCGGGTCTTGGCTCGGGCGATGACGGCGGTAGCGGCGCTGTCGGGCAGCAGTCGGACGTGGTTGTTGCCGAAGACGGCCAGCGGGTTGAGGTAGATATCTCCCTCGCGTAGGCCCCAATGCACGCAGGCCCTCGCCGAACAGCCATGTCCGGCTACGAGTTCGCCCACCACGTTTCCGGCTGCAACCGTGTCCCCCACCGATAC
This sequence comes from Propioniciclava sp., assembly GCA_047973325.1. Lineage (GTDB taxonomy): Bacteria > Actinomycetota > Actinomycetes > Propionibacteriales > Propionibacteriaceae > Propioniciclava. The sequence goes on along the minus strand of JBKEBU010000130.1, from coordinate 10,170 downwards.
GGTGGCGCGCACTGGCTCCAAGGTGGTGCGGCGCTGCCCATGGCTGATCACCAGGACAGGACGGCCAGCAACCGCGCCGGCGAAGGTCACCGTCCCCGCAACGGGGGCCATGACCTGGTCGCCGGGCTCTCCGGCAAGATCCACACCGCGGTGTCCGGCGCCCCAGCGCACAGCCGGGGGATCGAATCCGCGGGCTACGGCGCCCGGAATGGGGCGTGGGTGCGGCTCATCGGCTCGGGCGGGTGTATTGTTGGCCAGGCTTCCCCAGGCAAGAGTGAGCACCAGGGCCAGGCGGAGGTAGCGGGAGTGTTGCATGCCCCTAGATTGGGCCGCTCGCGTCAATCGGCGGGTGCGCCGAGAATCAGGTGTCGAGGGGGGCGTGGTGATCGCGACCGGCTACGCCGTGCCGGTAGTAGCCCTGGATCTCGAGATCGTCCTGGGTAACTCCCAGGGCTCGAGCTGCGGTGCGCACCCGCACCATGGAGCTGGTCTCCCCAGCGGCCCAGACCAGGTCACCAGCCCCGGGGGCCAGTCGGGCCAGATGGGCTGCCAGCCCGGTTCCGTCGGAATCCTCGACCAGGGTGATCCGGGCGTCTGGGCGCTCGGGAAGGATCCCGCTGGGGTCAGCTCCCTCGACGGCGATATCGACGACGGCGTGCGCGGGGGCCTCTTCCAGCCAGCGCCCGGCGACGGCAAGGGCAGAGCCGTCGACGAGGCATAGATAGCGGGACCGGTCGTCTGGCATCACCTTGGACCCCCGGGGGCCCAGAATGCCGACTGGGGTTCCCACAGCAGCGTGCTCAGCCCAGGTGCTACCCGGTCCGGATCCATGGACCACCACTTCCACCACCAGGGTTCGGGGATCGGGGACGGCGCGGATGGTGTAATCGCGCAGGGGAGATCCGCCCGAGGGGCGTCCAGCACTCTGGCCCCAGGTCGGGAAAGATAGTTCCTGGGTGACTGGATCGGGTAGGACCAGCTTGATGTGTGCTCCCACAGCCAGGTGTACCCAGGGCACCGCTGCTTCGCCCTCGGCGAGGGTGAGGGTGAGGCGCCGGTATCCCGGGGTGAGGTCTGCTACCGCGCTAACCTGAGCGCGGCGCGCCTGGAGTTCGTGCGGGATCTTGGTCCCAACCATGGTGCTCCTGATGGTGCGACAGCTGATTTACGGAAGATAATCCTTGCAGAAAACATGTTGGATGGTGATGACGAGTCCAGCATCCAGACGGATGTGGCTGTGGGCGATTTTGCAGCGCTCCGGCTCGGCGGACTAGACTCGCTTTCAGCGACTCGGCAGATCCGGGTCGACTTCGCATGCGATCAGACGGGCGAGTCAGTCCGGTCTCGTCTCCAGGTGCCTTCGGGTGGGGACGTGGCGATGGCATCAGGTGGGCCGAGTACCTCGACCCAGAAACCGAACCGCGGGTTCGCCCGCACAGAAAGGAACGGCCATGGCCGTCGTGACCTCGCGTCAACTGCTGGAAAGCGGTGTCCACTTCGGACATCAGACCCGTCGCTGGAATCCCAAGATGAAGCGGTTCATCTTCGGGGAGCGCAATGGCATCTACATCATCGATCTGCAGCAGTCCCTCACCTACATCGACCAGGCATTCTCCTTTGTGAAAGAGACCGTCGCCCGGGGTGGGCAGGTGCTCTTCGTGGGGACCAAGAAGCAGGCTCAAGAGGCCATCGCTGAGCAGGCCACCCGCGTCGGAATGCCGTACGTGAATCAGCGCTGGCTCGGCGGGATGCTCACCAACTTCGCCACTATCAGCAAGCGGACGTCGAAGATGAAGGAGCTCGAAGCCATCGATTTCACCGACGTCGCTGCGTCGGGACTCACCAAGAAGGAACTTCTGCAGCAGGAGCGCAAGAAGGACAAGCTGGAGAAGACCCTGGGCGGGATCCGGGACATGCACAAGCTGCCGCAGGCGGTGTGGGTGGTCGATACCAAGAAAGAGCATCTGGCCATTGACGAAGCCCGTAAGTTGCATATCCCGATCGTCGGCATCCTGGATACCAACTGCGACCCAGATGAGGTCGACTACGCCATCCCGGGCAACGATGACGCGATTCGCTCGGTAGCCCTGCTGACCCGGATCATCGCTGACGCTGTGGCCGAAGGGCTGCTAGCACGGGGTGGTTCCAGTGGCGCTGGGGAGGCTGCTGAGCCGATGGCCGAATGGGAGCGCGAACTTCTGGGAGCGGCCGAGGAGGCCCCAGCGGAGACCGCTGCGGAAGCAGCTACCGCTGATGCCGCCGCTGCGCCCGATCCGGATGCTGCTGTGGCCGAGGTTGCCGCGGAGGCAAATGCTGTGACTCCGGCCGAGGCGACCGCTGCTGTGGAGGCGGAGGCGCCGGCAGCCGTTGCGGACGACGCCGCGGTGAGCGACGCGCCTGCCACCGAATCCTAAGATCGTCCGGACGAGCGAGAGAGACGAGGAAGAACCTCATGGCAATCACTGCTGCCGATGTGAAGAAGCTCCGCGACGCCACCGGCGCCGGAATGATGGACGCGAAGAAGGCGCTGACTGAGGCTGAGGGTGACTTCGACGCCGCCATCGAACTGCTGCGGGTTTCGGGTGCGGCCAAGGTGAGCGGCCGCGCAGACCGGGAGGCCAGCAACGGATTGGTGGATGCCACGGGCACCACCTTGATCCAGCTGGGTGCCGAGACCGACTTTGTGGCCAAGAACGCCGACTTTGTGGCTTTGGCCCGTGAGATCGCGGCAGCGGTCGATGCGGCCGGTGCTGTCGACTTGGAGGCGGCCCGGGCGGTCACGCTGGCCTCCGGTGCCACCGTGGTCGACGCGGTCGCCGAATTGGCTGCCAAGATCGGGGAGAAACTTGAACTGGCGGCTGTGGCGCATTTCAAGGCGCCGGCGGTCATCTACCTCCATCGTCGTAGCCAGGACCTGCCGCCGCAGGTCGGCGTCATGATCGAGTACGAGGGCGGTTCGGAGGAATTTGTGCGGGGCATCGCGATGCAGATCGCCGCGATGTCTCCGGAGTATCTCGACCGGGAATCCGTGCCTGCCGACGTGCTGGAGAAAGAGCGGCACGTGGCCGAACTCACGGCCAAGGAGGAGGGCAAGCCCGACAACATTATTGAGAGAATCGTCGAGGGTCGCCTCAACAGTTTCTACAAGGAGGTGTGCTTGATCGAGCAGCCGTCCGTGTCGGAGGACAAGATGACGGTCGGGCAGCTCCTCAACCAGAACGGGGTGTCGGTGAAGCGGTTCGTCCGGTTCGCTGCGGGGTCCTGACGGGGTCCCACCCGGCCTTCGGGTGAACTAAAGTGGCATGCGCCGAATCTCGGCGCATGCCACTTTCTTGTCCGACCTGAATGAAGGGGACCCCTCCATGGCGAGTCCGTACCGTCGCGTCCTGCTCAAGCTCTCCGGTGAGGCCTTTGGGGGTGGGCGTGTCGGCGTGGATCCGGATGTGATTGCCCGGATCGCCGAGGAGGTGGCCGAGATCATCCAGAAGCAAGGGGTTCAGGTGGCCATCGTCACCGGTGGCGGCAACTTCTTCCGGGGTGCCGAACTCCAGCAGCGGGGGATGGAACGGCGGCGGGCCGACTACATGGGGATGCTGGGGACGGTCATGAACTGCCTCGCTCTGCAGGACTTTCTGGAGCAGGCCGGGGTGCCGACCCGAGTGCAGACTGCGATTACCATGGGGCAAGTAGCTGAACCCTATATTCCGCTGCGGGCGGTTCGGCATCTGGAGAAGGGCCGGGTCGTGCTGTTCGGGGCTGGATCCGGGATGCCGTTCTTCTCTACCGATACGGTGGCGGCGCAACGGGCGCTGGAGATCGGTGCCGAGGTGCTGCTGATGAGTAAGAACGGGACCGATGGAGTTTATGATTCCGACCCCCAGGCCAACCCGGAAGCGCGGCGCTACGACGCGCTGTCGTACCACGAGTTCTTGGCCCGGGACCTCAAGGTGGCCGATGCAACCGCCGTCAGCCTGGCCCGGGACAACGGCCTGCCCATGATCTTCTTTGACCTCGGCGTGCGCGGCAATATCGCCCGCGTCATCGCAGGTGAGAAGATCGGAACGACTGTCCACGCCTGAACCGCATCCAACGAAGGGACCGACCCGTGATCTCCGACATAATAAAAGAGGCCGAGCACAAGATGAAGGCCACCATTGAGCATGCTCAAGAGGACTTCGGCTCCATCCGGACTGGGCGGGCGCATCCGGCCATGTTCAACAAGCTGACGGCCGACTACTACGGAGCGCCGACGCCGTTGCAACAACTGGCTACCTTTCAAGTGCCCGAGGCGCGCGTGGTGCTGATTTCCCCGTTTGATCGGGGTGCGATGGAGGGTATCGAGAAGGCGATCCGGGATTCTGATCTTGGAGTGAACCCGGCCAATGACGGCAACGTTATCCGGATCGTGATGCCCCAACTCACCGAAGAGCGGCGCAAAGAGTACATCAAGCTGGCCCGTGGCAAGGCGGAGGAAGCGCGGGTGGCTATCCGTAGCAATCGAAGGAATGCCCTTGATGCCGTCAAGAAACTCGAGAAGGACAAGGAGATCGGCGAGGACGAGGCCGCCCGCGCCGACAAGCAGCTGGATGGTATGACCAAAAAGTTTGAAGAGCAGGTCAACGAACTGCTCAAGTCCAAAGAGGCCGAACTGCTGGAGGTCTAATGAGCGACCCCACCCCAGCACCGCAGCAGAGGCGTTCGCCCGGACGAAATCTCCCGGCAGCGATTAGCGTAGGGGTGTCGCTCATTGCCCTCGTAGTGGTGACACTCACCTGGTTTACCTGGGGTTTTGTGCTGCTCGTGGCAGTGGCACTCAGTCTGGCGGTGGCGGAGTTGACCTGGGCGATGCGCCGGGCCGGCATGCAGCCGGCGATGGTGCCGCTGATAATCGGCACCGCGGCGATGACGATTCTCACCTATGCGGCGGCGACCTGGCCGGGAACGCCGATGCCGTGGCCGTCGGTGCTGTTGACCTGCCTCGGGGCGACCGTGTTGGCTGCCCTGATCGCCCGACTGCGCCTTGGTGAGGAGCACTTCGTCCGGGACACGGCAGCGAGCATGTTCATCGTGGGGTATGTGGCGGTGCTGGGATCCTTCGTGGCGCTGTTGCTGGCCGGTGAGCACGGTACAGCGCGGATGGTGACCTTCCTGCTGTGCGTGGTTGCCAGCGATACCGGTGGATATCTCGTCGGGGTGCTGTTTGGGCGTACCCCGTTGGCTCCGACGCTGAGCCCCAAGAAGACCTGGGAGGGGCTGGCTGGCTCGCTGGCCTTGAGTGTGGCTGCCGGGATCGCGCTGTGCATCTGGGCACTTGGCGTGGCCTGGTGGGTGGGGCTGATCCTGGGAGTCGTGGTGGTGTTCTTCGGGACCAGTGGTGACCTGATTGAGAGTGCTATCAAGCGCGACGTCGGGCTCAAGGACATGAGCAATGTGCTGCCAGGCCATGGCGGCGTTATGGACCGGCTGGACTCCATGCTGGTGGCGGTGGCCCCCACCTGGCTGGTGATGTACCTGCTGGTTCCAGGCGGCTGATCTGGTCTGAGCTACCCCGGCGCCAGGTAACCTTGACGGGTGAATGACGGACTGACGGCAGCCGAATCGGCACAGGCGGACCGGCTGGATGCGTACGCACGCGCTGGTCGCACGCTACCGCTGCAGATGCAGGCTCCCAAGCGGGGAAAGCCGCCGCGGCATTGGGCGGATCTCGCTCCCGACGAGCGCCGGGGTGCGCTGACCGAGCTGGGGCTGCCCGGATTCCGAGCGTCCCAATTCGACAAGCACTACTACGGCGCAGCCAGTACCGATCCGCAGGCGTGGACCGACCTTCCTGCCGGATTGCGCTTGCAGGTGGCCGAGACCTTCTTCCCGCCCCTGCTGACCTCGGTCCGGGAGCAAACTGCGGATCGAGGCACGACTGTCAAGACCCTGTGGCGCCTGCACGATGGGGCGCTCGTGGAGAGTGTGCTCATGGAGTACGGAATTGCCGGAGCGCCGGGGGGATCATCTGGCCGTCGCCGAGCCACCCTGTGCGTGTCTAGCCAGGCTGGCTGCGGCATGGCCTGTCCGTTCTGCGCGACTGGGCAAGGGGGGCTGCAGCGCAATATGTCCACCGCAGAGATTGTCGGCCAAGTGGTGGCGGCCTCGGCTCGAACTCGGTTGACAAACATCGTTTTTATGGGCATGGGTGAGCCAATGGCCAACTATCGCGCCGTGATGGGTGCAGTCCGGCGGATGGTCGATGATATCGGCCTGAGCGCGCGCGGGATCACCGTGTCTACCGTCGGTCTGCTGCCGCGGATCAATCAGTTGGCCACCGAGGGGCTGCCGCTCACCTTGGCGGTGAGTTTGCACGCGCCCGATGATGAGTTGCGCGACACCCAGGTGCCGATCAACACCCGGTATCCGGTGGCCGAGGTGGTCCGGGGGGCGTATGCCTACTTTGAGGCCACCGGCCGCCGGGTGTCTATCGAGTATGCCCTCATCCGTGACGTTAACGATCAGGCCTGGCGGGCCGAAGCCCTGGGGGAGTTGCTCACCGCCGATGGTCGGGGAGCCGGGTGGGTGCATGTGAACCCGATTCCACTCAACCCGACCCCAGGCTCGAAGTGGACTGCTTCCCGTCGCTCAGACGAGGAAACCTTCTTGCGCCGGCTGCGTGCGCACGGGATCGCGGCGACTATTAGGGATACCCGTGGCCGCGAGATCGACGGGGCCTGCGGCCAGCTAGCCGCTCAAGGGGCCTAGTGTCCCGCACCTGAAAGTCGCTGCCGGTGTTGATGCCCAGGCGGCGCCTCGCCACGGGTGTCGCTCTGGCCGATACGTCCAGTATCGTCTTCGAACTCCGCCTGGCGATCCATCCACGTGAACACCAACACTGATGACACCGAGTCAGGCGCGGGACACTAGCGACCCGCACCGGGTGTCGGTCCGGCCGGGAGCGATCACGTCAAGCCCCGCAGATCGCGCCGCTTCGCCTAGGAGGTGGTCCTCGGACCGAGTTCGGGGAATGCCTAACGAGGTCGGGATACACTGTTTTGACTCGGCGCCAAGGGTGCGCCTACGTTGGGTGGTGTCCGTTTTCCCCTCACGAAGGACCGCACTATGCCCTTGTCCAAAAATCGTCTTTACGGCACGGCTGCCGTGACCGGCACTCTCGTTGCGGCGGTGGTGTTGTCCGCCCAGGCGGCGGTGGCACCACTCGAAAAGACCGGCGTCTTCCGCGTCGCCGGCCCGGATAGGTACCAGACCTCGGTGGCCCTCTCCGGAAAGATCGCGACCCCACCACAGGACGTGGTTTACATCGCCAGCGGGGCCGACTTCCCGGATGCACTGGCCGCCGGACCAGCGATTGCCCGGGCACAGGCACCGCTGCTGTTGGTGAAGCCAGACAGCGTGCCCGACTCCATTGCTGAGGAGTTGCAACGGCTCGAACCCGCAGAGGTGCGGATAATCGGCGGCAAGGATGCCGTCAGCACGGCGGTGGCCGATGCCATTGAGGCCGCCACGGAGGCCAGCGTCACCCGGATCGGCGGCGCAGATAGGTACGAGACTGCCGCCCTGTTCGGTGGGGAAGAGGAACGGACCAGAGTCGTGGTGGCCTCGGGCGAGACCTTCGCGGATGCCTTGGCTGGCGGACCCGCTGCAGCCATGCTGGATTCAGTTATCGTGTTGACCCGCAAGGACCAGGTGCCGACGGCCACCCTGGAGTCCCTTGAGAAGCTGAATCCGGACCAGATCGTGGTGCTGGGCGGGGAGGCCGCGATAACTCCTGAAACAGCTGCGGCCTTGGGAGCTGTGGTCCCCGGGGCCACGGTGAACCGGATCGCCGGTGCTAATCGCTATGAGACGGCGGCCGCAGTGGCGACGGAGTTCTGGCCAGACGGCAGTGACACGGTGTTCTACGCGGCTGGCGCCAATTTCCCCGATGCGTTGTCAGGGGTTCCGGTGGCCGCACTCAGCGAAGCGCCGATTCTGCTGACTCACGTGAATGAGCATCCCGTAGAGGTGCGTGAGGCCACGGCAACCCTGGGGGCCGAGACCCAGATCACCCTGGGTGGCGCCTCCGTCGCGTACATGGAATCCAATTCGCCCTCACCCAGCGCGACGGCGACGACCACGCCATCAGGATCGGCCAGCCCCACAGCTACGCCGACGGTGCCGGCTGGGCCTGATCCCACTGACGTCGACAACGTGAGGTGCTCCGATTTCACTACCCAAGCCCAGGCGCAGAAGTGGTACGACTATTGGTACCCGACGGTGGGCGACAAGTTCGGCCTTGACCGTGACAAGGATGGTCGTGCCTGTGAGGCGCTTCCCTGATCGACGCTCCCATGGCTGAGCGTCGCTGCGACGACAACCAGAACGTGCCTCATGTGCCGACCCCTTCAGCGCGCGGCCCGCGCTAGGGTCGGCACATGTGCCGCAATATCAGGGTTCTGCACAACTTCGAGCCACCCAGCACTGATGCTGAAGTCCGGGAGGCAGCGCTGCAGTTTGTCCGGAAGGTGAGCGGCTCAACGCGGCCCTCCCGGGCGAACGCTGAGGCTTTCGAGCAGGCCGTTGAGGAGGTCGCCCAAGCCACCCGTCGGCTGTTGGACGGCTTGGTGACGAGCGCGCCACCGAAGAATCGGGAGGCCGAAGCCCTCAAGGGAAGGCAGCGTCACGAAAAACGGATGGAGCGTGAGGTCCGGCTTCGGACTGCACCAGCGGGCGGAACGCCCTAGGTGAGGATGGCTATCGCCTCCTCAATTGTATCCACCAGGTGTACCTGCTCGGCCATGGCCCGCCCTTGGGCGAGGTGAGCCAGGAGTGGCCAGGCGGGGATTTTGTTTTCCCAGTAGTCACGACCGACTAGCACCATGGGGGTTACCTCATCAGGAGATCCGGCATAGTAGTTCGGGGTGGCCGTTTGGAAGATCTCCTGGGTGGTGCCCGCTTTGCCCGGTACGTAGATGATCCCGGCGCGGCACACCCGCAGCAGCATGTCCTCGCGGATGGCATTGTCGAAGTACTTCGCAATCGAGGTGGCGAAGACATTGGGCGGCTCGTGGCCGTAGTGCCAGGTGGGTATTCCGATGGTGGGGCGGGTGCAGTTCCAGCGTCGACGTGCCGTGAAGGCAACGGTCGCCCAGGCCGTGGCATCTGGGGTGAAGCTGGGTACCTCGCCGAGCAACGTGCACGCGGCCGTCAGCTCAGCCTCGGATCCCTTGAGGGAGGCGCCCAGATTGGCTGCCTCCATGGCCCCTGGTCCGCCACCGGTGAGAACCAGCAGCCCCGCCTCAGCTAGCGATCGCCCTAAACGCGCGGCCTGATGGAATTCAATCGTCCCGCGGCCTACGCCGTGACCGCCCATCACCCCGACGGCTCGGTGGGAGTCCTCCACCGCGACATCGAGTTCGTCGGAGATGAAGTGATCGTGGAGTGACTGGGCAACGCCGGCATCCACGTGCTGGGAGCGATCCGCTCGAGTCCAGGCGTAGACCCGTCCATCCAGGGTGTCGGCATAGCCAGTTTCGAGATCGGCGTAGAGCTCCTCGGGGGAGTAGAGCCGCGGACGGTAGGCGTCGAACGGGACGTCGGGCAGCCGGGGAAACACGGTGGCGCCGCGGGTGACCAGTGCGGTGGCCACCCGGTGCTTCAGGCGACACCCGAGAAAGAGGGCGTTGTGGACCCGTGCTTGTGTCAGCGCCTCACCTCGTCCCCGCAGATCGAGGGCTTGAATGACACAGCTGGCCAGGCTGCCGCTGGCCCGCAGGCGTGCATCCAAGTCAGCCAGGGTCTCAATCTCGTGGCGCATGGGCTACTGATACGCCAGGATGTGCGCGAAAGGCAACTCACCCCGCCGCCGCAGGAGGGGGTCTGGAAGGATGCCATGGTGCCCAAGTGAGTCCGTGACGTCGTGGCGCGGCCGTGAATCAGAAGTGACCATCGAGTTTCCACCACGCGCGCCGGTCGCAGCCCGTGTGACCGGCTGCATGGACCTCACTGCGGGCCGTGCGTTGGCCAAGTGAGCCCTCTGCGAAATCTCGATCATCAATGGGTGGCGGGGCGGGTGTCAGTTGTCTTGCTGGTCCTGTGGGGGGTGTCGGTGTCGGTGTCGGGGATTGGTGGGTGGGTGGGGTGTGGTTGGGTTGGGTGTGGTGGTGGGGGCGTGTGGGTGGGGTGGGTCGA
>JBKEBU010000114.1:0-1919 GCA_047973325.1 Propioniciclava sp. | reverse complement strand
GTCGGGTTGAACTCGATGTCACGACTCGCGTGACCGATGTTGCCGACCCGCGCGCGCTGGCGGTCGCCCTCGCCGATGTCGATGCTGTCCTTTCCTGTCTGCCCTACCGTCTAAATATCGGTGTGGCTGATGTGGCGCACCGTCTTGGCATCCATTATTTCGACCTCACCGAGGATGTCGCGACCACCGAACATATTCGCGCACTCGCGCGGACCTCGACCGCGGTGATGGCCCCCCAGTGCGGACTAGCTCCAGGTTGTGTTGGCATCGTGGCGGCATCGCTGATCGACAGGTTCGATCGCTGTCGATCGATCCGGATGCGGGTTGGAGCGTTGCCACAACATCCGCGTGGCATGCTCGGGTACGCGTTCAACTGGTCGCCCGAAGGTGTGGTCAACGAGTATCTCAACGATTCTGAGGTGATCGAGGACGGGGTCCGCAAGACAGTGTCGTCGATGGAATGGGTGGAGACGATCTATGTCGAGGGCACCAAACTCGAAGCCTTCACAACATCGGGTGGACTTGGCACGATGACCGAGACCTATCTCGGGCGGGTCGACAATCTCGACTACAAGACGATGCGCTATCCCGGTCATGTCGAGCTCATGAACTTCTTCTTTCACGAACTTCTGATGCGCGAGCGCCGCTAGCTTGCCGGTGAGATCCTCACCAATGCCAAGCCGCCGGTCGATGAAGATGTTGTCTATGTACATATTGCTGGTGAGGGTGATGTCGACGGCCAGCTGCGCCGATTTGAGTTTGTGCGCGCCTATCGTCCGCTAGACGTGTCGGGCCGGCGAGCGACCGCGATCGCCTGGACTACCGCCGGCTCGGTAACCGCAGTGATCGAGATGGTCCGCGATGGCACCCTTCCACAGTGCGGATTTCTCAAACAGGAGGAGATCGACCTCGACGCATTCCTCGCCACGCCCACGGGTTCGCTGTTTCACCGGTAGCGATCGTGGGCTCACTATCCTCGGTGTGAGTGTTTTCGGCAGCGACGTGGAATGTGCAGTTCGGTACCCATGTGCGTCTCGCGGCTGAGCACATCGAGCGCACCGAGCGGCTTCGGTCGAGCGATGTGCTCCTGCTCCAGGAGATGGATGAGGAAGGCACCGATTGGCTCTCGGAACAATTGGGGTGGCAGTACACCTATCACGCCATCAGCGCACACCGCCAGAGCGGCCGCCCCTTCGGTAATGCGGTGCTTTCGCCCCACCCGGTCACCCCGCTGGCCCCGGCCGCACTGCCCCGCTCGGCCCGATTCCGAGGCCACCCCCGCCATCTCACCGTCGCTCAGATTGCCTTACCGGCCATGTCTGTCGCCGTTGGTAGTGTTCACCTCGAAACTCCCTGGTTGAGCCTGTCCCAGCGTGTTGAGCAGTTGGCTCGCGCCCTCGATACCTTCGACGACTACCAGTTGCCAGTGGTCGTCGGTGGTGATCTCAATACGTTTACACGACGGGCCCGTCGGTTGATGAGTGACGTCGGCGATGGATTCGTGTTGCGCGAGCCGCCGGAGTCAACCCTTCGCTGGAGACGAATGGAGTTTCGGCTCGACCATTTTGCTACCCGCGGTCTTGAGGTGGACGACCAATGGGTGGGAGCTCCCACCCCGGCGAGCGATCATCAACCGTTCTGGGCATCCTTCACACCGCTGGGTTGACGACCCGACGATGGCGGGTCAATGTGGTAGCTGAGCAGGAGGTTCCACGATGAACGCCCACAGCGAGATGGACCATTCCCAAATGGATCATTCCCAGATGGGTCATGGGGAAGGTGGGCATGACAAGCATGCCGGCCACGACCCAGGGATGTTCCAACGGCTGTTCTGGTGGAATCTCATCCTCGCGGTTCCAGTGGTGATTTGTTCTCGCATGGTGCAGGACTGGTCTGGGTACTCCGTGGGCGACCGGTTG
>JBKEBU010000087.1:0-41887 GCA_047973325.1 Propioniciclava sp. | reverse complement strand
GCCAGCCTCCTCGGCATAGCTGGTGTCATACACCTCGGCGGCATAGCCATGCCGCTCCGCCCACCGCAAGTACATCCGGAGCAGCATCTCCGCGAAATCAGCGGCGTCGATCCCGCCCGCTTCGGAGCGAATCGTCACCACCGCATCCCGTTCATCATACTCCCCCGACAGCAGCGTCCGCACCTCCAAGGCCTCGATATCGGCCCGCAAGGCGACCAGGTCACGCCCAGCCTCGGCGAGCGAGGCCTCATCGTTCTCCTCCTGAGCGAGTTCTAGCAGAACCTCAACATCGTCCAGCCGACTCTTCAAGGTGGCGACCCTATCGAGCTCTCCTTGCAGAGTAGAGAGCCGCTGGGTGACCCGCTGCGCATTCTCCTGGTCATCCCACAAGTCCGGAGCGGCGACCTGCTCTTCCAATGCCGCGATCTCGGCCCGCTTAGCCACGGGGTCAACCACGGCTTCAATGCTCGCCAGAGATCGAGAGAGGTCGGCGATGTCGCTCTGGATATCGAAGGCAGCCACGGGGTCACACTCTACCCCGGCGCCGGGATCAGAAGAGGCTGCGACCCTCGACGGGGGTCGTCCTATCAAACAGGGAGCTGACCGACTCGCCGTCATGAATCCGGCGAATAGTCTCGGCCACCACCGGAGCAATCGAGAGCACGGTGAGCAGCCCAGGACGTGCGGACGCAACCTCAGCCTGGTCCAGCGGCACCGTGTTGGTGCAGACCACCCCGGTAACCTCCGGCTGATCACCGATCCGCTGGAGGGCCTGGCCCGCGAACAACCCGTGGGTGCACGCCACCTGAATCCGCTGGACCCCTTGATCCCGCAGGACGCGGATAAGCTCCAGCACGGTGCTGCCCTTGGCGATCTCATCATCGAGCACTATCACCTCCCGGCCCTCAATCTCACCGATGACCGAGCTGATCGCCACCCGGTCATCGGGAAAGCGCTGTTTCGCACCGGCTGCGACCGGCACCCCGAGCATTCGAGCGAAGGCCGCTGCCTCCTTCACATTGCCCAGGTCGGGTGATACCACCACGGTGTTGGAAAGATCCTGCTGCGCAAAGTGAGCCGCGAGCTCCCGGAGCGCATTGAGGTGGTCCACCGGGACACTGAAGAATCCGTGCACCTGCGGAGAGTGCAGTGTCATCATCAGCATCCGATCGGCTCCGCTGGCCACCAGCAGGTCAGCCATCAGCCGAGCACCTATCGAGATCCGGGGCGCATCCTTCTTGTCGGACCGGGCATAGGCGTAGTGCGGCATCACGACGGTGACCCGACCAGCCGAGGCGCCGCGGGCGGCATCGATCATGAGCATCAGCTCGACCAGATGTTCCTGGACCGGCGCCACCAGTGGCTGAATCAAGAACACGTCCCGCTCGCGACAGTTGGCCTCAAGTTGGACTTCGAGGCAGTCGTTGGCAAAGCGAGTCACCCGCGAGGGTTGCACCGCCAGATCCAGTTCGGAACAGATCTCTGCCACCAAAGCCGGGTGGGCACTACCACTGAAGACCGCGATATCACGCACGACCGAGACTCCTTCGCCAGATGCGGTACCGGACCGACGCTATCGCATCCCAGCTCGGCCCGCCGACCCGCATCGGGATGGTAGAGTTAAGGTACCTTAACTTCATGGCCCACCCAGCGCAGTCAGCTCCCGGGCAGGTGCATGCGACATCACCTGGGCGACACCGCATGGCCTGGTTGTGGGGGCCTGCCTTCGTCGCCGCTGTCGCCTATGTTGACCCCGGCAATGTGGCAGCCAACCTGACCGCCGGCGCCCGGTATGGGTACCTCCTGGTGTGGGTACTCGTAGCCGCAAATCTGATGGCGGTCCTGGTGCAATATCTGTCCGCGAAGGTGGGCCTCGTCACCGGCCAGAGCTTGCCTGAGCTACTCGGCAACCGGTTACGTCGCGGCCCCAGGCTGCTCTACTGGGGCCAGGCGGAGCTGGTTGCTGCCGCGACCGACGTGGCCGAGGTTATTGGCGGGGCGATAGCACTCCGGATCCTCTTCGGCATCCCACTGGTGTGGGGTGGCCTGATCGTCGGAGCGGTGTCGATGGCGGTGCTCGCGGTCCAATCCCGCCGCGGGCAGCGTCCGTTCGAGTTCGTGATCATGGCCCTGCTCGGCATCATCGCTGTCGGCTTTCTCGCCGGAATGTTCGTGACTGACATTGCCTGGCCGGCGGCGGGACAGGGCTTAATCCCCCGGTTCGCCGGACAGGAATCGGTCCTGCTGGCCGCCAGCATGCTGGGTGCCACCGTGATGCCACACGCCATCTACCTGCATTCCGCGCTGGCCCGGGACCGGCATCACCAGGAGTCCGTGGGATTGGACCGGCTCCTGCGCGCCACCCGCGGCGATGTGGTCATCTCGATGGCGCTGGCAGGTGCTGTGAACATCGCCATGCTGCTGGTCGCGGCGGCAACCTTGCCGGGAGTAGGCAGTACCGATTCCATTCAGGGAGCTCATGCCGCCCTCGCTGGCGCCCTCGGCCCGACCATCGGAATCCTGTTCGCTCTCGGTCTCTTGGCCTCCGGCCTGGCAGCCACCGCCGTCGGCTGCTATGCCGGTGCCACCATCATGGCTGGCCTGCTGCATGTTCGAGTCCCCATGATTGCCCGCCGGGCGATCACCCTGATCCCAGCCCTGCTGATCCTCCAGACCGGCGTCAACCCAACCTGGGCGCTCGTGCTCAGCCAGGTACTCCTCAGTATGGGCATCCCCTTCGCCTTGGTCCCGTTGGTCTCGCTCGCCAGCGATAGAGCTCTCTTGGGCCGGCATGCAACCCGGTTCCCCCTCACAGTGGTTGCCTGGGTGATTGTCGGGCTGATAGTGCTGCTCAACGTGGCGCTCATCGTCCTGACCGCCTGGGGAGTGGGCTAGTGGAGCCTGCCGATGTCGACCGCCTCACGCCAGTGGCGCAGGACTACCTCAAAGCGATCTGGTCCGCCGTGGAGTGGCAGGACCCGCCGGTCACCACCACCGCCTTGGCCGATCGCTTCGGCACCAGCCGCGCTGCCGTGTCCGATACCATGCGTCGGCTCGCGTCCCAGGAGCTGGTGGTGTACCAGCCCTATCACCCCGTCACGCTGACCCCGGTCGGAGAGAGGCTGGCCATCGCCATGGTCCGCCGGCACCGCCTGATAGAGACCTTTCTAGCCGAGGTGGTCGGCTATCAGTGGGATGAGGTACACGACGATGCCGAGCGGTTGGAACACGCCGCCTCACCACTATTCCTGGACCGGATCGACACGCTCCTCGGCCATCCAGCCACCGACCCCCATGGCGACCCGATTCCCGCCGCCGACGGCCAGCACCGCCAGCAGCCCAGCATTCCACTCAGCGGAGCCACCCCCGGTCGCTACCGCGTGCTCCGGGTGGCTGACACCGAGCCGACCCGGCTGTCCCGGCTGCGATCGCTAGGGATTTCTCTCGGCACCCTGCTGTCGGTCACTTCCCCACCGACGCACTACCTAGCTGAAGACACCGGCGCGGTGCCGATGACCGACGATGACGTGGATGCCATCCGAGTCATCCCCGCATCCCCCAGCCCGGCTAGCCGCTGAGCCCGTGGCGGCGGAACGCCAACGCCAACCCGTCGTCGGCAGGCCGGGCGGTGGTCTCGGTGGCAACCCGGACCACCTCAGCAGGAGCGCCGCCCATGGCAATCCCCAGCCCCACGTGACCCAGCATCTGCACGTCGTTGTAGCTATCTCCGAACGCGATCGCATCGGCGAGCGCCAACCCCACCCGCTCGAGCACGACATCGATCCCGGTCGCCTTGGTGATACCTCCCTGGGACATCTCGCCGGCGTAGCGGCCTAGGAAGTCCACCGAGGAGGGCACCACCTCCAGGTCGGGGAACTGGGCCCGGATCACGTCGACCGGCTCGGTGCAGTCAAAGTAGATGACCTTGGCAACATCGCCTCGCGGCCCATCCTCATCCACCACTGCATCGACAAAGGTGAAGGCGCCCTCAATCTCAATATCGAGGTGCGCCATCATGGTCTGCAACTGGGAGCGGGACCCCACCGAGGCGTAGCTCGCGTCGTTGCTCTGCAGAAAATAGGACGCGGTTCCGGATCCGAAGTATCCGGCAACCTGCCGCAGCTGATCTTCAGTGAGGTGATGCTCGGCGAGCACCTCGCCGTCGATCTCCACATAAGACCCGGATGACCCCACCAGACCATCGAAGCCCACCGCGAGGATCTCTGGCCAGAGCTGGAAGGCTGATCGACCCGTCGCCAAGAACACGAGGTGCCCTCGGGAGCGTGCGGAGGTGATCGCCTGCACCGCACTGTCGGGCACGCGGCCCCGCTCATCGACCAAGGTGCCATCCACATCAATGAAGATTGCCTTGCGCTCCCCCATATCAACCCTTCTCGCACGCGCGGCACCAACGGTGCCCAGATCGACCCACATCAATCTATGCCCACGCCAACCTGGGCTCAGGTCAACCTACCCGGCGCCAGCATCACCACCACACCGGCCTAGAATTTCGGACAAGGAAGCACCCAACCGTTCGCTCGGCGGCGCGATCGCCCTCAATGTCGCAACACACCGGGTTCAGAGTGCTGCACCGAGGAACCACCGGTCACGCAAGAATATGGGTAGCCCGCAACGCTTGCTGCAATCCGCCGCGACACGGCTGATCCACCACCAGATCGGCTGCCCACTGCACCCGACGGGGAGCATTCTTGACAGCAATACCGACCCCAGCCGCAGCCAGCAATTCAATGTCGTTGTAGCCGTCACCCACGGCAACGCTATCCGCGCGCGAAGCGCCCACGTGAGCCAGAACCAGGTCCAGACCCCGAGCCTTCGACACCCCGCGGACAACCATCTCACCCGAACCGTGCCCCAAGGAATCCGGCGCCGAGGGCACCGCCGCCAAGTCCGGGAACATGGCGCTGAGTTCGGTCACCGAGTGCGCGGCCCCGACATAGGTGATCTTGTTGACCGGGGCCTTCATCGGGTCCGCAGCCACCTGCATCGACGCCAGATAACTGAACGGCCCTTGGTGGAGCACCGCCGCCCGGGCGCCCCGGGCAACCTTGGTGTCGAGCAGCGACTGGAAGATCCGTCCGGCTCCCTCAGTGACGTAGAGGCCATCGGCGGCATGCAGGCAGTACTCCGCGACTCCCTCCTCGAACTGCTGAGTGACCTGGCGCACCTGGGCCCGCGAGAGATGGTTGTCAGCCAACACCTCACCCGCCACGACCACCTGCGCCCCCGAAGCAGAAATCACACCGTCAAAACCAATGTCCAGGACCTCAGGCCAGATATCCCGGTAGGACCGGCCGGTTGCCAGCAATACGAGGTGCCCGCGCTCACGAGCCGCTCGGATGGCGCTCACCGCACTCTGCGGAATCCGCCCAAAATAGTCGACAAGAGTGTCATCAATATCCACGCAGACAACCCGCACCTGGCTCATAGCACCCACCTCCGATTCGATAACGCACCTGGGTTGCGTAGCGGATGGGGCAAAACCCCTACCGACCACTACGCCACCATCGCGTTACCCGGTGCCGCGAGGCAGTGACTCCACCCTACTCCCGCCGAACCCGCCATGACTACCCGTAACCCCGATTGACTACCGAGGCTTCGCCTCCGACCGCCGAGTCTGGACCTGGGTATGTGCCCTCCGCTGCAGGAGTCGATGGTGGCGTTTCACGGAGCCTTCTTCGGTCCGGTGTTGCCAGAACGCTCGTCTCGTGCCGGAGAAGGGACTCGAACCCTCACGCCCTAGGGGCACAGGAACCTAAATCCTGCGTGTCTGCCAGTTCCACCACTCCGGCGAGGAGCGACAATGTCTATATACCCTTGTCAACCTGCTAATTGATGCGTTGAAAGTGGCTCGTTGACGGTCAGACTTTAGCAGGTTCTGGAGCACGGCTGACCCCAATCCCCGCGACAAACCCACCGGGCATCCACCCTCGCATCGTCCCCCGGAGAGGTCGCGTGGCCAGCACGACTGGATCACTTCATCCACACCGCATAGGCGCTGCATGCTGACCGTGATGCGTCCCTCAAAGCCTCAGGACGCCGCCACCAACTGTAGCGCCGGGTCGTCAACCGTGAAGGTCTTCACCGGACCGGGGCCGCTACGTGCGGTCTCGAAGCGCACCGTGACCCGCCCTCTCCCGCTTCCCCAGACCCATCCGGGGCCGAACTCGGCGTGGGCAACGTCGGCACCTGGAACATAGCCGCGGTGCTCCCGGGGACGCCAGGGTTCTGCTGGTTCAGGTGCGCTGGCGTGGGTCGCGGTCACCGTTGGGCCGTCTACCTCGAGGTCGAAAAGCTCTTCCTGGGCTACCTCGGTGAACCCGGATACGCCCACGCCCAGCAGACGCACCCCAGCCGAGGTATCCATCCCATCCACCAGCCCGCGTGCGATTCTCACGATAGCCTCAGGCCGATCAGTGGCCCCGCGGAGGGTTTGACTCCGGGTGTGCGTGGTGAAATCAGGCAAGCGCACCTTGATACTCACGGTGCGGGCAAACAACCTCGCTTTGCCGAGCCGCTGCGCCACCACGTCGGCATCGCGCTCGATGACAGCCCGGATCTCCGCGAGATCGGTGAGATCAGTCTCGAAGGTGTCCTCCACCGAGATCGACTTCGCTTCCCGCTCGGCCACCACCGGCCGGTCGTCCCGCGCCCAGGCGAGGGCTTCAATCCAGTCCCCCGACGCCCGCCCCAGTTCCCGGATCAGTTCGGTACGGCTCAGCGCCCGGATGTCAGCGATGGTCCGGGCGCCCAGCCGGTCGAGCCGTTCCATGGTGGCCGGTCCTACTCCGGGGATGGCCCGCGCCGGCAGGTCGGCGATCCGGTCGGCCTCGGTGCCCGGTTCGATCACCGCGATTCCGTCGGGTTTTGCCATCTCAGTGGCAAGTTTGGCGACGAACTTGCTGGATCCGAGGCCCACCGATGCTGTCAGCCCGCCGGTACGCTCGGCCACTACCTCTCGGATCCCGGCAGCGATCTGGGTCACCGCTGTCGTCGAGGAGGTGTCGTGGTTTCCGGCAGCAAGATCCACAAACGCCTCGTCGAACGACAGCGGCTCCACCAGTGGGGATAGCTCCCGCAACGCAGCCATCACCATGCTCGAGGCCACCCGGTAGGCGTCGAAACGCCCAGCCAGGAAGGCAGCCTGCGGACAGAGCCGGCGGGCCTCGTGCATTGGCATCGCCGACCGCACTCCGAACCGGCGCGCCTCATAGGAGGCGGTCGACACCACCCCCCGTTGGCCGACCCCACCGACGATGACAGGCTTTCCCCGTAGCGAGGGCTTGTCGCGTTGTTCGACGGCAGCAAAGAAGGCGTCCAGATCCAGGTGCAGGATCGAGGCCTGTTGCCGCATCACGACTCCTTCACGGGTGCGGTCGCCGCCTCAGGGCAGCGGCTTCGAGGACCCGATCCGCTCATAGCCGACGAAGTCGAACGGCCCGCAGGGATCGCGCCGGGTCTCGCGCCAGTGGGCTGGATCCACAGTCGGCAGCATGACATTCCCGGTTGCCGTGGCGTGGACCTCAGTCAGGTCCAATTCTGTGAGATAGGACCAGGCCTCCCGGTAGATAGTGCCCCCACCCGCCACATAGACGCGATCATCCAGGTCGGCGGCCAGCCGTAGGGCGGCCTTGAGGGATCCCACCGCCCGACCATCAGCCTTCCCATTGGTCGGCACGGGGACGGCATCCGGATCCCGGGTCACCACGATGGTGGTCCGCCCCGGCAGCCATCGTCCGATTGCGTCGTGGGTAGCTCGGCCCATGATCATCGGATGTCCCAGCGTGACTCGCTTGTAGCGGGCCCAGTCCTCGGCAAACTCGAAGGGCTGCTTCTCGCCGTCGCCGAGGACACCGTTGCTCGACACGATGGCGATGGCGACCACCTGGGTCATCACACTCACGCTCCTCGAGGGATCAGACAGAAATCGGGGCCTTGATCGACGGGTGGGGTTCATAGTTCACAATCTCAATGTCGGCAAGCTCAAAAGCATCCACGCTGGTCACGGCCGGGTTGAGCCGTAGCTGTGGCAGCGGGTGCGGGGTGCGGGTCAGCTGTTCTCGGGCTTGATCGAGATGGTTGAGATACAGGTGGGTGTCCCCGAGCGTATGCACAAAATCACCGGGCGCCAGCCCGACCACCTGGGCCACCATGTGGGTAAGCAACGCGTAGCTGGCGATATTGAACGGGACCCCGAGGAAGACATCCGCAGAGCGTTGGTACATCTGACAGCTGAGCCGACCGTCGGCCACGTAGAACTGGAACATCATGTGGCACGGGGGCAGCGCCATCTGGTCCAGCTGGGCCGGGTTCCAAGCGACCACCACGTGCCGGCGGCTGTCCGGGTCGGTGCGGAGCTGATCGACGACTTGGGCCAGCTGGTCGATGTGTCGGCCGTCCGGAGCCGGCCAACTGCGCCACTGTGAGCCATACACCGGGCCGAGGTCGCCGTTCTCGTCGGCCCATTCATCCCAGATCGTGATCCGATTCTGGTGGAGCCAGCCCACATTGGTGTCGCCGCGCAGGAACCACAGCAGTTCCCCGAAGATCGAGCGGGTGTGCAGTTTCTTGGTGGTGAGCAGGGGGAATCCCTCAGCCAGATCGAACCGCAGCTGGTGGCCAAAGACGCTGAGGGTACCGGTGCCGGTACGGTCAGATTTCTCAACGCCAGTGTCCAGGATGTGCTGGAGCAGATCCAGATAGGCCTTCATGCGCGGGTCCCCTCGTTCAACCCCATGATAAGCGCCGCCATCGCCCGCAACGCGCTGCCGCGGTGGCTGCGCGCATCCTTCTCCGCCGGGCCCAGTTCGCCATTGGTTCGGGTCTCCCCGTCGGTGATGAAAGCGGGATCGTAGCCGAAGCCGTTACTCCCCCGCGGGCGGGTCGCCAGCCGACCGGTCATGATCCCCTCCTCGACAAACTCGCGGCCGTCGGGGAGGACCAGGGCCAGCGCGCACACGAATCGGGCGCCGCGTCGCTCCTCAGCCACATCGGATAGCTGACGGAGGAGCAATTCCAAGTTTTCTTCGTCGGTCGCCCCTGGGCCCGACCAGCGGGCCGAGCGTACTCCCGGCATCCGGTTGAGCATCTCCACCTCCAGCCCGGAGTCATCGGCCAACGCTGGCAACTGCGTCACGGCCACGCAGGCGCGGGCCTTGAGCAACGCATTCCCGGCAAAGGTTGCTTCGGTTTCGGCAGGCTCGGGATAGCTGCTGACAGCATCCAGCCCCACCACCTCAACGCTCGAGGATGCCAGCATCCGCCGCACCTCGACGATCTTGTGTTCATTGCGGGTGGCCAGCACCACCCTGACGATCGGTGCCACCGTCAGCCGGCCAGGGCGGACGTCTGTCGTCTGGTCAGCTCGGCGCAGCCGGCGACGCCGAGGTCGAGCAGCTTATCCAGGACCGTCCTGTCGAAAGGTTCACCCTCGGCGGTCCCCTGCACCTCGATGAGCCGACCGTCGCCGGTGCAGACAATATTCATATCCACTTCGGCGGCTGAATCCTCCACATAGGGCAGATCGAGCATCGGCACCCCATCCACCACCCCGACACTGATCGCCGCCACCGAATCCCGCAAAGGCTCCCCGGCGAGCGCACCGCGCTCTCGGAGCCAGGAGACTGCATCGGCCAGCGCAACGTAGGCGCCGGTGATGGCTGCGGTCCGGGTGCCACCGTCGGCCTGCAACACGTCACAGTCGAGCACGATGGTGTTCTCGCCGAGGGCACGGTAGTCAATCACGGCCCGGAGGGCCCGCCCAATAAGACGGGAGATCTCGTGAGTACGGCCGCCGACTTTGCCGCGGCGGGATTCCCGATCGGAGCGGGTGTGGGTGGACCGGGGCAGCATCTCGTACTCGGCGGTCACCCAGCCCAGACCGCTGCCCTTGCGCCAACGAGGTACCCCCTCGGTAACTGACGCCGCCACCAGCACCCGGGTCGCCCCGAACTCGATCAGCACCGAACCTTCGGCATGGTCGAGCCAGTTCCGGGTCATCCGGACCTCGCGCAGTTGATCAGGGGCACGGCCATCGGCTCGGGTCACAGTCACAGCGCTACCCTACCGACGATCTGCTCCACCTCCGCCAACTCAGCACCGATGAGCCGGTGCCCAATTCCGGTGAAACGTTCCGGGCTTCCGGTGGTGAGGAATCGACGGTGGCCCGGATCGGTCCCCTCCCGGGCCAACCCCAGATCGGTGAGGGTCCGGTAAGCCTCGGTGGCGCACTCTTGGGAGGAGCTCACCAAGGTGACCTGATCGCCCAGAACATAGGACAACACCCCCGCCAGCAACGGGTAGTGCGTACACCCCAGAATCAGGGTGTCCACCTGTGCGGCCTGCAGCGGTGCTAGATAGTCGCGGGCTAGGCTCAGCATTTCCTCCCCGCCGGTAATCCCCCGCTCAACATAGTCCACGAAAGCTGGGCAGGGCGCGGTGTGCAGACGCACCCCGGGAACCGCCGCCAAGGCATCGTCGTAGCTCCTCGATGTGGCGGTGGCCTCAGTGCACACCACCCCTATATTGCCGGTCTTGGTCACCGTGACCGCCCGCCGTGCAGCTGGCAAGATCACATCGATCACCGGCACGTCATACCGCTCCCGGGCATCCCGCAACACCGCCGCCGACGCCGAGTTGCAGGCGATCACCAGCGTTTTCACCCCGGCCTGGTAGAGGTGATCCAGGCACTCCAGCGCGAACTCCCGCACTTCGGAGATCGGCAGTGGCCCATAGGGGGCCCGCGCGGTATCGCCCAGGTACACGACGTCCTCGGCAGGGAGTTGATCCCAGATCGCCCGGGCTACGGTGAGCCCCCCGAAGCCGGAGTCGAAGATCCCGATCGGGGCCGCTGACATCGTCACGGTGGTCGATCCTACGCGTTCAGGGCGCCATCGCCTCCAGCAGCAGTTCGAGCAGCACCGCCAACCAGTCGTACAGTGCCACTATCTGGGAGCGCGGATCCCGCACCGGCAGCTGCTCTAACTCCGCCAGATCTACCTCAGCTTCAATCCCCAGCCGCACCGCCAGCGCCAGCCGGACCGCGGTGAGTGTCTTCAACCAGGCGGTGGTGTGCCCCGCGGGTATGAGCAGTGGCGCGCGACCCCCCTCAGTCCGGTTCAGATCGGCCAGGACGGTGGCCCCATCCCGGAGCCGTTCGCGTCGCTGCTCGTCTTGGGTGAATCGGCGATGCTCGGCCGCGGCCACCGGATCATCGGCATAGGCATCGGGAAAAAGTCGGGCCACGACCGGGTCGGCGTCATCCAGGGTGTCCGACGGATTGAAGGATCCCGCCCAGTGCTCGAACGGGTCGTCGGCCTCGGCACCCTCGGCCGGGCCGAGGAGATCGTTCACCTGGCTGATCAACGACTCCAGCAGGGTGACTTCGACCTCCTCCAGGTCGGCCACCAAACCGTCCGGGTCGCGCCTGAACCCGATCACTCGGCGCGCTCCAAGGTCGCCCAGAGACCATAGCCGTGCATCGCACTCACATCGCGCTCCATCTCCTCACGGGTACCGGAGGCAACCTGAGCTCGCCCATCTGAATGCACCTGCATCATCAACCTATGCGCAGTGGCCTTATCGAAGCCGAAATAGGTTCGGAAGACGTGCGTCACATAGCTCATCAGGTTGACCGGATCATCCCAGACGATCGTTACCCACGGGGTGAGGGTTTGTTCGACAGCGGCCGGGCGATCAGCAACGGCAGTACCACCACCGGGTGGCGGCGCAACGTCGGGAGACGACATGGCTTCCATTCTGGCACGCCGCCCAACTACCCGAACCGCTGGATAGGCTGACATCCATGACGCAGTCGACCGCTCTGCTGACCGATCAGTACGAGCTGACCATGGTGCGTGCCGCGATGGGCTCCGGGACGGCCTTCCGCCGATCGGTCTTCGAGATGTTCCCCCGACGGCTGCCCGAGGGCCGGCGCTACGGGGTCGTTGCCGGTACCGGCCGCATGCTCGACGCCCTGGCCGATTTTAGGTTCGGCGATGCGGAACTCACCTTCTTGCGCGAACGAGGTCTGCTCGACGACGACCTGGCCGACTGGCTGTCGGGGTATCGCTTCGCTGGCTCCATGTGGGGCTATCCCGACGGCGAACTCTACTTCCCCGGCTCCCCGCTGCTGGTGGTTGAGGGCAGCTTCGCTGAAGCCTGCCTGCTGGAAACCCTACTGCTCAGCATCTACAACTACGACTCGGCGGTTGCATCAGCCGCCTCCCGGATGACGGCCATGGCTGGCAATCGCCCCTGCATCGAGATGGGTTCCCGGCGAGCCGGTGAATGGTCGGCCGTCCATGCGGCCCGCGCCGCCTACATCGCTGGTTTCGCCTCGACCTCCAATCTGGAAGCTGGCCGACGCTACGGCATGCCCACTGCTGGGACCGCGGCCCACAGCTTCACCTTGCTGCATGACTCCGAGCCAGACGCCTTCCGGGCGCAATTGGCCTGTCTGGGATCCGACACCACCCTGCTCGTGGACACCTACGACGTCGCCACCGCCGTCCAGACCGGAGTCGAGCTGACCAACGGCCGCCTGGGAGCGGTCCGGATAGACTCCGGTGATCTGATTGCCGTGGCTGGGGATGTGCGCCGACTGTTGGACTCCCTCGGCGCCGTGAACACCCGCATCATCGTGACCAGTGATCTGGACGAATATCAGATCGCCGCCCTGCGCGCTGCACCCGTCGATGGCTACGGCGTGGGCACCTCCCTGGTCACCGGCTCCGGGGCTCCCACGAGTGGCTTCGTGTACAAGCTGGTAGCCCGGGCAGGGACTGATGATCCGAGCGCCGAGCTCATCCCGGTGGCCAAGAAGTCAAGCAATAAGGGCTCCGTTGGCGGCCGGAAGTTCGCCATCCGCCGCCTGGACGTCAACGGGGTCGCGGCCGCCGAGGTGGTCGGCATCGGCGGCCGGCCCACCAGCGATAGCAACTCTCGGCCGCTCCTGGTCGAGCTGGTCCGCGACGGCGAGATCGTCGGTCAGGAGCCCCTGGACACTGCTCGGGAACGGCACCAGGCCGCCCGTGCCGAACTGCCCTCAGAGGCCTTCAAGATGAGCAAGGGCTACCCCGCCCTCGGCACCGTCATGCTCGATGCCGACGGTGATCACTCCTTCAACCCCTACGCACCGGAGCCGTCATGACCCATGCCTTGATAGTCGTCGATGTCCAAAATGACTTCTGTGAGGGAGGATCCCTCGGGGTCACGGGTGGGCACGCCGTGGCACACGCAATCCGGGAATGGCTCGCCACAGCGCACGGCTACACCACAGTGGTCGCCACCCGCGACCATCACATCGACCCTGGAGACCACTTCTCCTCTCAACCAGACTTCATCGACTCCTGGCCACCACACTGTGTCGCCGGCACTGTCGGCGCTGACCTGGAGGAGGCGCTCGCCGATATACCCTTCGATGCCGTTTTCGACAAGGGTGAATATTCAGCGGCCTATTCCGGCTTCGAGGGCCGTGACCACCGTCGGGACCTCGGCCTGGCCGACTACCTTCGTGCTGCCGGGATCACTCAGATATCTGTCTGCGGGATCGCCACTGACTACTGTGTCAGCGCCACGGCCTTGGACGCGGCCGCCGCCGGCTTCGACACCACCGTCCTCATGGACCTGACAGCTGCCGTGACCCCCCAGAATGTCCCTGCAGTCCAGGCTGAGTGGCACCGCGCCGGGATCAGCACCACCTCTGAGGGCTGACTACCGGCGTCCGATCGCATCAATGCTGAAGCCGTTCATCACCGCCGCCAATCGAGCGGCTCGCACCGACTGGTAGACGTCCTCCAGGCTGAGCACCTCACCCTCGGGCCCGCTGAGGGGTACTCGCCAATTCGGATACTCATTCACGGTGCCGGGCTGGTTCTGGGTGCGCGTGTCCCCCACCGCGTCGGTGAGGGCTGCGCACAGTACCCGGGCCGGGCTGGCCACAATGTAGCGGTGCAGGGCACGCACCTGAACCTCGATGCTGCCACCCTTCTCGGGTAGAAAACCGCGTTCCACCAGCACCCGCCGCCACCTATTGAACCGCTGCTCCGCCTCGGCGAGCTCGTCCTCCAGGCTCTCGGTCAGCAACCCTAGTTCACTTTGCAGGCGAATGTTCTCCCCAGCCAGATACCCAGCCGTCGGCGGCATGTCGTGGGTGGTCACCGAGGCCATGCAGTACTCCCGATACTGCTCCGGTGGGGTTGGTTCGCCGTCAGGCCCGGCCTCAAACCAGGCCACCGAGGTTCCCAGCACCCCCCGGCCTCGGAGGTAATCGCGCACCCACGGTTCGACGGTACCCAAGTCCTCCCCGATGACCAGGGCCCCGGCCCGGTACGCCTCTAGGGCCAAGATACCCACCAGGGCTTCGTGGTCGTAGCGCACATAAGCTCCCTGGGTGGGGCCGAGACCGTCGGGGATCCACCACAACCGGAAAAGCCCCATGATGTGATCGATGCGCACCCCGCCGGCATGGCGCAGGATCCCGGCCAGCATCGCCCGGAAGGGCTGATAGCCGAGCTCTTCAAGCCTTTCAGGATGCCAGGGGGCCTGCCCCCAGTCCTGCCCCAACTGGTTGTATTGATCCGGCGGCGCACCCACGCTGACGTCGGTAGCAAAGGCATCGCCCAGAATCCACGCCTCAGCCGATTCCTTGCTCACACCAACCGCCAGATCGTTCATCACTCCGATGCTCATCCCAGCTTCCTGCGCTGCCGCCTGCGCCGCCTGCAGCTGGCTATCCGCCACCCACTGCAGCCACACGAAGAAGTCGATGTCGCGGGCGTGTTCAGCGGCGAATTCCGCCACCTCGGGCGAGCTCGGCCGGCGATACGGGGGCGGCCACTCCCGCCAATTCATACCGTGCCGGTTGACCAGCACGCACCAGGTGGCAAACTGCGCCAGGGACCGGCCTTCGTTGCGCACGAAGTTCTCCTTGGCCATCGAACGGACCTCGGACAGCCCCTCCTCGTAGATGACCCGCAAAGCTTCCAGCTTGGCCGACCAGATCGGATTCCGCTGAATCAGCTCGGAGGCAGCCAGCTCCCGGATCAGCGCCGACTGGAGCCGCTGAACCCGGTCCCGCTTATGCTGGGACAAGCCTGCAAACTCGGGAATCACCTCGGGTCGGATATAGAGCGGATTCACATAGCGACGACTACTCGGCAGATAAGGCGACGGCTCTAAGGGAGGCATCGGCTCGGCCGCATGCAGGGGATTCACCAACACGTAGTCGGCAAAATGCTGGGTACCAGACCAGGTGGCCAGATCGGCCAGATCAGCCAGATCGCCCATCCCCCACGACTGCTGGGAACAGACACTGTAAAGCTGGGTGGCATACCCCCAGACCCGACCATCCCCCAGGGAGTCGGGCAGACCCAAGAACGGCGGGGAGACCACCAGGCTGGCGTCCGCGGACCAACCGTCCGTGGTCAGGGTCAGCCGGTGATAGCCCAGCGGCAGATCGCCGGGGATCACGAAGGTAGCCTCCCCGGTCCAGGTGCCATCAACCTCGGCGTCCGGGATCACATTGTCGACCTGCGTCAGCTCCCGGTGCTCTCCCGACTCGAGGCGGACCCGGACCGCAGCCGGGCTCCCCGCCGGGACGTGCGCGGGAATCTGTCGTGACTGACCCTGCTCAAGGACAGTGCATGGCGGGAGCGCTCGCCGCCAGTGCCGGAGCCCAAAATCCGCCAAGGCTGCCGCTGCTTCGGTCTCGGTCGCTGCGGCCACGCCCATGCCTGCCAAGATCCCGATGACGGTGACATCATCGACCTCGGCGTGCCGCCCCTTCCAATCCCAGAAGTCGGTCGCGATGCCATGTGCATCGGCTAGGTCGCGCAGTGTCGAACTGGACAGTGGCATGGGCGTCAGCCTAGCCCCCAGCCACCACTGAGCTAAGCCGTTTCAAAGGGCCCCAGCAGCCGGCGCAATAGATCCGCACCGATGCGGCGATCCGCTGCATCCAGGACAACCAGCAGCGCCCGTTCCCGCACCATCAGATCACCGAGCGCAGCTTCCACCACCGCCTTGCCCTCGGGAAGCAGCCGTACGCGTACCCCGCGACGATCAACGGGGTCGGGATGGCGTTCGACCAACCCCCGGGCAGCCAGCCTGTCTATCCGATTGGTCATCGTCCCCGAGGTGGACAAGGTCTGCGCCACCAGTTGACCGGGGGAAAGATCATAGGGAGGACCTTCACGCCGCATCGCGGCCAGGACATCAAACTCCCAAGAATCCAGGCCATGGATGGCGAAGGCATCCCGACGAGCCCGGTCCAAGTGCCGGGCCAGGCGAGAAATCCGAGAGAAGATCTCCATCGGCTCCACGTCAAGATCCGGGGCCTCCTCGGACCAGGCTGCCACGATCCGGTCCACCTCATCCATCGGCCCCACCCCTCCCGGTGACCCGATCATCGTAGTTCTTCGGCGATGCGGCCGAGTAGTTCGCCACGGACCCGATCCGCAGCGCGCTGAGAACGCTCACCAGCGAGGTGGTCACCAGTAACAGGCCAATGCTGCCGAAGGTGAGCGGAGCGCCATCGCTGGTGGGTAGAGCCGCGAACAAAGTCCCGGCCACCCCGGCGATCAGGGCATTGCCCAGCATCTCCGCGATCTGGAGCGAACTCGTGTTGCGGCCCAGATCCGAGGCGGGCGACAACTGCATGATCACCAAGGCTGTCGATGCCATCGCCAGCCCCATCCCCAGCCCGGTCAGGGTGGCCCCGGCTACCAGCACCCACGTGCCCAGCGATGGGACCCACGAGCCCACCGCAATAACGCTCATACCGCCCAGGAGGGCGAGAGTTCCCGAGACGATTATCTGATCCCGCGTCAGCATCAACCAAGAACGTGCCTGTGCCCAGGACCCAAGCAGCCACCCGGTCGAGGAGAGGGTCAGCACGGCCCCAGCCTGCACCAACGGCAGCCCTCGCTGCACCAGCAGCAGCGGTAGAAATGACAGCATTGCGTAGAAGGATCCACCGATCAGCAGCCGGGTGATCACCGTGCTGCTGAGCCCCGATCCTGGCACCGTGAAGCCCCGCGGCATCAACGGCGGAATCCCCCATGCCAGCGCTGCCACCGCCAGCACCGCTGCCGGGAGGGACCAACCGGTGAGCTCCTGCCCGGCTACCTGGAACAGGGCAGCACCGACGGCCACCACGACGGCAGCCCAAACCGGCACCTGGTCGAGGTCAGCATCGGTCCCAGGCACGTCTATCCGGCGCAAGCCCGTGATAACACACACCGCTCCGATGGCGACCAGCGGCAGCACCGACCAAAACACCCAGTGCCAGGAGATATTCTCACTGAGCCACGCTGCGATCACCGGGCCGATGAACGACGGCAACACCCAGCAGGCCGAGAACCAGGTCATCACCCGGGCACGGTGCGCCGGATCGTAGGCTCGTCCGGTCACCACCATCAAAGCCAGGCTGATCCCGCCGGCACCGAGGCCTTGAACGGCCCGCCCCACGAGGAGCATGGTCATCGAGGTTGCCAGCGCGGCTAGCACCAAACCAACGGCGAACAATCCCAGCCCCCAGCCCAGGGGCCGCAACGGGCCATGTCTATCTGCCCAGCGGCCAGCAATGGCTATCGCGACCACCTGCGGGATCATCATCGCGGTGAAGGCCCAGGCATACAGTTCCAGATCGCCCAGGTCCGCCGCTGCCGCCGGCATAGCGGCCGCCACCGCCATCTGCTCGAAGGCAACCGCCAGCACGCACAGCAGTAGTCCGGCCGTCAGCAGACCCGAAGAGCGACGCACAGCTCGCATTTCATCACGACTAGACGATTAGGATGAAACCTATGACGCAGCTCACACCAGCACCGGGCGCGGAAACGATCGTCGAGGAACGCACAGATTTTCGTCCTGACGAGGGCGATCACGAACGCTTCAGCCACTACGTACCGAAGAACCGACTCACCGAAGCGATGGTCATGGGTACCCCCGTGGTCGCGCTCTGCGGGAAGGTCTGGGTGCCCAGCCGGAACCCCGACAAGTATCCCGTGTGCCCGGAATGCAAAGAGATCTGGCAGACCCTGAATCCTGGTTCGGGTGGCGGGGATGGCGAATGACGCGGACTCTCGTGGTCATGCGCCACGCCAAGTCCTCATGGAAGACCAACGACACTGATCTACGTCGGCCGCTGTCGGGGCGCGGCACGCGAGATGCCGTCGTCGCCGGACAGGAACTCTCCGGAGCGGCCTTCGACGTAGCCCTGTTATCTCCTGCGGCCCGCGTGACCCAAACCTGGCAGTGCCTGGCTCTCAACGGTGTCACCGCCAGCGAGGTGAAGGTGGTGGACGCGTTGTATCCCGGAAGCCGCCCCGATGCCCTCGCTCTCCTGCAGGGGCTCCCCAGTAGTGCCCACCGCGTCTTGATGCTCGGGCATGAGCCCACCCTGAGTGACCTGGTGCTGTGGCTCTGCGGCAACTCCCCCTACCGAGCCCAGGTCGAGCGCAAGTACCCCACCAGCGCTCTGGCCGTCCTGACTTCGGCAGCCGAGTGGACCAACCTCGACAGTGGCCAGGCAGAACTGGTGGCCTTCGAGGTTCCCCGGGGATGATCACCTGGGTCGACCTTATCGGCTACCTCGCTTCGGCGCTGATAGTGCTGTCCTTGGCGATGCGATCGGTGGTCCGCCTCCGCACTGTCTCGTTGATTGGTGCGGTGGTCTTTGCTCTCTACGGCATCCTTATCAGCGCCTGGCCCGTGATCGTCTCCAATGTCCTGATAGGGCTGATAAATATCTGGTATCTCCGGAAGGAGTTCCGCCGCAGCCCCGAAATCACCGCCGTCCCGATAGAGCGTGATGCCCCGTTCTTGATCGACTTCATGTCCGCCCATGCCCCCGAGATCGCCCGCAGCCAACCTGAGTACCGGCCCGAACCGGCAGACACCTTCGTCCGTCTCCTCACCCGGGATGGCTTCCCGGCGGGAATCATCATCGGTGAACCGAAGGGACATGAGCTACAGATAAAGCTTGACTACGTCACCCCGGCCTATCGGGACAGCCAGGTGGCTCGGTGGCTGTTTGCCGACGGCAAACGGGTCTTCACGACAGCTGGTTTTGCCCGCCTGGTAGCCCAGGCACATACCTCGGCCCACCGCACCTATCTGGAGGTGGTCGGTTTTCATCGGGAGGGCCCAGACTACGTCCTGGACCTCTGAAATAGCCTCGGCGGACGGCTAGTTTTCACCGGAACCACTGTGGACAGGTGATGAGTTGTCCACAGTGGCGGACACTCGAACTGGCACCGGGAAGAAACGGCATCTAGCCTCCTGAGCAGGATCACACCCCCCGCTGAATCCGGAGAAGCTATGTCTACGACAACGGCTGTCGCTCGACGACCTCGCGTCCGTATCCGTCGCCACCCTGGGTGGCTGCTCGGCGGTATCATCGCGGTCTGTCTGGGCGGTCTGGTTTCGGCCTCTCTGGTGATGACGGTTGCCAACACCGAGCAGGTGCTCGCGGTTGCGACGACCGTGCATCGAGGGGAGCAGATCGAGGCTACGGACCTGCGGGTGGTATCCCTGGGTGCGGCGGACGCGTTGAGTCCGGTGATGGCCACCGAGGCGGACGCTGTGGTAGGTCAGACTGCCTTGGTGGATCTGGCCCAAGGATCCCTGCTGGTCACCGGTAGCTACGGCGAAGATCCGCTGCCGGCCGATCGGGTGCGCCTTGGGCTGCGGCTGACGCCTGGACGCTATCCACTCGGATTGGTTGCCGGATCTCAGGTGCTGGTGATCGCGCTGGAGGAGGCGGATCCGCACAGCAGCATGACGGCAACCCTCGCGGGCGCACCGGTGGCGAACCCCGATGGCAGCGTCCTGATCAACCTGATCATGACAGCGGACGAATCTGAGATCGTGAGTCGGCTCGCCGCTGTCGACCAGGTGGCCCTGGCTGAGGAAGGGCCCAAGCGATGAGTTGTGTGGTTCTGACCAGCGCCTCGGGAGCGCCGGGCGTCACCACGACCGCCCTGGGTCTGTGTCTGCAATGGCCGGGTGAATGTGTGCTCGTGGACGCTGACCGTTCGTTGAGCCATCCGGTCCTAGCGGGCTATCTCCGGGGTCAGGCACCAGAGGTGCTCGGCCTCCAAGGGCTGCTTCAAGCACACCGGGAAGGAAGTGCCCTGGGCGAGGCCTATCGAGCGAATCGGGTGGCATTACCACCAGCACCGGTCCGCGGTGCCGCCGTAGCGCCGCCGCGATGGTTCCTGCCGGGGTGTGCTTTCCTGCCGTCGGTTGATCAACTCGAAAGGCTCTGGCCGGCGTGGTTGGCCGAGCTCAACACGATGCCCGAGGATGTCATCATCGATGCCGGGCGATTGGGCCATCGCGGGCTGCCGCCAACCTTGCTGGCCGCCAATACCGTGGGCCTGGTCTGCCGAACATCCTTGGTCAGCCTCGCCGGGTTGCGCGTGAATCTGCCGCCGTTGGTGGAGGCGGCCCCACCCGGCAGAGTTGGTCTGGTGCTGGTCGGGCCGGGTCGTCCCTACGTCGCCAAGGAGATCGCGGCGCAGTTCGGGGTCCCGGTACTGGCTGAATTGCCCTGGGAGCCCCGGCAGGCGGGTGACCTTGCAGACGGACAAGTGCTGGCGCCGAACTGGGCTCGCCAAGGACTGGCGCGCGGGTTTGCCGAGATGGCGCATGGACTCCGCACCCAGTTCGCACCGGTCGTGCCTGCCGCCGCCTCGGCGAACCCGATCAGCGCGGCGGTCTGTGATGACTGAGAATCAACGGGTGACATTGGCTGAGGTGCCACTCATGCAACCAATCGGCTATGAGGTGAGTGCACCGCTGGTACCGCCTGCGGCCGAACTGACACCTCCTTTCCTGGATGTCGACTGGGGGCTGGTCGTCCGCCTGCGGCGGCGGGCCGCCGATGAGATCACTCAGGAGATCGCCACCGCCTCCGAGGTGGGCGAGACACCGATCACCGAGGCGGATCGGCGGCTGCTCGGGCGGGCCATCACCAGACGATTGATCCGGCAGCATGCCGAGGAACAAAGCCAGGTGGGTGATGTCTGGACCTTGGAACGGGAGCATGTCTACGCCGAGGTGCTGGAAGATGCGATCTTCGGATACGGACGGTTGCAACCCCTCTTTGAGCTCGATGATGCCGAGAATGTTGAGATCCATGGGTGTGACTCGGTTCAGGTGCAGTACGGGGATGGGCATCGGGCGGCGCACCCGCCGGTGGCTGATAGTGATGAGGAACTCGTCGAGGCCATCCGGTTTTTGGGCGAGTCGGTGTCGCCACCGCGCCCGTTCGATGACGCGCATCCCACCATGACTGTCGCCTTGGGCGATAGTCATCGGCTGCATGCCATCGGTTTTGGGCTGAGTTATCGGCCCAGCGTCACCATCCGGCAGCATCTTCTGACAACGATCACGCTGCCGGAGTTGGTGGATCGGGGCATGATGCCCGATGACGTCGGCCGGATCTTGCATGCAGCGATCTTGGCCCGGAAGTCCCTGGTGATCGCGGGCGATCAGGGAGCCGGGAAGACCACGCTCCTGCGAGCGCTGATAGCATCCATCCCCGCCCATGAGCGATTCGGAACCCTGGAAACCGACTACGAACTCTTGACTCACCTGCAGCCGGGCAGGGTCAACATGGTGGCGCTGCAAGCACGGATTGGTCTGGGGGAGGTCACTGGCGGTCGTCGGGTTGGTGAGTTCAGCGTGGCCGATCTGATCCCCGAAGCTCTCCGCCAGAACCTGTCCCGGTTGGTCATCGGCGAAGTGCGCGGCGTGGAGGCCGGGGCCATGTTCGAAGCCATGCAAGCCGGTGCCGGCACGCTGAGCACCACGCACTCTCACTCCGCAGCGGCAACCATGGACCGGCTCGCGGCCCGGGTGGCGCAAGGTGGCGTCATCACCATTGATGAGGCGTTCCGTCAGATTGCGCACAACATCCACCTGCTCGTTCATGTGCAACTCAATGATGACACCTGGCGGGGTGGCAGCCGGACTCGCGCGATCTCGGAAATCCGGGTGCTGACCGGCGCCGTCGAAGGGAACCGGCCGGTCACCCATCTGCTCTACCGCAGGGGGATCGGGGGCCGGGCAGATGAGTTCCTTCCGGAAGCCTCGATGCTGGACGAACTGGATCCCTTCCTGGCCGATTGGCGGTCGCGATGATCGAAGTCGGCATCGTCCTGGCCACCATGGTGACGGTGGCGGGTGGGGTCATGCTGGCCTGGTCTCTCCTCGGGCCGCGGGTTGGACGACCAGCAGATCCGGTCGCACCGAGCGGTGTCGCCGCCTGGATGCGACACGCTGGCCAGCGTCTTCCCCGTCGTACCTGGGTGCTGGTGTGTATCGGTCTAGCCGTGGGCGTCATCGTGACGGTATGGACCGGATGGTACGCGATGGCGGTGGTGGTTCCGGTGGCGGTCGTCGGCCTCCCGACGCTGCTGTCAGCCCCACCGCAGACCGAGATTGAAATTCTGGGAGCGCTCGATAGATGGGTGCGGGCGATGGGTGCGACCCTGGCCACGGGCAAGTCGATGACCGAAGCCCTGCGCGCCAGCGCCAGCGGGGTCCCGGAGCGGCTGATCGACCCGGTGGCGATGCTCACCCGACACCTCGACGATGGGTGGACCTCCTCGGATGCACTGCAGGCTTTCGCTGACGAGTTGGACAGCCCCGACGCCGATGCCGTCGTGGCCAGCTTGATCCTCGCTGCTGAGCGTGGTGGGACTGGGAGTGTGCTGACCTTGGCGGCCCTCGCTGATTCGATCCAGGATCGGTTACACGCCTTGCGGGAGCTGGAGTCCGAACGGGCCAAACCCCGGATCGTCGTGCGGCAAGTGACCTTGATCACCCTGATCGTACTGGGGGGATCGCTCTTATTGGTGCGAGAGTTCTTTGCTCCCTTTGGAACCCCGGTTGGGCAGGTGCTCCTCACGGCTCTGCTCACCGTCTATGTGCTGTCACTGGTGGCGCTCCGGCGGATGACGCTCCCCCGGCCCCGCAGTCGGATCCTGAGGAGCGACGCATGAATGCCGCCTGGTTGGTCCTTCCTGGAATGCTGGTTGCCTTCGGGATGGTGCTGATGGTGAGTGCCTTCCGCACCCAGCACGCTCGGCTAGCAGACGCCTTGGCCACGATGGGTGAGGTGACCCCTCCACCGATGATCGGGCAACAGCCGGGGCTGGAGCGCGTCGGTGCTGCCTGGTTGGCCCGCTACCCACAGCTAGCACCGGAGGGCTTGGACCGTCAGCTGCAGCTACGAGGCCGCACCATGGCGCGGCACGTGGGAATCAAGCTCGCCGTTGCTGCGGGGGGCTTTCTGCTCCCGTTCCTAGGTGCGTGCGTATGGTGGGGGCTGGCCGGATCAGTGCCCCTGCTTCCGGTGATCGCCTGCTTGGTCTTGGCGGGAGTCGGTTTCATACTTCCGGATATTCAACTCCGCATGCAGGCGCGCCAGACCGAGGTTGACGCCACCGAAGCGTTGTTGGTCTTCTTTGACCTGGTGACGTTGGAGCGCTTGGCGAATCGGTCAGCTACGCAGGCACTCCGGGGAGCGGCAGCGATGTCCGACGCCACAATATTCGCGTCGATTCGGGCAGCCTTGGACCGGGCGCAGCTGCAACAGCGGCTTCCCTATGGGGAACTGCGCGAACTCGGGCGAACCCTGAAGCTGCAAGCCTTGGTCGACCTGGCCGACGTCATGCGGCTGGACGAGGCGGGGGCGTCGTTGGCCAGCACCCTGCGGGCACGGGTTCAGGAACTACGCGGGGCTCACCTGATCGCCACCAAGATGCACGCCGCCGAAGTGTCCGAACGCATGACGTTCTTCATGGTTTTCCCCAGTCTCATGCTGGCCTTGTTCTTTCTCGTACCCCCACTGCTTACCCTCGCGGGCAGTGGTTAACCCAACCCAGGAGGTCCCTATCATGTCCGATTTCTCCCGCTGGATTCAGCGGATCATCCCGCTCGTCGTCGGGACCATCGCACAGCCGAAGGGAAGCCGGCGAGACGAGCGCGGACTCTCCCAGTCCACCGAACAGGCGATAATCATCGCGGCAGCGGTGGCCATTGCCCTCACGGTAGTTCTCTTCGTCACCGACTACGTGAACGACAAGCTCGCGACGGTCGGAACGTGAGACCCCCAGGCGCCGACGAACGGGGCATGTCCGATTCAGTGCAATGGGCCATGCTGACACCCTTGGTCCTGCTCACCGTCTTGGGCATGATTCAGGCTGGGATCTGGCTCTATGGCCGGTCGGTAGCCGCAGATGCCGCGATCACCGGTGCCGAGGCCGCAGCCGTTCTCGATGCCGACCCGGACCAGGCGCGGGAGCTTGCCCAACAGGTCGCGGATAAGGGCGGTCTGCGCGAGGTCACTGTGGAACGTGCGATGGGCGCAACCACGGTCACGGTCACCGTGACTGGGCGGATACCGACATTCCTCGATCTCGGCCCAGGCGAGATAGTCCATAGCGCCACCCGCCCGCTGGAACGCCTGACCCGCCCGGCATACACGGAGGGCAGATGAGGATCACCGACCCATCGAACCCGATATCCAGAGCCCAGCGCGGCAGTGTCACTGTCGAGTTTACGGTGATGGTCCCCGTGCTCCTGCTCCTGATCGGATTAGTCGTTGCCGGTGGACGGATGGCCCATGCCCAGCGGACGGTGCACCAACTGTCTGACTCGGCTGCTCGCGCCGCGTCCCTCGCCCGAACCCCAGCCCAGGCACAGGCCGACGCAGACCTTGTCATCCACGGCGATGCCCAGGGAGCCAAGCTGACCTGCACGGGGGGTGGGCCCTCCAGCTCGGTGGATGTGAGTGGCTTCGCACAAGGATTGGGAACTCCAGCTGTGGTCACGGTTGAGGTGCAATGCCAGGTCGCGCTCAGCGATCTGTTGCTGCCAGTGCTGCCCGGAGTGTGGTCAGTCACCGCATCGGCGTCCTCCCCCCTCGATCAGTTCCGGAGTCGACGATGATCGGGCGATTCTTGGCGTGGGTGGCCTTGGTGGTTCTGGTCGCCGTCCCTCCGGTGCTGCTGAGCGGATTGGGGTTCTATGAATGGCGGGTACTCAGCCTGACCAACATCACCGATGTCCGGATACTGCTGGCGTTCCTGACCCTGGTCGGGTGGCTCGCCTGGGGTGGGTGGCTCCTCGCACTCACTACTGAGGTGATCGCCCTGAGGCGGCAACGCCCGCGACGCCCCCTGCCGGGTCTGCGGTGGAGCCAGGTCTTGGCCGGGTCGCTGCTGGCTGCGGCGGTGGCCTCGGGAGTGACCGGTCCCGCGATGGCCACCCCGACTGAGCCCCCCATCTCGGGAGCGAGCTTTGCGCCCGATAGTGACCCGGACGTCCCCACCGGTCAGCCGAGCGGTGATCCCGAGAGCAGCCCAGACGCTCCCTCTGCGTCCGCACAACCGGGAGGGCTTGTCCATGTCATTCAACGGGGCGATGACCTGTGGAGCTTGGCGGAGCGGTACTACGCCGACGGTAGGGCTTGGCGACAGATTGTGACCGCCAACCCGCACCTCCAGCAGGACCCTACGGCAGATCTTGAGGTCGGACACCGGTTGGCTATCACCAACCCGGTCCGGCTGATAACCGTCCGCCGGGGGGACACTCTCAGCGAATTGGCGCGGACATATCTGGGCGATGGGCATCGCTGGCCCGAACTGCACCGGCTCAATCGGGAGACCGTCACCGATCCGGACGTTATTGACGTCGGCTGGGTCCTCAAGGTTCCGATGCTGGCCCCGGATGCTCCCGGTGGCCCGGAATCAACGCCGATGGTGGCTGGTGACGGCGAGGACGCACAGATCGATGGGAACTCGTCACCGGTGCCCACCGAAGCAGATCCCCCAGCAAACGGAGCCGGGGCCAATCCTCAGGATCGCACGCGGGTGAGCCCGGCCCCGGCGTCGCCATCAGAGCCCCCCGCCCCCTACAGTGGGCGACCCGACGGTGGGGTGGAAGCCAGCTCGACGGCGGTGGATCCAGCCGCCTTGACCGGGGTGCTGGGTGGCTTGGGTAGCGTCGCAGCGGCGGCCATCGTGGGCGGTCTGGCGCTCCGCCGTCGCCTCCGCGCCCCGTCTCGCCCGGTGGGCCGCCGATTCTTAGCTCCCGGCGCCGAGCCAGCACACGTGGAGACTGCCCTGCACGTGAGTGCTGGCACCACCGAGCCGGGACGCGAACATCTGCTGGGGCGAGCCATGCGCTACCTCTCCGCTCATTGGCACCAAACAGACTGCCCCGCACCGGCCGTGGACGAGGTGCTTCTGGGTGAGGCAGAGGTCAGCTTCCAGTTCGCCGCTGATCCAGGAACTCCTCCGCACTTCCTGCGCCTCGGCAACCGGCTGACTATCGCCTGGCGGCGTTTGAACGCACTCCCTGAGTCCAGCGCGCCGGTGGCCTATCCGGCGTTGGTGACCCTCGGCGAAGATAGCGCCGGGCAGCTGGTGATGACCGATCTGATCACCTCGGCCGCCGTGGGTATCCGAGGTGGTGATAATCAGGTGCGCTCGGAGATGCTCTCGGCCATGCTCCTCGAGCTGGCCTGCACACCATGGGCCAGTGAAGTAAGCGTGCTGGTGGTGACGGCGGAGGCGACCTTCGCTGAGGCGGTTGGCGGCGACCAGGTCCGTTGCACCCCTGATGCCACTACCGCGATGGCCGAGCTGCAGCGCTGGCGAGATGAGCGTACCCGCGAGTTGGGTGGTCGCTCCTGGGATCGGGTGCGGCTTGATCCAGACCTGGCTGAGGCCTGGGCACCGCGGGTTGTGGTCGTCGAGACCGCGCTCTCAGATCACGATGTTGCCCAGTTCGCCACCCTGGCTGAAAGCTCCCATTGTGGTGTAGCCGTCGTGCTTCCGGTGGGGGTGGAGGCTGGGTTGGCGACCTGGGAGATCGCTGAGCCCGCCCATGGCCCTACCGTGCAGACCGCTGCCCGGGAGGGGCTGACGCCGCA
Source organism: Propioniciclava sp. (assembly GCA_047973325.1). Taxonomy (GTDB): domain Bacteria; phylum Actinomycetota; class Actinomycetes; order Propionibacteriales; family Propionibacteriaceae; genus Propioniciclava. The sequence continues at coordinate 14,919 of JBKEBU010000087.1, read as the reverse complement.
GACGCTGCCCGCGACCACCCGGGCCGCCATCGGACAGCTCTACTCCCAGGCTGAGAGCGCGACGACGGAGCGAGCCCCGTGGTGGGCGGACGATACGGAGGAACCGGTGAACATTATTGAACTCCACCCGACGCCGCCACCATCGCTCGCCGGCCCGTGCGTGCGCCTCTTGGGGCCCATCGAGCTGATGGGCGCCGCCGGCGAACCGCCCACGCGGGCGATGCGTCAATGCGTCGAGTACTGCGCGTGGCTGCTGGAACATCCAGGCGGCACGCCGTCGGAGATGGTCGCGGAGCTGTTCGTCTCGGATGCCACCCGGAGGTCAAACCTCAGCCGGCTGCGCTCCTGGCTGGGCGCGACTCCGGATGGACAGCCCTATCTACCCGATGCCTACTCCGGCCGGATCAACCTCCACGCTGATGTGACCTCCGATTGGCAGGAACTCCGGCAGCTGACCTCGCTTGGAATCAGCCGGATATCGCTGGATCGGATGAAACTGGCTTTGCAGATGTTCCGGGGGGCTCCGCTGGCTGATGCGGCACCGGGCCAGTGGGGATGGGCCGAGGAGCTTCGTGCGGACATGAGTGCTCTAGGCCGAGATCTCGGCGTCTCGGCTGCGAGGCTGGCCCGCCAGCAGGGGGATCTGGAAGGATCCCGGTGGGCGGCCAACCGGGCCTTGGTGGCCGCACCCGATGATGAGCTTCTGCTCGGGGAACGGATCCGTACCGAAAAGGCCAGCGGACGCCTGGATGAGGTGGACCGGCTCACCCGTAGGGTGCATCGTCGCGCCCGTAGCCTGGGGGTCGACCTGCTTCCGGAAACCGTGGATCTGCTCCAGGAAGTCCTTGAGGGTCGCCTTCGGGTCAGACAGGCCCAGTAGTTTGTCGCAGTTGAGCGGCGTGCTACCGAGCGGTTAGTAGCGATAGTGCTCTGGCTTGTACGGCCCGGTGGGGGCCACCCCGAGGTAGGTTGCCTGCGTGTCGGTCAGCGTGGTCAACCGCACTCCCAAAGAATCCAGATGGAGTCGAGCCACCTCCTCATCCAGCAGCTTAGGCAAGGTGTACACCCCCACCGGGTACTCCTCAGTTCTGGTGTAGAGCTCGATCTGAGCCAGCACCTGGTTGGTGAAACTGTTGCTCATGACAAAGCTCGGGTGTCCGGTTGCATTGCCGAGGTTCAGCAGCCTGCCCTCGCTGAGGACAATGACGGCGTGCCCATCGGGAAAGATCCACTGGTCCACCTGAGGTTTCACAGTGACCTTGCGGATGCCCTCAGTGTGCTCCAGCCCGGCCATATCAATCTCATTGTCGAAGTGACCTATATTTCCAACAATGGCGTTGTGCTTCATCGCTGCCATGTGAGCCGCAGTCACCACATCCCGGCAGCCGGTAGCGGTGATCACCAGGTCGACGTGATCGATAACGTCGTCCAGCGTCGCCACCTGATAGCCGTCCATGGCCGCCTGTAGGGCACAGATAGGATCCACCTCAGTGATGATGACCCGGGCACCCTGCCCGGCCAGAGATTCCGCACAGCCCTTCCCCACATCGCCGTAGCCGCAAACCACGGCCACCTTGCCCCCGATCAGTACGTCGGTAGCCCGGTTGATCCCATCTATCAGACTGTGGCGGCAGCCATAGCGATTGTCGAACTTGCTCTTGGTGACCGCATCATTGACGTTGATCGCCGGGAAGAGCAGGTCCCGGTTCCGTTCCCGCTCGTAGAGCCGGTGAACCCCGGTCGTGGTTTCCTCAGTCACCCCCAAAATGGAGGCAGCCAGGGCACGGAAGTCGAGTGCGCTCGCTTGCAGTTGACCCAAGATGGCCGCAGTTTCGGCATCTGTCGCCGTGGCCGGATCGGGTACCCCGCCAGCCTCGGCATAGGCGACGCCCAAGTGCACCAACAGGGTCGCATCCCCGCCGTCGTCGAGAATGAGGTTCGGCTGGCCACCGTCGGGCCATGCCAAAATCTGCTCGGTACACCACCAGTACTCCGCCAAGGTCTCTCCCTTCCAAGCGAAGACCGGTACGCCGGACGGGTCCGCCTCGGTCCCGCCCGGACCGACAACGACCGCAGCCGCCGCCTGATCCTGGGTGGAGAAGATGTTGCACGAGGCCCAGCGCACCTCAGCTCCCAGTGCCACCAGCGTCTCTATCAACACGGCGGTTTGCACGGTCATGTGCAGGGAGCCGGCGATTCGGGCACCCCGCAGCGGCTGGGTCGCGGCGTAGCGTTCCCGCATCGCCATCAGCCCGGGCATCTCATGTTCAGCGAGCTGGATCTCTCGACGCCCGGATTCGGCCAGCGTCACGTCGGCGATGCGATACTTCACAGTCGGTGAGCCTACCGTCCAGAGCCCGCGCTCAACGCATCTGCCCGCCACTGTGGCAGCTCTCCGGCGCGGGCAGGATCGCCACCGGCTAGGCGCGCAAGCGCCTAGTTCAGACGTTCCAACCCGATCCGCAGGTAAGCCGCCGCAAACAGTCCACGGCTCAACAGCATCGCGTAGCGGGTCAGCTCATCCCCCGTCGTTTCCTGGATCATGCTGGTCCGGACATCATGCGCGGCCGCTACCCGGCGGAGGCGATCGTGCTGCTCCTCGGCCGCAGCATCACCCATCCCATCGTCGATGAGCACCAACGCTGGCCGGGTTCCCGGATCACTTTCGACGGGGTCAGCGAACGGGTCGCGGCGGGGAGTCTCGGCGATCAACGGCTCCAGCGCGGACGCATCGGCCGCCAGCGCCACCCGTCCGGATGCCTCACGAATAGCTTCTGCCAGGCGCCGGGACACTCGGGCGGCCAGAATGGAACCGCCCCAGACAAGGGGCTGGGCATCGGCCAGTTCGATGGCCATCATCTTGGCCGGGTTCTCGGCAATATCGCGCAGATGGCCGCACTCAGCAGCCACGGCATCCATAGCATCAGCGACAGCTGCCGGGTCCACCGCCGGCCCCAGTCCCATGGTGTGCAGCGCCGCCAGCGCCGTCACCGCTCCAGGCACCGGGTCGGCCGTGCGTGTCTTCGGCAGGAGCGTGGTCGAGTGGGCCGCAGATTCCCGGGCTAGCCGGGAGTCTGGGGACGCCACCACCAGGATGCGGCTTCCTCGGCGCAGCGCCTCATGCAGCCCGGCCCCGGCGTGTTGGTCGCTGCCGCCCAGAACCACGACCAGGTCCAGCGGGCCTACCCAACCCGGGAGCCCCAGACTGGGCCAGGCGACGAACGGAACCGGACACACCGGCTCCAACAGGGCTCGTAGCAGCCGGGCTTCCGGTCCAACCGCGATCACGGCCCGGGGTCGAGGCTCATCAGCCAGATCAGCGATGGTGCTGGCTGCCAGATCCCACTCTTGTCGTAGGCGAGCTCCGGCCGTCGCGACCGCACGCAGGCGCGCGTCTGCCTCGGCCAGGGTCGCCTGATCGTCCAGACGCCAATCCTCGAAACCAGTCATCTCACGGCTCAATCGTGGGCCGGGCTTCGTCGATCAGGAACGAAGGGATCCCTTCCCGGACCGGATAGGCCAGCCCGCACTCAGGATGGGTACAGATCAGTTCCCCCGCCTCATAGTCCCAGGTCAACGTGGCCTGGCACACCGGGCACACCAGCAGCCCCAACAGTTCCGACATCGGGTCAGTCATCGATAGCACTCTCTTCACGGATGGCAGCCAACGCCCGATCGCGCAGCGCTATCATCTCAGCCTGATCACGAGATTCCACATTGAGGCGTAGCAAAGGCTCGGTATTCGACAGCCGGGCATTCACCCACCAGTCGGAGCCGGTAATGGTGAGCCCATCGTCCAGGTTGACCACACCGTGGGCCTCGAAGGCGGCCCGCACCCGGGCCAACGCTCGTTCCGGATCCGCCACCGTGGAGTTGATCTCACCCGAGGCGGTGTAGCCCGAGACGCCGGCAGCCAACCCGGACATAGTTCCTCCGGAACCTCCCAGAAGCGCCAAGACGTGCAGCGCCGCCAGCATCCCGGTATCTGCCCCCCAGAAATTTCTAAAGTAGTAATGGGCGGAGTGTTCCCCCCCGAAGACAGCGCCATGCTCGGCCATGTGCGCCTTGACCGAGGTATGCCCGACCTTGCTGACCACTACGCGACCACCAGCCGCCTCAACATTTTCAGCCACGGCCCGGGAGGTAATGGTGTTGACCACGACGGTGCCTCCGGGCTCCTCCTGAAGCAACGCTCGCGCGATTAACGCGGTGATCACTGACGGGCTCACCACCTCCCCCAGTTCGTCGAGCACGAAGCATCGGTCGGCATCGCCATCGAAGACTAGGCCCACGTCTGCGTTCTGGTCCCGCACTGCCTGCTGCGCCGCCACCAGGTTTTCCGGGATCAGTGGATTCGGCATGTGGTTCGGGAAGGTGCCATCGAGATCGAGGTACAACCCGATCAACTCCAAGCCGAGCGGGCCCAGCACCACCGGTGTGGTCAGCCCGGCCATCCCGTTGCCAGCATCGACCACAACCCGGGGTCGGCCTACATCGGTCAGATCCACCAGCGAGCGCAGATAGGCACCATAGTCGTCCAGGATCTCGCGCCGGATTATCTGGCCCATGGGGATATCTCCCCGCTCGACGCGGGCGCGGCCCTCGCTGGCCGGGCTCCAGTCTGCCATGCTGGCCTCGCGCAACCGGATCAAATGCGCTGGGGTCACTGGCGCCGCGCCGGCTAGACAAAACTTGATCCCATTGTCTGATGGCGGATTGTGGGACGCGGTCAACATCACGCCGGGCACCTGCAACGTCCCCGAGGCGAACCATAACGCGTCAGTACTCACCAAACCAACATCCACGACGTCTGCTCCGGCAGCCGTTGCGCCCTCCATGAAAGCCGTCGCCAGCGCCAAACCCGACGTGCGGGTATCCCGCCCCAACACGAACTTCCCCCCGTGCAGCCCGAAGACGTCCACATAGGTTGCACCGAGAATGTGCGCACCGGCCGGATCCCACTGCGAAGGGCGATCAGCCGAGCCGTCCACCCGGCCCCGAATGTCATTCGCCATGAAGATGTCTGCGCTCAGCACTCGGCCAGCCTAGGGCATTCCTCCTAGGAGGACGCTCCGGGATCCGCCACCACGCCCAGATGCCCGCGGCGTCGCGCCACCACCGGTTGAGGTTGCGGGTCGCCGTGACCCTCACTCCAGCTCTCGCCTACCTGACGAACGGCATCAGCCAGTGCCAGCAGATCATCCTTATCGGGCCCGGGCACCTCATCGGTGTGCGGGAGACGGATAAGATCCCAGCCCCGAGGTGCCGACACGCGAGAGCTGTGCGCCTCGCACAGATCATAAATCCCCGGCTCCGCACGCAAGGCCAGCGGGCCGAGCACTGCCGTCGAGTCGGCATAGACATAGGTCAACGTCGTCGTTGCCGGATGGTGGCAGCCAGTTCGGGTGCAATGGCGGGCCTTCACGCTGGGCACGCTACCCCGTTTTTGCGCCAGGCGTCACCTTCTCCCTGGGGTGTCGGTTCAGCCAACACTCATTCCCGGCTAGAGTCAGCAGCATGTCGAGGCTTCGTGATCGCCACGCGCGCGGACTTCGAGGTCGGATTGCGATGCCCAACCCCTACACCGGGACCGCAGTCCCGGTCAGAAGCGGACAATCCCGATCCGAGTTCTTTGCCCGCTGTGTTCAGGATGCCCTGGCCCAGATTTCCGAGCATTGCCCCCAGGCCTTGGCGGCTATGGATGTCGGTGTGGAAGACGTTCCGTCGACCTTTCCAGCCTGGGCACCCCATCGGGTACCGCTGGCTGCCGCCGCATCGGCCACTCCCACCGCACCCGGCCAGGTAGTCCTCTACCGCCGCCCACTGGAGCGACGCGCCCGCACCCGGCCCGGCCTACGGATACTTATCTTCCGCACCTTGGTCGAACAGCTGAGCGAAGCCACCGGGATCACCACCCACGAGATCGACCCCCTCGGCCATCGGGAATCCGGGGAGGATTGGATTTAGTAGCTGGTCACAGCTGAGATGTGTGGTATCGCGCGGCGTCAGGTGGGTTCTGGGCAAGCCGGGGATCCGGAATCGATGCCGGGGTTTCGGTGAGGGTCCACGGCGCAGCCCAGGGCTCACCTGGGGTCGCGAATACAAAGATCAGCTGCGACAGGCTACTCGTGACGCGCTGATCAATGCTGCCCTGTGCGAGGACGTGCCGGGCGGGCCCAATCTAGGTGGGGCTGCTCGTGGTGTCACTACTGGCTATGGGGGTCAGCCACCACGACGACATCCTCGACGCTGGTGGCGTTCGGGCGGAGCTCCAAGGCCGTGATCCCACCCGCTTCGCCGAGCTTCCCGCTGGCAACCAACGTGCCCCGCAGGCCAGCGGCAGCGGACACCACCTCCCAGACCTTCACCTCCGCCGGTGCTGGCAGGGACACCGAGCCACGCGCCGGGATCACTATCGACTCCTCGCTCACGTTTGAGCCATCGCTCTGGCGCATGGCCACCTGTACGCGAGCATCATCAGACTGCGGATTCGCCAGGACTAAGAACCGGTCCACCGACGTAGGACCTGGCCAGACCGCCGTCGCCGCCTCCCCGAGGCTGTCCCGTGCCGGGAGCATCGCCCGGTCATCTGCTTCTGGGTCACCCCCGAGGGATACCTCCACTGCCGCCGCGATCTCCCCAGACGTACGCAGCAGCACCGAGCCCGGCTGTCCCGCCAATCCGGGCTCCAGATCAACCACACGGGTCGCTCCTGGTGGAACATCGAGGTCTTCTGCCCCCACCGCCTGATGGGAGCCGGTGTCCCCCAGGATCTCTATCTCTACCGGAGCCACCCGCTCACCCGGATTTGTCACCAGCAGCGTCCGTTCCCCAGCACCACCGGGGACTCCAGGGACGAGGACCAGACCCGACGGGCTCGCCGATTCAGGCACCCAATCGGCCCCGAGAGCGGTGCTCCCGTCCCAGCGCCGAACCCGCAGAAAGCCCGCCACCCGACCCACCGTGGCCTGCACCCGCACCGCAATCGGGTCTGCAGACTGGACCAGGGGGCCGAGGGGGACGGTCCGGGAGCCACGCGCCGGAACAGAGATCCCTCGCGAACCGGCCGCAGGCACGAGCCCGTCGGGGCCATACAAGCTGAGGGCCACCTCGGCATCGGTCGCATCCAGGTTGACCAACTCCATCGCGGCTTGGTGGCCGTCATCGCTGCGGGCGCCCACGAACCACGCGTCGGTGCGGGCCGAGACGCAGGATGTGGCCGTGAGCCCTCGGTCGGGGCCGCTCTCAGCCCAGACCGCGGCCGCAGCTGCTGCGCCCTGAACGGGCACGGTTACCCGGGTGGGTCCGGTGGGGAGCGTCGCGGTAGTTTCGGCTAGCACCTCCGCATCCTGGGGCCCAGCGACCGGCGCGATCCGAATCTCTGAGGGCGCCCAGGCAGCCAATTCTTGGGTAGCCGATCCCTCTAGCGCCGCCGGACAGGCCCGTACCACCGTCGTCTCCCGGTCCGGCGGCGGCTGGGTAGGCGTCCAGGCTGGCACGTAGCTCCCCAGGGCGGCCGCTGCCGCCATCCCCAGCACCGCCACCCAGACGGCTGCCCAGCGGCGCATTAGATTCCTCTCCGCCCAGTCCGACCCGAACGTGGCCGCTCAGGGCGCAGGGTGGGGGCGGCCGCTATCACGAGCAGCAGGAGCCCCCCCGCTTGCACCCATATCCACCAGGACGAACCAGCAGTCAAGGCCACGGTGACCGGGCCAGTACGCTCACCAAGCTGGAAGCTGGGGTGAGCTGCCTCCGTCACGCCGGACAGCCTGGCCCCGTCGACGGTCACCGTCCATCGGGGATCCTGAGCTTCGGCGAGCGTCAGCGTTCGATCCGCGGAGCCGGCCGGGATCGGCTGTTGCGGGTCCACCCGGGTCCGTTGGCCCTCGCCCTGAATATAGGTGCGTCCGCCCTCAGGGACCACCCAGGTGGCGGTATCCCGCTCCACAGAACCAACTCCGATGCCGGGAGTGTTCGCAATGTCCACGCGGAGCCGCTCGGTGACTCCGCGGACCCACACATACCCGACTCCCAGCCGTTGCAGATCTGGCACCAACCGGTCGTCTGCGGTGCCCTGCACAAGCCGGGAGACCACCGAAGCGGCGAGATCGCGCATCTCCGCGTCCCCCGAAAAGACCAAGCCCCGCTCAGCATCTCCGAGCCGGGCAAAATCGCCCTCGTGGACGGCCCAGGACACGGTGTCGTTCTCCGAGACCAGCGTGAGGACCCGCGCCAGTCCACGTTCGGAGTCGCGGGCGATGAACGGGGGAACCGTTATCGGTGCCCGTCGGTCGAGGTTTCCCAGGCCCCATCCGGCCCACCACACGGCGGTGAGCCCCACACATCCGGCCACCACGACCACGCCAGCGGCGATGGCGATTTGGCGCATCCCGAAGGCCTCTCCTTGAAGCCGTTCTCCGAGCCCGGCAACCCCGGACGCAGCCGCTAGCACCAGGGCGGCGATCATCGCCAGAACCCACTCGGTGGCCTGCGGAACAGCGACATCGTCCGGCGGAATCGGGACCGCGGTCCGTGAGATCGCCACCCCAACGGCTAGAAAACCGCTGGCAGCAGCCAGGCTCCACCCGCTCATGCCCGGGCGACGCAGGGCCGCGAGCAAGGCCCAGGCCCAGAGCACGCCCACCACCACGAGCGACAGCCACCAGGGTGGCACCGCCTCCGCCAGTGGTCGCCCCAGGAGCAGTGCCCACCAGTCGGGTACCGCCTCCGGGGCCAGGGCTGGCGCGATGCCGGTCAGCAGCCGACCCGGGAACTCGAGCATGAGCAGCGACCACGGGCTGATAGCCAGCAGCAGCGGCCCGCCCAGGGCCAGCACAACTCGTGCACCTGCCGGTCGCCGCCAGGCCACCACGTTGGTCACCAACCAGGCCACGCCACCCAACAGCGGCGTGAACGCCACCAAAACCATGAGGGCTATTCCCAGCCGGGCCGCGCCACCCCAGGTCTGCCCGGTACGCCACCAGTGGCTGACCTGCCCGGCAACTATCAGCAAAAGTAGGTAGGACACCACGGCCCCGAGCTGCCCAGCCCCCGGTGCCCCCACCAAGATCGGCGCCAACCCCAGGAACACTCCCCCCAGCGAGGCGACCACAGCATCATCTATAACCTGGTCCAGCACCCAGCGACCCAGGACGAAAGCCATGGGAACGCAGCCCACCAGCAGCACTGTCACCAACGCGTCGGTCCATCCGAAGAAGGGCAACGCGCCCAGCCATACGAAAGCCGACCAGGGCGCCCCGCCGCCCGCTGATCCGGCCACGGGGTCCAGATAGGCCCAGAGCTCATCGGTCCAGGTGGCTGGCACCGGCAACAGTTGTGGCCCCACCAGCGGGGCCAGCCCATAGGCATGACGAACCGAGACTGCGGCCAGCACCAGCAGCACCGCCAGCATCAGCACCCAGAGCGGCCACCGTCGAGACCGTCCCTCCAAAGCACTCCCAGAGAGATCATCCCCCAGGAGATTGTCGAGACCCAGGTCGGTGCTCCGGTCCCCCAGCGCGGCCGTCCATGAGCCGAGACGACCGCCCAGGTCGTCCGCGGCCCGGCTGAGGCCATCCCAGCGAGTGGGACGCAGTCTGACGACGTCACCCGACGGCAGCGCTGCGAATCGCTGTGCGATGGCCACCCGCTGTTCTCGGCTATGCACCCAGCGCCGAAAAGCGGCCCGTTCCTCGCCGAGCGCTCCAGCATCCTTACTCAACAGGTGCCCCAGGGAGGCTGACCCGGAGGCCAATGCGGTGGCTATTCTGCCGCCAGCCCGTCCCCGGAGAGCCGCATTGAAACCAAGTCCATAGGCCCGACGTTCCACCGTCGATTGCGAGGGGTCCTCGCCGCGCAGGCCACGGCTGGACGCCTCCACGTGGGAGATCTTGGCCCGCGGCTCGGTGACCACAATCCCGCCATGACGGGTCAGTCGGGCGCCTAAGTCCACTCCCTGAACCGAGGATGGCAGATCAGCGGCAAACCCTGACACGTCCGTCCAGGCCGCAGCGCTCACCAGCAAACCACAGGTGGATCCACCCAGCACCGGTTGCGATTCCAGCTGACCCTGATCGATGACTCCGCCGGTTTCAGCGCTCGTCACCACGCCGGCAGTGGTCACCGTTTCCCCCAGTTCGGCGATCAGGGCCCCGACGCCATGACGACGCGGCGCCAAGAGGAGGGGCACCACCGCACTGGGGCGCGGGGGGCGCACCGATCCGGCAGCCGATTCGGCAGGAGTTGACTCCAGATCGGTCGTCGCCCGGGCCACCAACTGGAGCAGGGCATCCGGCGCCGGCTTCGCATCGTCGTGGAGAAACCAGAGCCATCCGGTGGTCGGTAGCCCTGCCGGAAATGCAGCCTCGACGGCACCCCCGAAACTCGATGCGGCCACCTCCCGCACCTCGTCTACAACCCCAGCGGCCACAGCACTCTTCAACAGATCACCCGAGGCATCCTGAGAACCGGCATTGATAGCCACCGTGCGCTGGGGTCGATAGATAGATCGTTCGAGCGCGCTCACCAGATCCGGCAACCAGGCGGCCCCGTCGTGGGCCACCAGGACCAAGGTCACCTCCGTGTCAGCGGGCAGCGCAATCTCGGGCTCCTCGCGGTGAGCCCACGCCCAGGGATCCTCAATATCTGTCACGCGGACCCGGCCCAGCTAACGCCGCTCGATACCACGAATCTCGGCTGCTAGCCAGCGCGACGCTTGAGTTTGCGACGCTCTCGCTCAGACAATCCGCCCCAGATGCCGAACCGTTCATCCTTTTCAAGAGCGTACTCCAGGCACTCTGCCCGCACGTCGCAGGTCTGGCAGACCTTCTTCGCTTCTCGCGTGGAACCACCCTTTTCGGGGAAGAAGGCCTCGGGGTCGGTTTGGGCACAGAGTGCCCGTTCTTGCCAGCCCAAGACCCCTTCGTCGTCGAACTCTGCGATCATGAGTTCTCCCATGTCGACTGACCTCCTCGACGCGCCGCGCAATCACTTGACTCATCAAATTACACCGTTGTTATTAGGACTCGTCAAGCTGGCGCGGCTCGGAGTGGGCAGACGTTCCCGAATGAGGGACATCCGCAGGCGGCTCAGCACCCTCCTCGGAGCCCCGCTCCAGCGGCCACCCTTCGGTCGCTCCAGGTGAGCCAAAAGCGCTGGCAGGGGCCCCGGCAGCCGCCTCCGCGGCCGACGTCCACACCGCGCCCGACGCAGCATCCGGCGCCCACACTGTCGGGGGCGCAGCCTCGCTGGTGGCTTCCAGGCGGACTGCTTCGGCAGGCACCAGCCGTCCGCCCCGGAGCCCGCGATACATCAGCCAGAGGGTGACCGTACCGACACCTTTGAGAACTATGTCGAGGATGCCGCCCAGAAACTCAAAGACCACCGACAGCGCGCTGTCCGAGGTTGCTATTCCCGCGATCGCACCGACCAGCGTGAGCAGAGTGCCTACCGTGACCAAGATGGCCGACCAGCAGACAATCTGCTTGGCCCGTGCCACCGCGGGAGCAATGAATACGCAAACCCAGGCCAGGATCACCAGCAGCACCACGAAGGTGAGATTCATCACCGTCAGCGATACCGTCTGGGCCGCGGAGGCGAGGGGGACGCCCGTGGACAGATCGAACCCGGCGCGGACCAGGGCCAACACCATGCTGGCCGCAGCGACAGCCAGCACAATCCAAGCGACTGGCTCGCGGAGGCGTTTGAGGTTTTCGATCATGGGGCGCTCCTTCGCTAGATGTAGTCGAGGCCGACAGTGTCAGCCACCGTGTCCACCAGCGTCTTGACGTGCTCGGCCCGGTCGCGCGTGGTAACCAGGGTGGCATCGGCGGTATGCACCACGACCAGACCCTCCACTCCGAGAACAGCCACCAGATGGCCTTCGGTCAAATTCAGCATCAGGGTGTCGGCAGTATCCTGCACCACAGTCTTTCCTGGCCCGCTGAGGACATTCCCAGCATCGTCTGGCTCCAAGGCCGCCATCAGGCTGGGATAGCCGCCGACATCGCGCCACGCCACCGGCAGGGGTACCGCCACGATCCGGGCGGATCCCTGGCCCCGGCTCAGCGGTTCCATGATCGCGTAGTCCAACGAGATTTTCTTCAGCGATCCGAACAGATCACCCAGCCGGTCCGGGTGCGCGGCCAACTCCCGGACGGTCGCATGGGTTGCGGGCTCCAGCTCGGCCACCTGATCCAGCAGCGTGTCTGCCCGGAAGACGAACATCCCCGCATTCCACCAGTACTCCCCCGAATCCACGTACTGCGCAGCGACGTCAGCAGCAGGTTTCTCGGTGAACTCGATAACCTCGAACACATCCTGATGACCCGACCAGGCTGAGCCACGGTGCAGATAGCCATAGCCGGTATGCGGCTCACTCGGGACCACCCCCAGGGTCACAATGATGCTGCTGTGGGTTTCGGCTGCGGTGTAGGCCAACTCCAAAGCCTCGACGAAGGTATCCACCGGATCTATCAGCTGGTCTGCGGTCAGCTGGGCCACGACGGCATCGGGATCGCGCGCCGCCAAGATGGCCGCCGGCCACGCCACCGCGTTGAGAGAATCCCTTCCCATCGGCTCTCCCAGGACATTGTCCGGTGGCAGGTCCTCCAACTGGGCCCGCACCACATGGGAGTAGCTGGCGCCGGTGACCACGAAAACCCGTTCATGGGGAACCAGCCGGACCGCGCGCTCATAGGCGCGTTGCAGCAGGCTCGCGCCATCCGCCAGGGGCAGCAGCTGCTTGGGTGTGCCCCGGCGGGACAGGGGCCACAATCGCGTACCGGATCCCCCTGCCATGATAACGACGTACCGCATGGGGTCATGCTACCCGCACGTATGCTGTTCTCCGTGGCAGCCGATCTTCCCAGTACTGCGCTCGTCCGCGCAGCCCGCTCTCGGGGCGGGGCGCCCCTGCTGACCCACTACGGCTCCGAGGGGAGCCGCACCGAGCTCTCCCTCACCAGCTTCGCCAACTGGGTGGATAAGACGGCAAACCTCCTCGATGATTTCGGCGTCGGGGCGCCCGACCGGGTCATGCTCCCCGTGTTGACCGAGCATCCCGGTCATTGGATGGCACTCCTGTGGCCCTTCGCGCTGTGGCGGGTCGGAGCCGCCGCCGACCTCACCGGAGAACCGCTCCCGAGGGCGGAGGTGGCGGTGGTCGGCCCCAGCTCCACCCAGGCGCTCGCACCCCACACTCTGGTCTGCTCCTTAGACCCCTGGGCGCGGCCGATGACGGGGCTACCGTCAGGCCTGCTGGATTTTGCCGCGGAGGCTCTGGCCCAGCCCGACACCTTCGGGGGCGCCAGCGGATCCGCCCACGACCTGGCCTGGGTCGACCCGGAGCGCTCCCTCACCCAAGCTGATCTGGCCGAGATCAGCCACCTCAGCAACCGGCTCGCCGCCACGCCGGCCACCCCCTGGCAAGCCATCGAGTGGCTCGTCGGGGCAATCCTGGGAGGCGGTTCGCTGGTCCTGGTGGACTCGGGGGTAGCGGATATCACCCGGATAGTCTCGACCGAGAAAGCACACCTGGCATGAGTAGCCCAGCCGTACCCTCCGGAAACATACCTGCAGCTCCACTGACTCGGCGTCTGCTCCTCACCGGCATCGTCGGCCTGACGGCTGCGGGGATGGCTGGCTGCGCCCGCACTCCAGCCCCACCCGCCTTGTCGGCCGATCTGCTCAGCGGCTCGGTCCGCCAACAACTCACCACCGTCCTGGACCACTACCGCGCGCAGACCGATCTCCTGGGGATCTCCCTCCGCGACCGCACTTCCGGGGCCACCTTTGAGGTGCGGGGTGACTATGGCAGCCAGAGTGCCTCGATAGCCAAGGTCATGATCGTGCTCCTGGCGCTGCAGCAAGCCCGGCGAGCAGGCACCGAATTGACCTTTGCCCAGTATGGCCTGGCCTCCCAGGCAATCATCAACTCGGACAACGACTCCGCTGACACGCTGTGGGCCGAGGTCGGCGGTACGGCTGCCTACGACCGGCTGGCTGCAGATCTGGGCTTGCGGAGCACCCACAGTGATGCCCGGAGCGATTTCTGGTCCTGGACCGGGACCACGCCGCATGATCAGCGCGTGCTGATAGACCTGCTCCTGGACGGTTCCGAGGCGCTGCACACGGATGATCGCCGCTATCTGCTCGATCTGATGGGACGCACCAACGCCGAGCAAACCTGGGGCGTCGGGCACGACCGCGGATCCGACGTCACCGTCCATATGAAAAACGGTTGGGTGCAGTTCAAGTCAACCGACAACCTCTGGGCAGTCAACAGCATCGGCCATGTCTCCGCCCCGGACCGGGACTACACCGCCGCCATCATGGGCAGAATGCCGACCTTCGACGAGGGTCGCCAGCTGGTGGACGCCCTCGGCGCACATATATTCACCATCCTGGGTACCGGCCAACTCACCGACTAGTAGCCTATCGCAGCTGAGATGTGTGGTACCGAGCGGCGTCCGGTGGGTTCTGGGCAAGACGGGATCCGGAATCGCTGCCGGGGTATCGATGAGGATCCACGGCGCAGCCCAGGACTCACCTGGGGTCGCGAATACAAAAGATCAGCTGCGACAGGCTACTAGTAGCGTGTCGCAGCTGAGCTGTGTGGTACCGAGCGGAGTCAGGTGAGTTCTGGGCAAGACGGGGATCCGGAATCGATGCGGGGTATCGGTGAGGGTCACCGGCGTAGCCCAGGGCTCACCTGGGGTCGCGAATACAAAAGATCAGCTGCGACAGGCTACTAGTCCTCAATTTCGCCCCGGATGATCGTCGTTCCAGGGTCTGCGGGGCTGCGGGGCTGCGTGCGTGACGATGTTGGATCCTCCGGAACAGCCTCGCCGGGCACGACAGTGTCGGGATGAATGCGCACGTCCATGAGGTTCAGCTGGGTGCGATAGGGCCGGGTGATAG
>JBKEBU010000069.1:0-31748 GCA_047973325.1 Propioniciclava sp. | reverse complement strand
GCCCTTTGGGCCCGTACGTCGCGAGGGGGTTCGTGGCAACTCGCTCGACGTAGGTTCCGAACTCGAGCACATCTGCGGCACCGTGTTTGTCGAGGGCCCGGAGATAGGTGTCCTGATCTTGCTGGCTCGACGTGTTGCCTTGTCCTTTGATGCGCGCTGTGCTGAACACGACTCACAGGTCGAACGGACCAGTCCATCCCGAGTGAGACTGAATGACTGTGTACGCCAGTGTTCGGACGTCGAGCCAGCGCCAACCCGCGGTCCCGCGACCGCAGATCCCGCGGCCGCCGTAGTACAGGTTATAACCATCCACGTAGACGCCGACCTTCATGTGGCAAGCATTTCAGATGCTTTCGGGATCGTGCTCATGAAGCGGGTTTGGTCGATCGTGACGAGTTCATGCACGGAGGGTCAGTACGCCTTGCGGTTCGACGGCGCAGGGGCCAGTCGCCGGCGGGACTCGGCCAGAAGTGGCGGTCGAGATCCTCGGATCGGACATGAATGTGCCGCTCGCGGAAGCGGCACGCGGGCAGGTGGCCCGCCGCGATGCAGCGCAGCGTGTCGACGCTGACCCCGCAGCAGCGACAGCCACTCAGGTAGGGGCTGGTTCCAGCATCGAAAACCGTGCTGTAGCCGTACCCAAGGAGTTCCGTGACGACGTCGTGCGCATGGCCCATGGCCGTGAGGTCGGTGTCCATTTCAAGCAGATCGCTGCCGACTTCGGGATCAGCGAGTCCTGCCTGAGGGGTCAGGCTGGTGATGAAGACGAGCCATGACGGACCATCCCTTCCCGCGGTGGGAGACGAGCAAACTCCGCCAACCGACCAGATCGGCACGCTACCCCCAGTAGCATGCCCAGGGGGACCCCGCTGCGCTCAACCCCGCGCCGAGGCTGGCTAACGTGGTATCCCCGCTAGCAGACAGGGGAAACGATGGAAGTCCAGATCGCCGAGGAACGCTTGGTCGTGCTCACCGATCGATTCAGCATGGATCACGCTGAAGGACGGGCCTGGGCACGCCGGGCGGACGCCTTCGGCACGGTCGCCAAGCTGGGCGGACTGCTGAACCGGTCCGCCGCCGACGACTACGAATGCGTCTACCGTGAGCGCCGGCTACAGCCGTTCTGGTTGCTCAAGGCCCAGGCGGTCACCGCCTACGAGCGCACCCGCAGCTACACGGTCGCGGTCTCACCGAGCGTGCAAACGGTCCAGCTCGGCGAGCAGCCGGTCACCGTCGAGAATGGCTCCTTCCGGCTCACTGGACTGGAATCCTGCCGGGACGAGGTGAGCCGCGACTACTACTACGACGGGCTGAGCCGTACCCAGGACTCGGCGCTCGCCTCGTATTTGGCCTACCCCGGGACCATCACCGACGCCGCCACGCTGCAGGCCACAGCCGAATCCGGCACTGTGATGGTGCCACCGGAGAACAAAGCATCGATGCTGGTGCGGGAGGTGGTCTCGGCCACCATCGGCCAGGTGGACGCCGACCGGGTACTGGAAGAGACGGTCACGGTGGGGGTGGTCGACCTGATCTACCGGCCCGTCTACGCCTTCCGCTACCAGCACGCCGGCAAAGAGGCCGTGCTGGAGTTCGACGGCCTGACCGGAGACACGCGCGCTGGCGGCTCGACCTTCGAGCAGTATCTCGGCAAGGTGCTCGAACCGCGATTCCTGCTGGACGTCGGGGTTGAAGCCGCCAACCTGGTCGTCCCCGGCGCCAACCTGGTCCGGATGGTCGTCGAACACGGCGCCCGGAAAATCACCGACGCCCGCCAGCCCGAGCACTGACCGGCCCCAGCCACCGTCAGCCGTCGACGTCGAGATGGATTGCGCGGGCTGCGGCGGTCAACCGCTCAGCAATCTGCGATGAAGCCGGATCGTCTGCGATGCAAAGCGCCGCGATAGTCGCGGGAGTTCGCCCCCGCAACGCCAACGGAACGGCCACGGCCCGCACGGTGGCGATCACCTCATCCCGGCTGACGGCGAAGCCCTGCCCCCGGGCGGCAACCACCTCCGAGCGCAGCGCCGGGGTCATCCCCGAGGGCCACCTCTCGGGATGCATCTGGGTGAGGATCGCTTTTCCGGGAGCACCCTTGGTGACCACGTGGCGAGCCCCAGGGCGCTGAGCCACCGTAGGCACCGGGCTGGTGGGGCCAACACTGACCACGGTGGTGCATTGGTCGGCGTCCAGAACCGCCAGGAAGCACGTCATGCCCAGATCCTCGGCAGCGGCTGCTAGCTCCGGAGTAGCAGCCAGCTGCAGATCCCGTTGCACGCCAGCAGCGAGGGCCGCCAGACGTGCACCCAATACCAGATGCCCCGCCGCATTCCGGACGACCAGCGCGTGATCCTCCAAGGTACGCAGCAGCCGATAGGCGATGGAGCGGTGCACCTCCAGCTGCTCGGCGATCTGATCGATAGTCATCGGGACCCCTGCAGCGGCCAGCACCTCCAGGACCCGCAGACCCCGGCTGAGCGTCTGGGACGCCGTCGTCGAGGCGCTCACCCCAGCCTCCCCCACCGGGCATCCGCTTCGGGAGGGGAGCAAGCCCTTGCACACGCACAGCTCATCGTATACGATCCAATCGTAGTCCGAACGTCTTGTTCGATATCAGAATAAACGGCCCGATGACCCTCGACACTGCAGTCCGAGGAGGGAGCTACCCCATGCAACTCGACGACCAGAGATGGCGATCTCCACCGAACCGACGGAGCCCCTGACCCCTCCAGGGCCACTCGGACCGCTGGAGCACGACACCGACAACCCCGACCAGGCGAGAGATTCACTCGACCACGTGCCTGAGCTAGGCCGTTGGCCGCAGCACAGGAGCCGACCGACGTCTTCAGCGGCACTCCCGGCGAGCCGGTAGCGGCAGTTCCTTCCCAAGCGCCGCAGCGAAATATCGCGGCCCGGAATCCGGAGCGCCGTTCGGCCAATCCGGACCGGGGAGTCTCACATGCAGCCGGGCTTGGGCGGCTTCAATAGTGCACGCTGACCTGGCAGCAAAAAGCCCCAGCTCTTTGGCAGAATTTGCTCGAATTGTTCCATATTTTCCACAGGAACATTTGGGTAGCCCAGTATCGGACTTCGCATGCCGCACCAAATTCCTCTACAAATACGACGGCAGCACCAAGCGGTCTCAACCGGATCACACCTCGCATAAGGCACACCCGGGAAAACGGCAGCCATCGTTCGGGACAATCAAATACGACAATCAAAGACAAGTTCAGGAGAAATCACAGATAATCTGTGCAGCGTTTCAGTGCCTGGTGACCTTCTCATGTTTCCACGCGGATGCCCACCGCCTTGTGGGCTACACAGCTGCGTAACAGACAATGACGTGAGTGCCCCCAGCAGGCCACCGCGATACGCTCAGGATCACGGCCCGCAGCGGCCCATCGCAGTGCGGTGCCAGCGGCCCGGGTCTGCGAAGTTTTCGGCTAGCGACCGACACTCCACAGACCCAGGCCTAGATGTGACTATGGATCAAGGCTGCATCCACAATGACTCGTTGACTTCGGCAAATACCCCTTCAGGGGCGGTTGGCAGCTTGCCGTCGATGGTTGCCCGCATGACCTGCTCCTTGGCTGCCACCACGTCCGCCAAGGTGTCATGGCGCGACACGCTGATGACCTGGCCAACGCCACCGCCCACGCGGAGGAATACGTCCTGATCAAGACCCAAGGTCTGCTTGATTGCTTCGGCTCGCTGAACCGCGAACTTGTAGGCGTCGGTCTGCTTGCCAACGACGGGCTGACCGATGCGAGTGTAGATGGCTGGCATTAGGGGTGTCCTTTCTGGAAATGTGAAACGGAGGTGAATTGAACTTCCGTGCGACAACTGCACGAGGGGAAGGTCGCGATCCAATGTGACTCGGCTGCGGCATTTACAGCAGCTACATACGCAACGTTGACGGTGTTGCAATGGATCACTTTCATAGTAACGAACGGCCATCATCATGGCAAGCCATATCGCACAAAAGATTTCACGTGGGCGCACCGTCAATCACACAGCTGTATTCGAGACTGAGGGCTTCAAGGAACGCTCATCAATCCTGTTCTGACCGCAGTAGCGCTACCCTGAACCTGGCAGTGCCCACGATCATCTCGGTCCCGCGCCCAAGAACTCAACCCTGAAGAAGCGCTAACCAATGCCGTCCTCTGCGAGGATGTGCCGGGCAAGATGAACCGCAACCCCAGATCCGGTGGCTGTACTGGACGTCCATCACCAGACTTGGGGGACGCGGTTCGCCCGATCCGGCGCATCACAGCCAGGGGATGCGGTGTCTGCTCCTGCGGGACACTCGGCTCAGCCCTTCACGGCACCACCGGCGAGCCCCCGGACCAACAGCGGCTCCAAGAACAGGAAGATCACTGCCACCGGCAGAATCCCGATCACGCCCACCGCCATCAGAGAAGCCCACTCAACGGCGTGTTCCCCGATGAAGGAGGCCGCGCCCACGGTCATGGTCCACAGATTCTGGTCGCGGATGAACGTCCGGACAAAGAGGTAGTCGCTCCACGCCAGCACGAAGGCGTAGGCCGTGGTTGCGCCGAGGCCGGGCAGGGTCAGCGGAAGCACAACCCGCCAAAACGCCCCGAAGATCCCGCACCCGTCGATGGAGGCGGCTTCCTCAAGTTCGAAGGGGATCGAGTCGAAGAAGCCTTTCATCAGCCACACCGAGAACGGGATGATGACCGTGCAGTTCGCCAGGATCAGGCCCCACAGGCTGTCAAGCAGATGCAGCGAGCTGTAGGTGATGTACAGCGGAATCACCAGCAGGGTGGCCGGGAGCACCCGGGTGAGCAGCATCGCGATACCCGCCACCGTCTGCCCGCGCGATTTCATCCGGGAGAGGGCATAGCCGGCCAGAATGGACACCACCATGCTCAGCCCCACCGAGCCCACGGTGACGATCACGCTATTGCGGAACCAGACCGCCACATTGGACCTGCCGAAGACCTCTCTGTAGGCGGCGACGTTCACATCCGCGAGGGCGGGGATGATCGCCGGATTCGTGGAGAGCACCTTGCTGGTCGGCAACAGCGACGACACCAGCATCCAGTAGATCGGAAAGAAGCAGATGACCGCGATCAGGAGGGCGAGCACCAGGTAAACGACCTGGTGCCACCGCTTCGTGGTATGCACAGCAGGCTCCTAGAAATAGGTCTTGCGGATGAGCGGATAGAACAACAGCACGATCGCCACCCCGACCAGCGTGGTCAGGATCCCGATCGCCGAGGCATAGCCCATATTGAGCAGATTGAAGGCCTCGTTGTAGACCCGGATCGCCAGGGTTTCGGTTGCCGAGGCCGGGCCGCCTTGGGTCATCGGATAGATCAGGTCGAACTCGCGGAACGCCCACACCGATTGGAGCACGAAGGCCAGCGCCGCCTGCGGCCGGATCACCGGCCAGGTCACGCTGAGGAAGCGCCGGAACGTCCCCGCCCCGTCCACAGCCGCCGCCTCATGCAGCTCCTCCGGTACTGCCTGGAGTGCCGCCAGCAGCACCAGGGTGAAGAATGGATAGGTCTTCCAGATGGTTGGCAGAATCACCCCGAGCATGGCGGTGTCCCCCCGGGCCAGCCAGGGGATGTAGGCATCTATCAGCCCAAGCTGGCTGAGGATGTAGTTGAGTGCCCCATACGAGGCATCCAGAATCCATAGGAAGGCGATGGAGGCCATCACTGCCGGCACCGACCAGGGCACCAGCACCAGGGTGCGCAGGAACCGGCGGGCTGGGAACTTCTGATTGAGCAGCAGCGCTGTCAGCAGCCCCAAGATCAGGGCCGGGATCGTCGACCCGAGCATGTAGACCATGCTCTTGAGCAGTCCGGACCAGACGTCTGGATCGCTTATCAACCCCGTGACATTGTCCAGGGTGAAGGCGGCGCTTCCGAGCCGGGAGACGTCGATGATCTGCACGTCCTTGAAGGCCACCAGAACCACCAGGTAGAGCGGGTAGGCGATCAGCGCTGCCCCCAGCAGCAGGGCTGGGGTCAGCAACAGCCAGTAGAACTGGGATCGCCGCCGCTGTTGTGGTGATCGCCGTCGGGTGGCCGCCGGCAGGCTGGCCGTCGAAAGCGCCGCCATAGCTCTCACCTACTCCAGGGGTAGTTTCGACTCGAGGGTGCTCTGCAGATCGGCCATGATTTCTGCCGACGGCCGGTCGGTACTCATCAGCTCCGATACCGCGTTGCCCACCGCATCGGTAAAGGTGGCGTAGTCGAGCCGGATCGCCGCCTCATCAGGGACCACGTCGACCGACGTCCCGGCCACCTGGGTAAACACCTCCAGCCGGGGATTGTCGGCCAGCTGGTCAGCGCCGGCACCGTTCCGCGGGGCTGGGGAACCCACTTCCGTGACGAAGAGATCCTGCATCTCGGCGGTGGTGAGCATTTCTATGAAGTCCCAGCCGAGCTCCTTCTTCGCGCCTTCGGCGGTCGCCGGCATGTGCATCGAACTACTCAGCGCACCCGGCGAGGTGGCGAACGGCATCGGCGCCACCTTGAACTGGGATCGGATCTCTTCGGGGGCTTCATCAAGCAGCGAAACCACAAACGGCCCGTCAAACATCATCGCCGCCTTGCCGTCGACGAAGTACTGGCGCTTCTGTTCCGACGCGATCCCCTGGGGTGCCAACTTCGACAGCTCGCGCACCTGGTCGGCCAGGGCCACCATCTCCGGAGAGGTGACGTTGTAGGCCCCATCTTTGATGTAGGGGATGCCAGCCCCGGTCGCCGGCCAGCTCAGCTCCAAGATGATGTTGGGGTCCTGCTTGGTGTCCATCGCCACGCCGAAGGTCTCTCCGGTGGTGAGCGTCGCCGCAGCAGCCTGGAACTCCTCCCAGGTGGTGGGCACCGCGACCCCGGCATCGGCGAGCATCTGCTCGTTGTAGTACATGACGTAGCCATAGCTCTGCATGAGCACGCCTTGGTACTCGTCATTCCACTTCATCAGCTGCTGGGCTTCGGGCCAGTTGGCCTCAATGTCGGTGCCCTCGATCTCGGTCTGCAGGGACGCCAGGAAGTCCTTGTCGGCGAAGGCCGGGAAGAAACGGCTGGGCAACTGCATCACATCGGGCGCCTGATTGGCAGCCAACTGAGTGGTGATCGTCTGCTGATAGTCTTTGAAGGCGGTCTGCTGGATCTCCAGCGTCACCCCGGGATGATCAGCCTCAAACTTTGACTTGGCGGCTGACCAGAACTCCTTGTAGCCAGGCTCTTCTGCCTGCCAGGTGGAGAAGGTGATAGTCGACACCTCTTCCGTCGAGCCTTCCGTCCCGCCGCCTGAGCCACAGCCTGCGAGCATGGCGGCACCGAGCAGCGTTGCGAGCGTCGCAACCATTCGCTTCATCAGTTCATTCCTTTCCGATTCGCCGCCGTGATGGCGGCATCGATCATCCGATCGATCGGCCACTGGGGCTGATAGCCCATGAGCGCCGAAGCTTTGTCATTGGAGGTCTCGTAGTTGACCGGAAGGCCGGGCATGGCGATCTCCACCACATCCCGGCCGAGGGCGACCGCTATCGGGCGGACCACCTCATCGAAGGTGGCGGCCCGCGGGGCGCCGATCCCGAGCACTTCGCCATCCACGTCGGTGGCATCCAGCGCCAGCACAATGCCGTCGACCAGGTCCCTGGTCTCACAGATCCCCATGCGGAACGGGGTCCCGGCGGCATCGGTGGCGATGTACATCCGCCCCGGTTCGGTGTCGAACTGGGCCAATTGTTCGGCGAAGGCGTGGTTACCGAACTGCTGCTGTTGGGCAATCTTGGCGGACAGGAAGAACCGGGGTCCCGACATCGTCGAGTCTGGATCGGCCAGTTCCTCGGCGTCCTGGGTATGCGAAAACCTGAGGATGACCACCTCCATAGTGCTGGTCCGGGCGAAG
Source organism: Propioniciclava sp. (assembly GCA_047973325.1). GTDB lineage: Bacteria > Actinomycetota > Actinomycetes > Propionibacteriales > Propionibacteriaceae > Propioniciclava. Next base: position 23,852 of record JBKEBU010000069.1, on the reverse strand, counting down.
AATCGGGCCACTTCCTCGGTCAGCTGCTTGCTGAGGCCATAGACCGTCCGTGGCTCGGTGGGATGGTGCTCATTGAGCGGAAGGTACTGGGGGGCGTTCTCGGGATACACCTCGCCCGAACTGCCCACGACCACGCGGTGCACCCCGGCTGCCTGGGCTGCGGCAAGCACGTAGTAGGTGGACATGACATTGGTCCGCAGCACCGCATCGGCCACCCCAGGGTCCCAGGACATGAAGGCGGCTAGGTGGATCACGATCTCCGCGCCATCCAGCGCCTCGGTGAGACCAGCCGGATCGTTGAGGTCAAGCACCCGGGTATCCCCCTCACCGGTGATGTCAATCGGGACTACGTCCTCGCCAGCAGCGACCAATCGGGCCACCAAGGCCCGTCCGACCCGGCCTGAGGATCCGGTTACCGCTATTCGTCTCATGCGGCGCCGCCCTTCTCAGGCTGGAAGCCCAGATTGATAGAGATCGCGTCGGCAGCCTCAATCACGATGCCGCTCCACTCCGCCAGGCGCTCACTGAGGTTGAGCGCCCGCATCGATCCCGACGCTGAGACCGCCGCCACTATGTGGCCAGATTCGTCGCGGATCGGCGCCGCCACACAGGCTCGCCCGAGGGCGAGCTCCTCCCGTTCGGTGGTATAGCCGGTAGTAGCAGCCTCCTCCAGCTGGTCGGCGAGCGCCGCCATTGTTTGCACGGTATTCACGGTGTACGCGGTCAGCGGGGTGACCAGTTCAGCCCGTTCGTCCGCAGGCACCCCCAGCAGTAGCGCCTTGCCCATGGCGGTGGCATGGAGCGGGCTGTACTGGCCCAGCATGGTTATCGGTTTCACCTGGGCGCCCCCCTGGAGGCTGACCATGTACTGCATCGTGGTTCCCGCCCGGATCCCGACATTGAAGCCGACGCCGTACTCGTGGGCCAGGCCCTGCACCAGCACCCGGGAGGCCCGGTGAATCCGCGACTGGTTGGCTGCGGCGCCGCCCAGCAGCAGCACGGTGGGCCCGAGGGAGTAGGCGCCGCCGCGCTCCTCACGGGTGACGAAGCCGGCCCGTTCCAGGGTGAGCATGAGCCGGGACACCGTGGACGGACCCAGGCTGACTGCGTCGGCCAACTCGCCGCCCCGCATCGGGCCATCGGCCAGGCACTGCAGCGCGAGCAGCGCCCGTTCCACGCTCTGGTGTGAACCCCCAGTCTCGGGAATCTGTTGATTCATCCCACCCCCATTGATGGATCTAGCTCTCTACGGTTAGTGTGTTGCACGGTATGCAAGTGTGTCAACACTTTATGGAGATACTCATGCGGATTGTGCACGTACAGCCCCACATTCTGCGCGTGCGGGCCGCTCACAGCTATTTGGGCGCCACCGTCGACGGGGAGCCACCCCCGGGGTACACGGTGCGAGCCCCGTGGCGCAGCCTCTATTCCGACAGCTATGAGACGGTGCTGGTAGAGGTCCGCAGCGCCGACGGGACCACCGGGTGGGGGGAAGCCCTCACTCCGGTCGGGCCCGAGGTGGTGGCTGCAGTGATCACCTCACTGCTCGGCCCCCATCTGGTGGCCCGCGGCAGCCAGGGCCCTCGCGAAACCTGGTTCGCCATGCGTGCGCTGATGCGCGAACGCGGACACCTGGGCGGACACCAGGCCGATGCTTTGGCGGCTGTGGACATGGCGCTGTGGGATCTGCACGCCCGACTGGTCGGGCTACCCCTCACTCAGCTCGCCGGGGGCGCTCTCCGGGAGGAGATCCCCTGCTATCTCTCCGGCCTTCCTAGCCCCGATCCGGGCGAGCGGGCTGCGCTGGCATACGCGGCCCACGCCGACGGGGTTCGGCGGATAAAACTGCACCTGGGGCAGGGCGTCGATGCCGACCTCGCCGTGGTGGATGCCCTGCTGGACCTGGACCTCGACCTCACCCTGGCCGTGGACGCCCACTGGGCCTACTCCCTCACTGACGCTGTGGTCCTAGCCGAGGCCTTGGCCGACCGAGGCTGCTGGTTTCTCGAAGCCCCCCTCGCACCGGAAGATCTCCGCGGCCATCAGCAGTTGTCCGAACGGACCCGGATCCCGATTGCCGCAGGCGAGGCCATGCGGCACCGCTATGAAGTGGCCCCGTGGTTGCAGCAGCGCGCCCTCTCGATCCTGCAGCCAGACGTGGCGCGCACCGGCCTCACCGAAGCCTTGGCGATGGCTGAGCTGGCCTCAGCCGAGCACATCCCCCTCGCACCGCACCATTCTGTGTGCTCTCCGGTTGCCTTCGCCGCCGGAGTCCAGCTTTCCCGACTGGTTCCCGACCTGGTCGCCTTCGAATATCAGCCCTACCCGCTCGACGCCACCGCCGCGGTCCTGGCAGGTGCCGCCGGGTGGACGGCGACAACCGCTCGGTTACCGGATATCCCTGGGCTGGGTATCGAGGTCGATGCCGCCGCGGTGCGCAGGATGTGTGTCGCATGCTGACCGGGGTCATTCCGATTCTCGCCACGCCCTTCACCGGGGATGATCGGGTCGATGTGCCGGCCTTGTCCCGGGTGGCTGAGTTCGCGGTGGCCAGCGGCGCGACGGCAGTCGCCACCCTGGGAATGGCCAGTGAAGCGTTCGCTCTGTCCGAGGCGGAACGCACCCTCGTTGTCGGCGTCATCCGGGCGTCCATCGGCCCCCAGGTTCCCCTGATCGCCGGGGTGGCCGCCACCTCGCGGCCCGGCGCACTGGCCCAGGGCACTGCCGCCCGGCAAGCGGGGGCCGATGGCCTGATGGTGCTGCCGCCGTTCCTGGTCAAGCCCACCCGCCAGGGGCTGATCAGCTTCTACCAGACGCTCGGGGAAGACCTGGGCAACATCATGGTCCAGGACGCACCCCAGGTGACGGGGGTGGCTATGCCCCCCGACCTGATCGCAGAGCTAGCCGCACTGCCGGGGATAACGTCCTTCAAGATCGAAACCCCCGACAGTCCGGCGGCGATACAGCAGATCCATCGGCTAGCCCCGCAGGCCACCCTGCTGGGGGGTCGCAACGCGGTGGAGATGCCCGCTGAATTGGCGGCCGGGTCGGTCGGCACCATGCCGGCCTGCGAGTTCACCGGGGAGCTCTCGGCTCTTCACGCGGGCCGAAGCGCCGGGAAGGACATCAAGGCTGCCTATGCCCGGCTGCTGCCCCTGCTGAGTTTTGGCGTGCGCCCCGGCAAAGGCTGGGCCGTGCACAAGCACCTGTTACACAGACGTGGCGTCGTGACGAGCACGGCGGTCCGGTTCCCCGCTGAACCACTGACCACCACCGAGACCGCTGAGCTGGATCAGCTATGGGACACCTGGCAGACCGAAGGGAACAGCCATGCATGAAGCACGTCTGGACGTTGATTTCGCCGTGGTGGGCGGAGGGTTGGCCGGCGTGTGCGCGGCCATCGCCGCCGCCCGGCAAGGGTGCCGGGTGGCATTGCTGCAGAATCGCCCAGTCCTGGGCGGCAACTCATCCTCGGAGATCCGGGTCTGGGTTTGCGGGGCGACCGCCCATCAGAATCAGCGCTGGGCCCGCGAAACCGGCATCATCGGTGAACTCCTCGAGGAGAATCAGTACCGCAACCCCGAGGGCAACCCTATCTATTGGGACGAGGTGATCCTGGACGCCGTCCGCGCCGAACCCGCGATCACCCTGCTGCTCAACACCGACGTCCGAACGGTACGGCTCGATGACTCCGGGGAACAGATTGCCGAACTCACCGCCTGGACGATGGGGTCGGAGATCACCACCACCGTGCGCGCCGACCTGGTGGCCGATTGCACCGGTGATGGCTGGCTCGCCGCCATGGCCGGGCTGGACTACCGGCTCGGCAAAGAGGGCCGCGCCGAGTTCGGGGAGGACTTTGCCCCCGAGCTACCGACCCGCGAGTTTCTCGGCTCAACCATCCTGTTTTACACCAAGGACACCGGCGCCCCCTGCCTCTATGTGGCACCTGATTCAGCCAAGGACATCACCCAGACCCCGATTCTCACCACCCGCACGTTGGCGGCCGGGGACAACGGCGGCGCCTACTGGTGGATCGAATACGGCGGCCACCTGGATCCGGTGCACGACAATGCCGAGATCGCCACCGAGCTGCGCTCCATCATCTTTGGCATCTGGGACTACATCAAGAACTCCGGGAAGTTCGAGGCCAGCACGCTCACCCTGGAGTGGGTCGGCGCTCTTCCCGGGAAGCGGGAATACCGTCGGCTGCTCGGGGCACACACCCTGACCCAGAACGAGATCCTCGACCAAACAGTCTTCGACGACACCGTCGGTTTCGGGGGCTGGTCCATCGACCTGCATCCGGTTGAGGGGGTCTACGCCGAGAGCCCCGGCGCCCGGCAGCGCTTCGGCAACGGCCTGTTCCACATACCGTTCGGCAGTCTCTACTCACCCTCGGTGCGCAATCTCATGTTCGCCGGACGCAACATCTCGGCCACTCATGTGGCCTTTGGCGCCACCCGGGTGATGGCCACCTGCGCCGTCCTCGGCGAGGCTATCGGTACCGCCGCCGCGCTGTGCCACGCCTCTGGGTGTACCCCGGCCGAGCTGGGGACCGACCCGGTCCATCTCCAGCAACGCCTGCTACGGGAGGATGCCTCCCTGCTCGGAATTCGCAATCAAGACCCGGAAGATCTGCTGCGAACCGCAACCCTCACCTCCCCTCATGAGGCCACCCGGTTCCGCCGGATGCCCACTCCCGATCAGTGGCGCACGCTGGAGACCGCCTGCGCGCTCAGCCTGCCCGGTCAGATCCGACTCCGCCAGATCCGACTCTTCGGCGCGGGCACCGCGCCAGTGCCGGTGTCGGTAGTCGCCGCCCCATCTCCGCTGGCGGTCCTGCCAACCGGACCGGTCCTCGCCCGGGGGCGGTTGCAGTTGCCCGCGCAGACTGGCTGGGGCGAGGTAGTGCTCGATGGTGCCCCGGATATCGCTGGGGAGGCTGACGTGTTCCTGGTGCTGCACCCCACTCCCGAGGTCCGGCTGGCACTGGCCGACAGCCCCTCAGCCCTGGGGCTGTGCTTCGCCCACACCAGCGACCACGCCGATCAGAATGTCCGCGTGGACGAGAGCCCCTTGCTGGAGTGGCCTACCCGGCCGTTCCTGGGGCGTAGCCTCGCCCACGATATCGCCGCCACCTCCCCGCTGACAGCGGCCGTGGCAGCGGCCGACGGCTACCAGCGGCCCTATGGCGGCCCGCATATGTGGATCTCCCGCGACCTCGCGGATGGGCCGGTCGATCTAGTGGCTACGTGGGAGGCCCGGCAGCAGTTGGGCTGGGTGGATCTGGTCTTCGACAGCCAGGTCGACACCGAGCTCAACAACCTGCACCGGCACCGCACTCCGGATCGGGTGCTCCCCACCGTGGTCCGGCACGTCACCCTGCATGCAGATCTTGGCGAACCCGTTCCTACCCAGGTGGCCGAACTGGCCGACAACCGGCGGCGTCATGTCCGGATCCTGCTGGACGTCGAGACCGACCGCTTGGTCGTGCGGGTGCACAGCACCCACGGTGCCCCCGAAGCCCGGATCGTCAGCCTGCGCGCCTATGCCGGGGAGCCCCCAGCCTCGCCTCAGGCATAGCTCACATTTGTTGTCGGCGTGATCACCAGTTCGTTGACGCAAATCCTGGATTCCTGGCCAGCCACCCAGGCGACAGCCTGGCCGACGTCGTCGGCAGTGAGCATCAGCTCTTGTTCCTCGGGGCTGGGGACCACCGGGCGGGTCGCGAGGATCTCGGTGCGTACATCCCCCGGGCACAGGTGGGTGGCCCGGATCCCGTGTAACCGCTCCTGGGCATTGATGGTCTCGGCGACGGTTCCCAGCGCGGTCTTGCTGGCGGAATAGCCCACCCCCACGCCGGGGGCGAACTTCCACCCCGCCCAGGAGGAGACCAGCACTATCAGACCGTCGCCGCGCAAGCGCATCGATTCGATCACCAGCTCGATAGCGCGCACGGCGCCGTTCAGGTTGGTGTCGATCACACCAGCCAGGGCCTCCGCATCGCTGTTGTGCCAGTACCGCTCGGAAACATTGGTGCCCGCCGAGTACACCAGGATGTCCACCTCACCCAGCTGGTCACACACGTCGGCATACGCGGCCCGCAGTGATGCTGGATCGGTGACATCGGCCACTACTGGATGGCTCGGGGTCGGCAGGCCAGCACACACCTGGGCGATCCGATCGGAGCGACGGCCACTCACCGCAACCCGGCAGCCAAGCTCGGCAAGCGCCTGGGCGGCGCCCGCACCGATCCCACTGCCACCCCCCAGAATCCAGGCCACCCGATCAGGCATCGTTGCCCTCCAGCTGAGCGAGCAGCTCGGTAAGAAAGGCTACGTACGCCACCGCGCCCGCATCCGGCAGGCCAACGCTGCGCTCCCCCAGCCAGCCCGCCCGGCCACGCCGTGACTCCCAGGCGGCGCTCTCGGTCACCTTGTCCTGAGCCACGGCCAGCATCGCCGTCACCAAGGCGACCGGTTCCCCTTGCGCCCGGCCAAAGGCTTCCAAGCTGGGGAGCAGCGCATCGAGGACGGTCTTGTCCCCAAGCTCGGCCTGGCCGCGCTGCTCAATCCGTTGCGCGACCGCGACGGCGAACAGCAATGCATCGGTCCGGTCGTAGCTGGGCTTGGCCTCGAGCACCGCAGCACCGGCTAGTACGCCGCCGCCGACCAGGGCGGCGAAGGTGGACGGATTCGCGGTAGCCAAGGCTTGCCCGGCCTTGCGGAGGCTTATGGGGAGGTCTCCCTCGTCATCAGCCAACGTCTCGGCTGCGGCCAGCGCCCCCTTGCGGACGGTAAGCCCGAGATCACCGTCGCCCAGGGCGGCGTCGGCGGCCCGCAGTTCCTCCTCATGGGTGGCCCACGCGGTCAGGGTGTGCTGGAGCAGGGTGCGGATTTCGTCGGGTGTCATCGCTCACCCAGCTCCACGAACGGGGAGGAGGCCGGGGCATCCAGCAGCGGGAGCAGTTCATCGTCGAGCCGGAGCACGCTAACCGAAGCCCCGGCCATCTCCAAGCTGGTGGCATATTCCCCGACCAGCCGCCGGGTCACCGTGATTCCCCGTTCCGAGAGTTGGCCATGCACCCGACGATAGAGCAGGTAGAGCTCCTCCAACGGCGTTCCGCCCAGACCGTTGATCAGCACCGCTACCTGGTCTCCGGTGTCCAGCCCGAGATCGGTCAGGATCGGCGCCAGCAGCCGGTCGGCGATCTCATTGGCGGTCTCCAGGCTGCCCCGATGCGCACCGGGTTCACCATGGATGCCAATGCCGATCTCCATCTCCCCCTCGTCCAGAGTGAAAGTGGGGGTCCCAGCTTCGGGAAGGATAGTGGGCGACAGCCCGACACCGGCCGAGCCTGTTGCCCGCACCGCCTTATCGGCCAATCGGGTCACCTCAGCCAGATCATCGCCGCGTTCGGCCGCAGCGCCGGCAATCTTGTAGGTGAACAACAATCCGGCGACCCCACGGCGGGTTTCAGCACGTTCTGCCGGGGCGGAGAGCACATCGTCGATACCGAGCACCGTGGTGGTGTCGATCCCGTCAGCCAGATCGCAGGCCAGATCGAAATTGAAGATGTCCCCGCCATAGTTGCCGTACAGACACAGCACCCCAGCGCCCTCATCGGCGGCCTGGATCGCGGCGAGCATCTGCTCCGCCGACGGTGACGAGAACACATTGCCAATCGCCACGGCGGAGCACAATCCGGATCCGACATAACCCAGGAACAGGGGCAGGTGCCCCGAGCCCCCACCGGTGACGATGCCCACCCGGCCGCGACCGGCGGGGCGCGCGAGCACACGCAGGTCATCGCCGACGGCACGAAGCCGCTCTGGATGGGCCAGCAGAATGCCTTCAATCACCTCGTCCGCGAACCGCTCCGGAGCATTGATTATCTTGCGCATCACAACTCCTCCAAGGCGGCCACGGTGGTGCGAATGGCCTCAACCACCTCGGGGCCGGGCGGATCTATGGCCATCCGCATCGCCGGGGTCCCGATCCCGTGGAGACCAACCCCGACCTTGATTCTGCCGATATCGCCGGCGATCAGATCCACGGCAGTCGCAACATCGGCCTGGGCGGTGGCAATCGCCTGAGCATCCCCCGCGTTGAGGGCAGCGATCATCGAGTCGAATGTGGCCGGGAAACAGGCCGCCACTCCCGAGACCACCCCGTCGAGCCCGTGTGATTCAGCCTGCGGAAAATCAGCATCATTGCCGGTGAAGACCTCGAAGTCAGCCGGGGTCGCCTGCCGATAGCCCATCACTGTCGGGAGATCCTCGCCACTGACCTTGACCCCGACAACCCCAGGCAGGGTGGCGAGGGCGGAGAGCTCCTCAGGAGTCACCATCGTGGTCGTGCGCGCCTGGAACAGGTAGGCATAGAGCCGGCCACGCCCGGCGATGGCGTCCGACAGCGCTGCGAAGTACTCCCAGGTGCCCTGGGCGCTCGCGGGCAGATAGTAGGGGGTGATGGCGGCGAACTCGGTCAGGCCCAGCGCCAGTCCACCTTCCAGCAACGCCACCGCCTGCCGGGCCGAGCCAGCCCCCACGTGACCGATGGGGCGCTTATCCCCCAAGGCTTGGCGTTGGGTGTCGAAAACGGCGAGCCGCTCCTCGGGCTCGAGGGCCAAGAATTCACCGGTGGTACCACCGATAAAGGCGCCGTCGGCGTGGGAGTGAGCCACCAGTTGGCCTACCCGAGCGCAGGAATCCAGGTCCAGCGACCCGTCGGGGGCGAACAGTGTCGGCAATGCCACCAGCAGGCGGCGGCCGCGCGGGTTGAGACTGACCGAGGACATGGTCATCCTTTCGTCGCCCCGGCGGTGAGGCCGGACACGACATAGCGTTGGGCGAACAGGGCAATGATCATCACTGGCACGGTGACCGCCACGGCGGCGGCCATCAGACCACCCCAGTCCACCGAGGCGTAGCTGGTGAAGTTGGCAATCGCCACCGGCAAAGTCCGGGTATCTCGGTTGGACAGCACCAGCGCGAACAGGAAGTTGTTCCAGCTAAAGATGAACGCCAGGATGGTGGAGGTCGCAATCCCGGGCACCGACAGCGGTAGCGTGATCCGCAGGAAGGCCGTGAACCGGCTGCAACCGTCAATCAGTCCGGATTCCTCCAGCTCTTCGGGCAGTCCTTCAAAGAAGCCCGACATTATCGCGATCACCAACGGCATGGTCACGAAGATGTGGGTCAGGATGAGCACTCCGTAGGTGCCCACCATTCTTATCTGGGAGAACAGGAAGTACCACGGCACCAGCAGGCTCACGCCGGGAATCACCCGGGCCAGCAGCACGAAGGTGGTGGCTTGCCGAATCTTGTAACGGGCGATCCCGTACGCCGCGGGCACCCCCAACAGCAACGCGATCACGGTCGAGCCCACACCCACGAGGAAGCTGTTGACGATGTACTGCCCGAAGTCATGGCCGTCGAAGACGGTGGCGTAGTTGGACAGCGTGGGCGTGAAGTTGATCAGGTACTGCGAATCAATAATCTGCAGGCTGGTCTTGAACGAGGCGGTGAGCATCCAGATCAGCGGAATCACGAAGATCAGGGTGACGACAGCGATCGCGACGCCGCGCGCGAGGGACCCGAGCCGTTGCCGGGTGGGGCGGGTCCGGGTGGGCGGCATCAGGGACGCGGTGGTGGCACTCACGTGAGATTTCCCTTCTTGCGGAGGATAGCGAGTGCGAGCAGCACCCCGATGATGAACAGGAAGAAGAGCATCAGCAAGGCAGAGGCGCTGCCATACTGCGAATACTCGAAGGACTCGCTATAGGCAAGAATGTTGAGGGTCTCCGCCTCGTGGCTGGAACCACCGCCGCGACCCTTGGTGGCATAGATGATGTCGAAGGTCTTCAACGCATCGATGGCCCGCAGGATCGCCGCTGCCCCCAGCGTGGGATACAGCAACGGCAACGTGATGTGTCGGAACCGTTGCCAGGCGTTCGCCCCGTCGACCCGGGCCGCCTCATCGGGTTCCTCCGGCAAGGTCGACAGCCCGGCCAGACAGATCAGGGTGACCATGGGGGTCCACTGCCATACATCGATGAAGATGACTGTATTCAGGGCTTGCGCAGGGTCGGAGAGCCAGCCTTGCGGCGGCAGCCCCATGCCCTTCATGAGCACGTTGGCGAAACCGATGGACGGCTCGAAGATGAGCAGCCACATCATGCCGACCGCAACCGGGGTGGCGACCAGCGGCAACAGCAGGAAGACCCGGATCAGGCCCTGCCCACGGAACGGCTTGCGCAGCAGCAGCGCAATCGCCAGCCCGATCACGATCTCGAACGCCAGCGCCACCAGCGTGAAGTAGGCGGTCCGCCCGACCGCTGGCCAGAACCTGTCCGAGGTGGTCAGCCAGTAGACGTAGTTGTCCAGGCCGGTGATGTCGAAGGGGCGGGTCACCGCCCCTTGGGCGTTGGTGAGCGATAGGAAGACCGTGTAGAGGATCGGGAAGGCGATCAGGACCGCCACGAAGGTGACCGCCGGGAAGGTGAGCAGCTGCTTCAGGTGGCGGTCGGCCCAGACTCCGAGTCCGTGGGGCCGTTCCCGGACGGGGTCGGCCGGTTTCTCCCTGATGGAGGTTGCTGTCATGTCACTCCTCGTCATTGCGGAGGCGGGGTGGGGGTCCGCAGCCCCTCGCCCCACCCCGGCATCGCTCAGCGGCTTTCGCTGTCCAGCAGCGTTTGGAACTCGTCCTGGGCCGAATCGGCAGCAGTCTTGATCGCAGCTGCATCAGCACCCTCAATGGCCGGGATCGCCGGGCCGCCCACATATTCCCGAGCCCGGGCGACTGCCTCGAGCTGAGGACGGTCGTGGCCGACATAGTCGGCATCGACATTGCGGGCGATCTCGACGAGCCCTTCGGGGAACTGGGCGGTCGCAGCTTCGTCTTCCCACGCAGAGGTCCGGGCCACCGGGAGCGTGGAGTCGGCGAGCAGCGCGGTCGCATTCTCCTTGTTGAGCACCCACGCGATGAACTCCCAAGCAGCATCCTTCTTGGTGGAGAACTCGTTGATTCCGAGGGTCTGGAACACGATGTTGTAGGGCTTGGATCCTGCTGGTCCGGCCGGGAACCGGGTGTAGGCCACCTGCTCGACCACCGCGCTCTTCTCCGGATCCAGGAAGGTGTAGGCCTGGCTATCGGCATCAATGTAGAAGGCCGCATTGCCCTGGGCGAAGATGGCTGACGCTTCGACCCAGCCCATGTTGGTCGCCCCGGGCGGACCGTACTTGTTCAGCAGGCGGCCGTAGGTCTCATAGGCCTGCAGCGCCTCCGGGGTGTTGATGCTGGCATTGCCCTCAGCATCCTGAAAGTCACCGCCGTAGCTGTACAGGAACGAGGAGAACTGGGTGACCAGCGGTACCCGCGCCCCGCGCATCGCGATGCCGTAGAAGCCGTTGTCGGGATCGTTGAGAGCCTCGGCTGCGGCCTCGAGATCCTCCAAGGTGGCTGGCGGATCGATGCCCTTCTCGGCCAGAAGGTCGGACCGATAGAACACTATCTGACGCTCGGTGGCCACCGGGATACCGTAAATCTTGCCCTCCAGTTGGACGGCCTCACGGGCGGGATCTTGGAAGTCCTCCCAGTCCCAGTCCCCGGCGTCGGCCACCCGATCACTGATGTCGGTGACCCAGCCGTTGCGCACGAACTCCCGCAGCACGTCCTGGACCTGGTAACCGAAGATATCGAACTCATCGGATTGGGCATTCAGCTTGACCTTGAGGGTGTCATTGAGCTGCTCGTTGCCGTAGGTCTCGATGTTGACCTTGACGCCGGTCTCCTCTTCATACTTGGCCGCGAGATCGGGGAGTGCCTCGGTGAAGGTGGAGTTGGCCGCAATCAGCGTCAATGAGGTGGCGTCACCGCCACCCTCTCCGGATCCTGAACTAGTACATGCGGCGGTCGCCCCCAGCGATACCGCGGCGACGACCGCTGCTAGGGCGCGCCCCCAGCGCTTGTGAGTGGACATGTGATTCCCTTCTTTGTCGATCCCCGCGCGGCCTCGTCGCCGCCGGACAGCTCTAGTTGGCAAGGTTCTGGGGCCGCCTCCCCGAGAAGGCGTCGATCACTGCCTGGGCGGTGGCGAGGCCGATCCGGTCATAGGCCTGTACCGTGTCGGCCCCGGCATGGGTGGTGGCCACCACCGTGGGGCAGGTGAACAGCGGGCTGGCCGGGGACACCGGTTCAATCTCAAAGACATCCAGCCCAGCTCCGGCCAGGTGCCCCGACGTGAGCGCTGCCACAAGGGCGGCTTCCTCGACCACCGGGCCCCGGGCCACATTGATGAGCACCGATCCAGACGGCATCTGCGCCAGGGTTTCAGCATTTATAAGATGATGGGTGGCGGGCAGGTGCGGAGCATGCACACTTACCACATCGGAGTTGAGCACCTCCATGAGCGGCATGGCGGTGACCCCGTCGGCAGCCATGACCGCCGGGTCCAGGAACGGGTCGTAGGCTCGGATCGGGCAGCCGAAACCGGACAACAGCGCGGCAAAGGCGCGAGCGGTGGCACCATAGCCGACCAACCCGACCCGCTTGCCACTCAGCTCCTCGCCGACGTAGCGGTCCCAGCGCCCACTCCGGATCTCTGCATTCATGACGGTGACCTTGCGCAGCACCGAGAGGGTCAGGCCGAGAGCGAGCTCGGCCACCGACCGGGCATTGCCACCGGGAACGTTGACAACGTCCACGCCCTGTTGCCGGGCGGTGTCCAGGTCGATGTTGTCCAGCCCTACCCCCAACCGGGCGATGATCTTGATCCGGGGAGCGGCTGCAAACACCTCGGCATCCCACACCTCCACCCCGCAGATGGCAGCGTCTGCATCGGGGACATGTTGCAGCATGTCGGCCCGGGTGTAGGGCTGCCCACCCTGGTTCTCGTCGAGACTAAAACCGTGCTCCAGGAGCCGGGCACGGCCGTTGGCACACAGCGCGTCCCAGCGGACGGCGCCGATCATCACCTGTCTCTGGGCACCAACGGGAGTAGTCAACGTCGACCTCGCATCCTTGGAAGGCTCTTTCACCCACCTTGGACCAGGTAACGGTCAACCGTCAAGAGTTTTCTGTTAACAGTTTTCTATCAAGGCTTCGCCCCGGGACCCTAGCTGATTAATGCTGCTCTGTGCGAGGACGTGCCGGGCCAGATGAACCGCAACCCCGCATCTGGTGGGTGTACCTGGTCGTCCATCCCCAGATATGGGGGACGCGGTTCGCCCGATCCGGCGCGCCACAGCCAGGGCATGATTGATCAGCGCATCCCTGGCTCTTACGGGGCAAAGGCGCCCTTCAGCCGTTCGTGCGCCCGGGTGAGGTGCAGATGCACAGCCTCCCGGCAGGCCGCTTCAGTACCCGTCTTGAAAGTCTCGAGTAGCTGCTGGTGATCGGCAGCACCGTTCTGCAGGTCTAGTCCGCGCCGGGCCGACTGGTCGAGGACCACTGCAAACGTCTGCTGGTAACTGCGCCAGACATCCAGCAAGCGCCGGTGCCCGGCGAGCTCATAGACCGCCACGTGAAATTCAATGTCCGCCCGGGTGAAGCGCTGGTGATCGTCGTTCTCGGCAGCGGCCGCCATGGTGGCGACCGCGGCCTCCAAGGCTGACCAGTCTGCACCGTCACGGGATTCAACGATCATCGCCACCGCCAGCTGTTCGATGGCCTCGCGCAGCGAGTACAGCTCGTCGATGTCCCCCATGCTCACCCCGACCACAAAGGCGCCCCGGCGACCGGTAGTGAGCAGCCCCTCAGCCTCCAGCTTCGCAAATGCCTCCCGGATCGGCCCCCGGCTCACCCCGAACTGTTCCGCCAAGGCCACCTCAACCAGCCGGGTCCCGGGCGCGACCTCGCCGGAAATAATCAGCCGCCGCAGCGCATCGGCAACTTGGTCCCCCAGCGCGATCTGTCGAATGCGCCCTGCTTGGATGGTCATACCTGCACTCCTGGTAGATTGTCGACAGTAAACTACACGCCCCGCGGGGCTGTCGGAAGAGGCCCCCATGCGCGCCGCAGTACTCATGCCGGACCACCAGATCTTCCTGCGGGAGGTACCTTCCCCGAACCCCCGGCCCGGACAGGTCGTGGTGGCCCCGGTGCTGGTCGGATTGTGCGGATCAGACGTGAGCTACGCCACCACCGGAGCGAACGGGAACTTCGTCCAGCACGAACCGATGATCCTGGGCCATGAAGTCTGCGCCCGCCTCACCTCCGACACCAAGATCGACAGACAATCCATCCCCACCGGGGCGCTGGTCGCCATCCATCCGCTCTGGCCCTCCCCTCTGGCTGGCAAATCTGTCGTGCGTCCCGATTCGGAGCAGGATGCCATGAGCTTCCTCGGCAGCGCATCCACCCAGCCACACACCCCGGGCGGGCTGGCCGAACTGGTAGCCGTCCGGCCTGAGCAACTCCGAATTCTGCCAGAGGGACTACCCGCAGAGCGAGCCGTACTCGCCGAACCCCTGGCCGTGGTCCTGCATGCCTTCAGCCGCCTGCCCGGGCCAACTGCCCAACAACGGATCCTCATCTGTGGAGCCGGACCCATCGGGCTGCTCTGCCTGCTGGTCGCGCTCGCCCAGGGAGCAGCCTCGGTAACCATAACCGACCTGCATCCCCGCCCACTCAACCTCGCCGCAACCCTGGGCGCCACCACAACCATCCAGGCCCCCGAGGCCCCACCGCCCGACAGCCACACCCTCGCGATTGAAGCCAGCGGCAATCCCGGCGCACTCGAGAGCGCCCTCACCACCCTTGCCCCGCACGGGCATCTTCTTCAACTAGGCATGCTGCCCCAGAAGCCGGCCCCCACGACCCTGGCCGCGCTGGTGACCAAAGAGCTCACCCTCACCGGCACACACAGATTCACCGGCGAACTGGACGACGCACTCACGTTTCTGACCCAGCATGACGAATGCTCCCAGATAGTGACCCACCGGCTGCCCCTAGATGCCACCGCACGGGCCATGGAACTCGCCGGCAATCCAGCAGCAGCCAGCAAGGTCGTGGTGCAGGTGGAACCGGCGGTGCGCTAGGCGCTGCTGAATCCTCAGCCCAGTTCCCAGGTATAGGCGCCGCCCACGAGCCCGGGTCTCCCCGGTGAGGCATCCGCAGACGATCAGGCGACCTCGAGGCGACTCAACTCGTCGTCAAGCAGATCCCGCCACTCCTCGACGAGCGGCGCATTGACCGGCGCCACAAAGGAACCTCCGGGCCGCACCAGCGATCCAGTATGGAACGACCGGACTCCCGCCCGCATCAACTGACCCACGTGCGCGGGAGCCAACCCGCCCCCAGCCATGAGCCGCGGCCGCGCGAAATCATCCACATCAGCCCGTTCCAGCAAACTGGGCAGGCCCTGCCGGACGCCCTGGGTGGAGCCTGCGGTGAGCACCTGATCCAGCCGCGGCAGCTCTTGCAGGGTTTCCCAGGCGTCATCAGGGTCGCCGGCGTGATCGATCGCTCGGTGGAAGGTCCAGGGGAAGAAACCGTCCTCGACCAGCGCACCCACCACGTCGGAGTCGACCTGCCCTTGCTGATCGAGGAAGCCCAGCACGACACCATCGGCGCCAGCCTCGATAACCTGGTTCACTTGCCGCTTGAGCAGGGCGAGTTCGTCCACGCTCGCGACAAAGCCCTCCCGGGGCCGGATCATCGCCCGGACTGGAAGCGATGTGGTCGCGCGTACCTGTTCCACCATCTCGATATCGGGCGACAAACCGCCACCGGCCATCGATCCCACCAATTCGATCCGGTCAGCACCCCCCGCCTCGGCGTTTCGAGCATCGGCCGGGGTTTGCGCAATGACTTCGAGCAGCGGTCGCATCTCTTGTGTCACTTCCTCAATGCTGCGTGAGTGGTCCACTCATCGCGGGTGGCGGTTGGCCCGGTCTGCCTCCGCCCTGCCCGCTGTGTGCAGCCTCATTCCTGAGGATAGACGCTAGCGCTTGTTGGCCAGATATGGGGACAGATAGCCTGGTTTCATCACATCCCGGGCACGACTCCCCCGGGGATGGCCAGCGACCCTTCGACGATAGCTCACCGATCACCAGTTCCCCGGGTGGCGTTCATCGCGGCCGCAGCCGCACCCAGAGCCACCCCGTGGCTCCCCAGGACAGACGGGGACACCTGCACCACCTGGCCAGAGATCGACGGCACCTGATGAAGCCACTCCGCCACGCCGGGACCCAGCAGATCCCAGGCCTGACGAACCCCACCTCCGACCACGACATGCAGGATGTCGAACAGGTTGGCCACGGTGACCACGGCTTGTCCCAAAGCGGCCGCAGCGTCGGTGAACACCGCGAGTGCGTGCTGATCACCGGCTCGAGCCCGCTGAGCCACGCTGCGGGCCGTGATCGACTCGCCAGAAAGTCGCTCGTACTCCCGCTCCAACGCGCGCCCAGCCGCCCGGGTCTCCAGATGGCCTATCTCGCCACAGGTGCAACGCCGATCACCGTAGCCGGGCGTGTGGCCGATCTCACCGGCCATTCCCCGGGCTCCGACCCAGATTTTGCCGTTGAGAACCACGGCACCGCCAACCCCGGTTCCCAGGGTCAACCCGAAGACATCAGAGTCCCCCTGGGCTGCCCCCCAGCGCAACTCACCAGCCAGGAAGGCGTTGACATCGTTCATGGCGGCCACCGGAAGGCCGAATTCGTCGGCCAAGGTCTGCTCGATCCGTACCCCGGCCCAGTCGGAAAATGACGCCGAGGCCGCCAGCACCGTTCCCTGGGCAATCACCCCAGCTGCCCCGACGCCAATGGCATCGATCTGGCCGCCCTCAAGTGCCCGGATGAGGCCAGACACCGTCGCCATCATGGCGCTACCGCCGTCCTTCGCAGGGCAGGGGCTGGTGGCCTGGTCGAGAATGTTCCCGGACGCGTCGCAGCGGACCGCGGCAATCTTGGTGCCGCCAATATCAATCCCGATGTAGCTCATCCCTGCCCCTTCATGACCGAATCGTCCCCGGCCGATGTCACAACTGCTCGGGCGGGCACTCCGACGCTAGCACTTGAACGTTCAACTCCTCATGGGACACCCGCGCTGCTCGCACAGTCAGGCATCGGCGAGGACACCCCGGTATCGTCGGCGCTATCGAAGGAGAGGAACCCCATGGCTGTGTATCGGTTCGACGAACTCGCTGTTGAGGAACGCACTGTAGGCGGTGGTGATCTGCCGATCACCTTCCGCCACTATGTATCCGCAGCCAAACTGCAGGACAAGGGGCGGCTGTTTGCCCACCTGACTATCCCGGTCGGCGGTGCGGTGGGCTTCCACCCCCACGTGGACGAGTCTGAGTTCTATGTAATCCACGCGGGTCAGGGTCGCTATCGCATGGACGACCAGACCTGGGAGGTCGGGCCGGGAGATATCGCCGAAGTAGCCCCCGGACATAGCCACGGCATCGACAACATCGGGGATACCCCACTGGAATTCACAGCGTTAATAGTTTTCGCTTGATCGGCCGCTCACCGGGCGTACAGGGTGACCTGGGTGGCCTTCACCTGGGCGAACACGGGCACCCCCGGTGTCAACGCGAGATCGGCGACGCTCTGCGCCGTCAGATCGGCGCCCATGGTTTGCCCGTCAGCAAGCTCCACCTCCACTCGGACGACGGCGCCCCGGGGTTCCAGACCGCTAACCCTGGTGGCCCAGGTGTTCCGAGGGCTGCCGTACGGCGGATCGGCGAAGAGTGCGACCGAACGCGGGGGGAAGGTCGCCAGCCCCCGATGGCCCTCCTGGGCCGGGAGCGAGCCATCCCATAGGCCCGCAACTGACTCCGCCCCGATCTGCAGCCCCGGGCGGGCCACCAACCCGTGGAGCAGGTTAACCCCACCCAACCTGGCCAGAAAGCCCGTCGGCGGCCGATTGAGAACCGACGCCACCGCACCGGTGGCCACCACTGATCCGTCCTCCAGCGCAACCACGTCATCGGCGAGCGCCCAGACATCCAGCGGGTCATGGGTGACCAGCCCGATGGTGGCGCCGATGCCCTGGAGGCGGTGGGCGAGCAGACTCCGCAAACCCACGGCAGTATCAACATCCTGAGCGGCCAGCGGCTCATCCAGCAGAATCACCGCAGGATCGGTCGCCAGCGCACGAGCGAGTGCCACCCGTTGCGCTTCCCCACCAGACAAGTCGGTGGGCCACCGGCCGCCGAAGGCGCCTGCGCCCACCGCTGCCAACTCCTGCTCAGCCCGATCCCGGGCCGCGCGTGTGGTTGCACCCCGGGCACGGACCCCGAAGGCAACATTGTCCAGCACCCGCAGATGCGGAAACAGCAATGGGCGCTGGGCGAGGAGCGCGACCGCCCGGCGGTGGGGCGGCACCATCACACCGGGAGCAGCCACCTGGGCTCCATCGATGCTGACCTGTCCTACATCCGGCCGCAGTTCGCCGGAGATCAGCCTCACCAAGGTGGTCTTCCCGGCACCATTCGGCCCGAGAATGGCCGTCACCCGATCTGGACCGAGCCTGACCGCAAGGTCAACGCCTCGGATGGTCACGCTCGCCTGGACCTCAACCCCCCGGAACACATCCTGGTTGTCAGCCACGGCGCCACCCCCAGCGTTGCATCAGCGCGGTGATGGCGACCAGCACGGTGGCGATGCCCAGCAGCACTACCGAGAGGGCGAGGGCTGCATCCGGGTCGATCTCCCGCTGCAAGTAGATCGCCTGAGGCAGCGTCATCGTCACCCCCTGCAGAGATCCCGCAAAGGTCAGCGTGGCTCCGAACTCCCCCAGGGCCCGGGCGGCTGCCAGAGCTGCTCCCGAGATCAGCGCCGGCGCCAACAAGGGCAGGGTCACCCGCCACAGGGTAAAGCCGGGCGAGGCACCGAGGGTCGCGGCCACCCGCTCATAGTCGGTGTCCAACGTCCGGAGTGCGCCCTCGACCGCGACCACGAAGTAGGGCAGGGCCACGAAGGTCTGCGCCAGCACCACCGCAATCGTGGTGAAGCCGATCTCCACCCCGAGTGCCGACAGGCTTTGGCCCACCAGCCCACGTCGGCCGAAGGTGACCAGCAGCGCCAGCCCGGCAACCACCGGCGGCAGCACCATCGGGAGTGCGGCCACCACCCGGGCGATGGCCGTCCACGGACCCCGCGCCCGCGCCAGCACCAGCGCCAACGGAAACCCCAGGAGCACCGCGAGCACGAGCGATACCCCCGACGTGGTCAGCGACAACCGCAGCGCAGCCAGCGCCATCGGGGTGGACAATACCTCGGCAAGCCGGGACCACGGGACCCGTACGAGGAGCCCAAGGACCGGCAGCACCAACAATGCCAACGCCAATCCGGCCGGCACGAAGACCCACCCGGGGATCCGCACCGTCGGCCGGTTGCGGTGGTCCGTGCTCACGGGGCAGCGAATCCCGCCTCAGCAAGCACCGCTAGCCCAGCCTCGGAGGTGACCAACTGGACAAAGGACGCCGCAAGCTCCGGGTGGGGTGGCTCCGCAGTCACCGCAATCGGGTAGCGGTTCACCACCTGCTCAGTTCCCTCAATCAGGACCTCACTCACATCCTCACCGGCCCGGCGGGCATCGGTCGCATAGACGACACCGACATCAGCCTCTCCGGAAGTAACCTTGCCCAGTACGTCAGTTACCTTCTGTTCGCGCGAGACCGGCTCTAGGGTTTCGCCCAGCAACTCAGTCAGCGAGTCGGTGGCAGCCCCGCAGGGCACCTCACTAGCGCAGGTGACCAGCTTGGTGTCGTCGAGCGAATCATCCAGGCCGGTGACATCCAGCGGGTTCCCGGGCGCTACCACGAGCGTCAGCACGTTGCCAGCGAACAGTGCAGGCTCACCGACAACGCCTTCGGTCACTGCACGGTCCATCTGGGTTTCGTTGGCTGTCGCCAGCACATCGGCCGGGGCCCCACCGGCGAGTTGATCCACCAGGGTCGACGAACCCAGGAAACTGAACTGGACCGTCACCCCGGGGTTGTCGGCCTCAAAGGTCTCCCCCAGTTCGGTGAACGTACCCGTGAGCGAGGCTGCGGCGAAGACAGTCAGGGTGGCCGGCTCATCCTCAGTCGATTCCGGTGCCGGTACCGAGGCACAGCCAGCGAGCGCAACCAGCGCAGCCAGGCCCAGGGCGAGAGCACTGCGGCGCCGGCTCATGCACCCAGGAAGACGTTGGTGGCCTTGACCCGAGCCGTGGTGACCGCACCGGGCACCAAACCCAGGTCCTGCACCGCCTCGGTGGAGATCAGCGCCACCACCCGGAACGGGCCGCACTGCAACTCAACCTGACTCATCACCGGATCCGACTTCACACTGGTCACCAACCCCCGGAACTGGTTCCGGGCCGAGGTGTTCTCGGGATGCTCAGGCTGGCCGGCGAGTTCCTGGGCCAGGGTGGCCAGATCGACACCGTCGACGACCCGTCGGCCCTGCTGGTCCTTGGTCGCTGAGATCCGACCGGCATCAACCCAGCGGCGCATGGTGTCATCGCTCACTCCGAGCAATGAGGCGGCTTCACTAATCCGATAATGCGGCATAGCTGGGATCCTAGCGCCGCGGCTACGGCGCGAGCCCAGAAACCTCGCGGTGCTCAACCGGCGGGCAGACCGAGCCCATCGCCGGCCGTTGTTCGGCTCAAGCAGACGTGGTCAGCTTCTTTACCTACCGGATGGGAACATGGCTCGATGCGAGAACGGCGTACTTCCGGGATCGGGGAGACGCACACAGGCTCGATCAGCCGGTCACGACGGTGCCGGAGGACGCGTTCCCCGCCGCGATCTCCTGACCTCCCACCCAGACCCGTCGTGGTTGGAGGTCGGCATCCCACGCGACCAGGTCCGCATGGGAACCGACTACCAGGTGGCCGATGTCGGTTCGGCCCAGGGACCGGGCCGGCACCTCGGTGCAGGCTGCCAGGATGACGGCGGCATCCATGCCGGCGGCCACCATCCGGCGCACCCCCTCATCGAGCAGGATGCCGGCACCAGAGATGGTTCCGTCCTCGCGCCGGCCAAGTCCGTTCTCATCATTGGCAACGGTGTAGCCACCGAAGTGGAGCGGCGTGTGCGGCGGGAGCCCCGCGGTGGCAATGGCATCGGTGACCCCGACCATCCGGCCTGGCGCCGACTCGGCCACGATCCCGACCACCCGGGGATCCACGTGGAGACCATCGATGATGGTCCCGATGAAGAACCTGTCATCGGAGAGCACCCCGCCCGGGACCCCGGGATCCCGGTGGGTGAGGGGTCGCTGGGCGTTGAAGATGTGAGTCGTCATTCTCGCCCCGGCGTCGCCGGCCGCCCGGACCACATCGGCGGTGGCATCTGAGTGTCCGACCGCGACGATGTAGCCGGCGCCGGTCAGCCGGGAGATCGCTGCCAGCGCATGCTCCCGCTCCGGCGCGAGGGTGACAGTTGTCAGAATCCGACGGGTCGCCTCGGGTTCCAGCAATGCGTCGAGTGCCTCCGGGGTCGGATCGATCATCCAGTCGGTGCGGTGCATCCCGCTGCGCCGGGGAGAGATGAAGGGGCCTTCCAGGTGGACCCCCAGAATCCGGCACACGGGCTGGTCCCGGTGGGCCTGCTCGGCGGCATCGACGCCGGCGAAGGCTGCGGGGAGGTTCTCCAGTGGTGCGGTGATGATTGTCGGCTCTATCCCGGTGACCCCGTGGGAAGCCAGCCGACTGAGGATCGGGGACCAGTCCTCAGGTTGGGCACCGGCGAAGTCGGTGCCGAAACACCCGTTGATCTGGAGGTCCAGGAGTCCTGGGGTGAGGGTGGCCTCGCCGAGGTCGACGTCAGGCGGCCCTCCGGCATCGGCTTCGGCCCCGACGACCACGCCGGTGATCCGCCCGGCTCCGACACCGACTCGGATCGGGCCGATCAGGGCCCCGTCGACGAGCCCGGCGGCCGCGCGTATCTCCATGATCAGATCCCCTGCCATTCAGGCTTGCCGGCGAACGTCGTCTGATAGTACGAGGTGAAGGCCAGCTGGCTGGCAGCGGCGGCGTCGACCACGATCGTCGCATGCGGATGCATCTGCAGGACCGACGCCGGCCAGTGGGCACTCACCGCACCTTCCACACACTCCCGGACCGCCTGGGCCTTGCCCTCACCGAAGCCGAGCATGATCGCGTGCCGGCTCTCCATGATGGTGCCCAGCCCCTGGGTGAGGCAGTGGGTCGGCACCTGATCGAGGTCACCGTCGAAGAAGCGGGCATTGTCCTGCCGGGTCTTGGGCGTGAGGGTCTTGAGCCGGGTCCGGCTGCTCAGACTCGACATCGGCATGTTGAACGCCAGATGGCCGTCGGACCCGATGCCGAGGATCTGGATGTCAACCCCCCCGGCCTCGCGGATGGCCGCATCGTAGGCAGGTCCGGCAGCGGCCAGGTCGGTCGCCAACCCGTCCGGACCGACGACGGCCGCCGGGGCGAAGTCGACCTGACCGGTGAACTCCCGCTCGATGAAGGCGCGGTAGCGCTCCGGATGGTCGGCGGGCAGCCCCACATACTCGTCGAGCAGGAAGGCCCGCGCCCGCGCAAAGCTCAGCCCTTCGTCACGGTGGCGTCGCACCAGCTCCTGATAGACGCCCAGCGGGGTCGATCCCGTTGCCAGCCCCAGGACCGCCGTGGGAGTGGCACCCAGGAGACGTGAATACGCGTCCGCAACCAGTGCGGACGCGTCCTCGGGGCGCTCAACGATGATGACTTCCATGCATGACTCCTTGTCAGTTGCTCAGTGTGGGTGATTGTTCAGGGCCGGAACCCCGCGAAGGACAAGGGGAAGGCGAGGCCCCGGCCGGCCAAGGGAGTGTTCAGAGAACGTCTTTGATCTCCTCCTTGAGCACCTCGGACTCGGTTCCGAAAATAGCCTGGACATTGTTTCCGACCTCGACGACGCCGAGCGCGCCCAGCGATTTCAGCAGGTCCTGATCCACCCTGGTCTTGTCAGCGACCTCCATGCGCAATCGGGTGATACACGCATCGACATTGACAAGATTGTCGCGCCCGCCGAAGGCGGTGATGAGCTTCTCCGCCCGGCTGTCGAGGCTGCCCTGCCCGCTCGACGAAGCCGCTGCGTCGCTCAGATCCGCCGCCTGCTCTGCGGCGAACTCATCCTCAGGTTCCCGGCCGGGGGTACGCAGGTTCCATCGGGTGATCGCGACCCGGAACACAAGATAGTAGAGGACGAAATAGCCCACGCCCATGAGGAGCAACGGGCCGACATTCTGTGCCGCCGGCGCGGTGCCGTACAGGATCAGGTCGATGAGGCCGGCGGAGAAGGAAAAGCCGAGGTGGATGTCGAGCACATAGGCGATCGCCAGAGCCAGCCCAGTGAGGAGCGCGTGCAGCACGTACAGCGGGAACGCGACGAACATGAAGGCGAACTCGAGCGGTTCGGTGATTCCGGTGATGAACGCCGTCAGCGCGGCCGCCGACAGAATGCCGATGGCGGCCTTCCTCTGGGCCGGCTTCGCCATCTGAATCATGGCCAGCGCCGCACCCGGCAGGCCGAACATGAGGACCGGGTAGAACCCGGCGGTGAGCAGCCCGGCTGTCATGTCGCCGGCGTAGAAGCGGGTGAGTTCGCCGGTGACGGTGGCGCCACCGGGTGGTGTGTAGGAGCCCTGCAGGAACCAGACGTAGGAGTTGAGGATGTGGTGCAGGCCTACCGGAATGAGCATCCGGTTGGCGAATCCGTAGATGAAGGCGCCGAAGGCGCCGGTGCCGCCGATGAAGGCACCCAGACTTGTCAGACCGGTGTTGAACAAGGGGTAGCAGTAGGCCATCCCGAAGCTCAGCACGAGCGAGGTCAGCGACACGATGATGGGCACGAAGCGTCGCCCACCGAAGAAGCCGAGGTAAGGCGGCAGCTT